>JADGQW010000196.1 GCA_017881505.1 Gemmatimonadales bacterium
CTGGTGGTGAAGGGACCGCACGTGATGCAGGGCTACTGGAACAAGCCGGAGGAGACGGCGCTGGCCCTGCGGGACGGCTGGCTCTACACGGGCGACATCGCCCGGATGGACGCCGAGGGCTACTTCTTCATCTCGGGCCGCAAGAAGGACATGATCATCGTCTCGGGCTACAACGTGTATCCCGACGAGGTGGACGGCGTCCTGACGTCCCACCCTGCGGTGGTCGAGTCCGCCACCATCGGCGTGCCCGACGTGAAGCGCGGCGAGCTGGTCAAGGCGTTCGTCGTCCTGCGGCCGGGGACGACCGTCACGGCCGAGGAGATCACCGCCTACTGCCGGGAGAACCTCGCCGCCTACAAAGTGCCCCGGGCAATCGAGTTCCGGAGCGAGCTGCCGAAGAGTCCGGTGCTGAAGGTCCTGCGCCGGGAGCTGCGCGACCAGGAGATGAAGAAGCTGCACGGCTGAAGCAGCCGCCAGCGGTCAGCCGTCAGGGGCGCGCGCGCTGAAGGCCGACGGCCGACCGCTGACGGCTATCGGCCCCCGAAGAACCCCCGCACGGAATCCGGGCTGCCGTCGTTCCTCGCCGGCGTGAGCCCTGCCGCACGGCAGAGCAGGTCGTAGACGTGCACGTTCCCCACCGCGCCCAGCACGACGCCGTGGCGGAAGGCGGGTCCCGTGGCGATCAGGATGCCGTGCATCGCGCTGTCCGCGGGATCGTAGCCGTGCGATCCGCCGGTGAAGAGCTGTGGACGGATCTCGAGCGGCAGCCGCTCCACCACCTGCCACCCCGCGTCAGCCACCCCCACGAATGCCGCGATCCGCGGGTTGTCGCGATAGCGCCACCGCTCGGGCGTCTCCGCGCGGCGGTAGACGTGGGCGTGCGGGATCCGCGCCACGGCGCGTGCCGCAGAGTCCTCGAGGCCGGGCCGGGGATCGAAGGCGAGGAAGGGACCCGCCGTCAGGAGGATGATCGCCTTCGGATCGAGGTAGTCGTCGAGAACCACCACGCGGCTGGTGTCGATCGCGGCCATCCCATGGTCCGAGACGATCACGACGTCCGCCGCGCCTTCGAGCCCGCGGATGCGCAACCCGTCCACCAGCCGCCCGATCATCGCGTCGAGTTGCCGGATCGCGTCGGCCATCCGCGGCGCGTCGGGCCCGTCCCGGTGGCCCACGTCGTCGGCGTCGGAGAGGTAGACGAGCAGCACCGAGGGGCGCTGCGCCGCGGGAAGGTCGAGCCAGGCAAGCACCTGGTCCACACGCAGCGAGTCCGGCAGCCGGGCGTCGTAGCGGCGCCAGTACGTGGGGAGGACGCCCCCGATCGGCGCCTCGGAGCCGGGCCAGAACATCGCCGCCGCCCGCCCCCCCTGCCGCTCGGCGGTGACCCAGAGGGGCTCGCCCCCCCACCAGCGCGGATCGCGCACCGCGAGGGTGTCGCTCCCGTGGAAGAGCGCGCCCGTCGCAGGATCGCGGATCGTGTTGTCCACGATGCCGTGGTGCGCCGGGAAGAGACCGGTGACCAGCGTGTAGTGGTTCGGGAAGGTCTTGGTGGGGAATGACGGCACGAGCGCCTGGGCCCGCACGCCCCCCGCGGCGAGACGCGAGAGGCTCGGGGTCAGGCCGCGGTCGAGGTAGTCCCAGCGGAAGCCGTCGAACGACACGACGATGAGAGGCGGCCGCGTCGGGCGACCAGGCGACGCTTGACCGAGTCCCGGCGCCGGGAGGAGCGCCAGGATGACGGCGAGCGCCGAGCGGAGGCCCCAGGACAGGGAGCCGGCGCCGGAGGGCCCCGACCCGACCCGCGGGGCGACCCCCTCCTGCTTCAGCGCCACCGATCCCCCCTGTCCGGCCGTCAGCGCGGCCAGAGCCAGCCGAACGTCCCCGCGGTCAGGCCGCAGTAGATCAGCGCGTCGAGCGCCGTCAGCCACGAGCTGCGCCACGACTTGCTGAACCAGATGCTGTCCATGAAGGTCCCCATCCCGTACGCGACGAAGCTCGTCGCCCCTACCACCTGGAAGACCTTGAGGTACGGAGCGCCGTGCGCCAGAGCGTGCGCCGCCACGTACGCGGCGAAGAACGACACCACCAGATAGAGGACGAAGACCTGCCCGAGCATCTTCCCCATGCTCATCGGCCCCGGCGTCCCCGCGTGGATCACTCCCACCGGCCCCTTCGCGTACGCCGCCGTCCACGCCGCCTTCGCCGCCGCCTTGTCCCCGGCCTTCATGTCCATGTGGGGGAACATGTAGTGCCCCGTCGTCACCCCGAGCCTGCGCAGCGCGTCCTGCAGCTCGCCCTCCTTCCCCACCCGCTTCCATTCGCTGTCGTGCCACTTGACGAAGGTCCAGATCACCGAGCTCCCGACGAACACCAGGACCGCCGAAAGCAGGATGGGCAGCCACAATGCACCCACCATCACCGGGACCGGGGCCATCCCTTGCATGCCGTCTCTCCTGTTGGGGGAATGGCCTATATATGAGCGTCCTTGTCGCCATTAGGTCAAGGGGCCTCGCAGGAGCCAGGGGCCAGACGCCAAGCGGCCAGGGACGGGGGCCGGACGCCAAGGGGCCGGGAGGCGTGGCTCCAAGGAGCGATGGTAGGACTGCGGATTTCGTACAGGAGCGCTCGGGATTAGCTTCGGAGAGTCACCGCACCGTTCTCGTCACCCGGAAGGCCGTATGCCGATGCCCCGGCACGCCGAAGGTCCGCCGTCCGCCGACAGCCGCTGGAACGCTGTCGTGGCGCGCTACCGGCAGCCCATCACCCGCAAGGGGGTGTGGCAGATCGTGAACACCGCGGGGCCCCTCGTCCTGCTGTGGCTGGCGATGTACTTCGGGCTCCGGCTCTCCTACGCCCTCACGCTGGCGCTGGCGGTGCCCACCGCGTTCTTCCTGGTGCGGCTCTTCATCATCCAGCACGATTGCGGGCACGGGGCCTTCTTCAAGTCGCAGCGGCTCAACGACGCGCTCGGATCCGTGATCGGCGTGCTGACGCTGACCCCCTACGCCTACTGGCGGAAGACCCACGCCCTGCACCACGCGGGGAGCGGGAACCTCGAGCACCGCGGCTTCGGCGACATCGCCACGCTGACCATCGAGGAGTACCGGGCGCTCTCGTGGTGGGGACGCGCGAAGTACCGCTTCTATCGGCACCCCGCCACGCTGTTCCTCATCGGGCCGGTGTGGCAGTTCGTGCTCTGGCACCGCCTCCCCGTCATCGTGCCGCGCACGTGGCGCCGCGAGCGGCTCAGCATCGTGCGGAACGACATCGCCCTGGCCGCGCTGGTGACGGCGATGATCCTGGTGTTCGGCTGGAAGGCGTTCCTGCTGGTCCAGGTCCCGGTGTCGCTCCTGGCGGGCTCCGTCGGCGTATGGCTCTTCTACGTGCAGCACCAGTTCGAGGACACGTACTGGGAGCACGACGAGCGGTGGAGCTTCGTGGACGCGGGGCTGCGGGGGAGCTCCTACTACCGCCTGCCGCGGATCCTCCAGTGGGCCACGGGGAACATCGGGCTGCACCACATCCACCACCTCAGCAGCCGGATCCCCAACTACCGCCTGCAGGAGGTGTTCGACGAGAACCCGGAACTGCAGCGGGTCACGACGCTGTCGCTGTGGGAGAGCATCCGCTGCGTGCGGCTGGCGCTCTGGGACGATGCGGAGCGGCGGCTGGTGAGCTTCCGCGAGGCGCGCCAGCGGGCGTAGCGCCGCGGGGGGACCTGGATGTGGAAGGGCCCGGCGCCGAGCCGGGCCCTTCGTGTCTGGTCCCTTGGCGTCTGGCTTCTGGCTACTGTGAGAACGCCTCGGTAACGATCCGTGCCTGTTCTGCGAGATGGGCGTTGTGGTACCCCTCCGCCGACGAGGCGCGCTCCGGCCGGCCGACGTAGCGGATCCCCGGGAGGACGTCGCTCCCGTGGGTGGCGATGAACCGCCAGGCGCTCTTGTTCTTCGGCTCCTCCTGCACCCAGACGAGGTCCTTCGCGTTGGGGTACGACGCGATGAGCTTCGCGAGCTCCTTCTCGGGGAGCGGGTAGAGGTACTCCATCCGCGCCACGGCCACGTGGGGCGCGGCCTTCCGCGCCTCCGACGCGATCAGGTCCCAGTACACCTTGCCGCTGCACAGCACCACCCGCGTCACCGTCTCGCGGCGCGGCGCCGTCTCGGGATCGTCGAGGACCTTCCGGAAGCTCCCCGCCGTGAGGTCCGCGAGCGCCGAGGTGGCCAGCGGATGGCGCAGGTAGCTCTTCGGCGTGAACAGCACGAGGGGCCGCACGTCGACGAGGTGCGCTTGGCGGCGCAGGATGTGGAAGTATTGCGCCGGCGTCGTGCAGTTGGCGAGACGGATGTTGTTCTCCCCCGCGAGCTGGAGGAACCGCTCGATCCGCGCGCTCGAATGTTCGGGGCCCTGTCCCTCGAAGCCGTGCGGGAGGAGGAGCAC
>JADGQW010000197.1 GCA_017881505.1 Gemmatimonadales bacterium
AGCACGCCGGGGGCTTCTGCCTCTGGCAGACGGCGACCACCGATTACTCGATCAAGAGCATTGCGTGGCGCGGCGGCCGAGGCGACGTGATGGCCGACCTCTCCGCTTCGTGCGCGCGGCGCGGGATGCGCCTCGGCGTGTACCTCTCGCCCCGCGACGACTCGCAGGGCGCCGGGGGCGCGGGCCGCTGCGCCGACGCCGGGCTCCAGGCGGCGTACGATGCCCTGTACCGCACACAGCTGACCGAACTGCTCACCCGCTACGGATCCATCTGCGAGCTGTGGCTCGACGGGAGCAGCGTGGTGCCGACGGGCGACCTGGTGCACCGCCATGCCCCCGACGCGATGGTCTTCCAGGGGCCGCAGGCCACCATCCGTTGGGTGGGGAACGAGGACGGGTTCGCGCCCTACCCCGCGTGGAACGCGCTGGCCCGCGCCGACGCGGCCACCGGCATCGCCACCGCGATCCACGGCGACCCCGACGGCGACGCGTGGATGCCCCTCGAGGTGGACGTGTCCATCCGGCGGCCGCGGTGGTTCTGGAGCCCGACGAACAGCGCCAACCTCCTCACGCCGGAACAGCTCCTCGAGATCTACTACCGGTCGGTGGGGCGCGGCGCGCAACTCCTCCTCAACGTCCCTCCCGACCGGACAGGGCACATCGCCGCGACGGATGCGCGGGTCGCGCGGGCGTTCGGCGATGAGGTGCGGCGGCGGTTCGGCACGCCTGTCGCCGAGACGAGCGGCGCGGTGGATGCGGATGCCGGCTTTGACACGGCCCACCTCCCGCGCACGCTCACGCTCCAGCTCCCGGGCGGCCCGCGGCGCGTGGACCACGTCGTGCTCGAGGAGGACCTCGCCGGCGGCGAGCGGGTGCGGGAGTACCGGCTCGAGGGGCTGGTGGACGGTGCCTGGACCCTCCTCGGCACCGGATCGGCGATCGGCCACAAGCGCATCCATCCGGTGGGGCCCGTGACGGCGGCGGCGCTCCGGCTCGTCTGCGCGCGCGTCGCCGTCCCGCCGATGATCCGGCGCTTCGCGGCGTTCGACGCGGGAGCCGTTCCGCCGGACTCGTGGCGGGATCCTGCGCAGATCTGGGCGGACGACGCGGCGGGGGCGTGGAGCAACGGGCGCTGCGACGTGGACCTGACGTCGAAGCTGCCGGCGGCGGCGCAGTACCGGGTGCGGTTCGTCGCGGCGGGGGGCGAGGCGGTGACGCTGAGCCAGGTCGAGCTGCTGCTCGGCGGCCTGCCTCAGCCCCATCTCCTGCGGCGGGTGCCGGGACGGGGCGACGTGCTGATCCTCACCATCCCCGGGCTGGGCGAACGGATCGTCCTCCTCGCGCTGGTGCGCGGCGCGGCGAGCGGGACGCTGCTGGTGCGGCGGCTCTGATGCGCGCCGTCCGCGTCGCGCGCCGGGCCGCCACGCTCTTCGTGACCGCTGGCCTCGCCCTCGGGGCCCTCGCGCTCTCCCCCGCCGGGGCCCGTGCGCAGGTGCGTGGCGTGGTGGCCGACCCCGAAGGGCGGCCCCTCCCCGGAGTGTTGGTGGAGCTGTGGGACAGCGAGCGGCGCCTCGCCGGCGATGGCACGGACCCCACCGGCCACTTCCGCCTGATGCCGGAGGCGCCCGCGATCGGTCCGCGCGTGGTGCTGGCACGGGGGATCGGCCTCGAGCCGGTGCGTCGCATCCTCGCGCCCGCCGACAGCGTGGTGCGCCTCGTGATGCAGACGCACTCCGTCCTCATCGAGGCGGCGAACGTGGAAGCCGAGCCCGCCAAGTGCCCGCCGCGCGACGATCCGCTCGCGCGGAGGCTCTGGCAGCGGGCCGCGAGCCACTACGACATCGCCCTCTCCGCCTACGGCGTCCGCACCGACGTGCAGATGTTCGGCGCGCTCGTGGCCCCCGATTCCCTCGGCGTGATCGACACGACGCGCCTCGTGGCGACCTTCATCCACGGCGGGCTCTCGGCGCTGGCCTTCGCGACGCGCTTCAAGGCCGACAAGAACTTCTACGGCGTGCCGGCGGCGGGGGTGCCGTGGCGGCGCTACGGCCGCTGGCACTATCCCCTCCTCGAGTCGAGCGGCGCGTGGCACTTCGCCGACGCGATGTTCGGCGCGGCGAACCGGATGATCCTCGTCGCGACCACCGACGAGGGCTCGATCGTCAACTTCTGCTCGAGCCAGGGGAACCGGCCGTACATCCGGGGGCATCTCGTCATCGCGCCCGACACCACCCTGGCAAGCGCGGAGTGGGAGTACGTGACGCCCTCGCCGCGCGAGGATGCCGGGGGGCAGGTGCTCTTCGCGCCCGCCGATCCCGCGCGACGGGGGCAGCCGATCGTGCCGGTGGCGGGGCTCTTCTGGCGGCGGGTGCTGCGGCAGGTCTACCAGGAGTGGATGGAGTACCGGCGCTGGTACCGGTGCGAGGGCTCTCTCAGCTGCGACGCGCCGGCGCCCCTCCAGCCCGACTCGGCGCGTCCCCCGGGGGCTCCGCCGCCGCGCTAGCCGTCCTCAGCGCGCCGAGCCCGCGGCGGCGCGGCATCACGGATCCCGGTGCACCGTGTCGGGCGAGAAGGCCGGCAGGCACACGGCGACGTACTCCGCGCCCCCGGGCTCCGGAGAGCCGTAGCGCACCCACTCCCCCGGCTTCGCGACGACGGCCTCGCCGGCGCGAACGGTCAGTGCCCCGCCCTCGTATTCCACGCGCAGGGCCCCCTTCAGCACCACCGTGATCTCTTCGAACTCGGGACGCTGGCCCGGCTCCACCCAGCCCGCGGGCGAGACCATCCGCGCCACGCTGACACCGACGTGACCCGAGTTCACGCGGCCGACGAACTCCTCGATGCGCTTGGGGAGATTGCCGACCGCTTCGATGACGGTGGGCTTGGCGATGTGCCTGGGCATAGGTAGGAGACCTCGATCCGAGTGCGTGGCGGCCGGAGCCAACTCCCCGGCCTCTAGTCCCCGACGAGCTCCAGCAGTCCCTCGACGACATCCGCCAGTTCCTCGTCCGACGCCCGCCCCAGCCGGCGGCCGAGCCGCTCGGTGGAGAGGGTGCGCACCTGGCCGATCTTCACCCACGAGCGTTTCGGCAAGGCGGGATCCCGCAGGGACAGGGTGAGGGGGAACCCCGCGCGCGGCTCCTGGCTGGTGAGCGCCAGGGCGATGACCGTGCCGGAGTGCCGGTTGAAGACGTCCTGGCTGATGACGAGCACCGGCCGCCGGCCGGCCTGCTCGCGGCCGCGGACGGGGTCCAGGTCTGCCCAGCGGACATCGCCTCTCAGTACGCGGGCCACGACTCGGCGTCCCGCGTCAGCCCCTCATCGGCCAGGCGGCGCTCGGCGCGCACGTCCAGCTTGGCGCACTCCCGCGCCAGGCGGGTGCGGCGCAGGTGGTCCAGCTCCCGGGCGACCGCGCTGGCGATCGCCTCGCTCCGGCTCCCGAAGCGGCGCGCGCCGACCTCCGCGTCCACTCCGCGGAGCAGGTCGTGCTCGATGGTGATGGCGATCTTGGCCTTGGGCATCATCCCGCCGATGGTATGACTGATCATCATACTACCGGTGCGCGCCGTGGCAGGCAAGGTGTTCCCCCCGAGCGGATGGTACCGCCAGGCTACGAGGCCGTGGCGTGCGGACGGAATCGCCCTGCTGCGGCGCGGCGCGGAGGATTGCGTGTGATTCGGCGGCCATTCAGGACACGAACTGTCGCCATTGCCTGCGGCCCTTCCGTCTTGCTTTCTCCCGCGCCTGCGCGATAGTAGGACCGGATCGTCCGCCACCCTGGGGGACGCATGGACCTCTCCGTCGCTGACTGGTCGCTGGCGCAGATCACGCGGCTGCTGCTCTTCGGCAACTACGCGGGCGCCATCGCTCTCCTGTACGGCCTGCACCTCTCGCGCGACACCGTTCCGCACCTCGGCGCGCCGCACCAGATGTCGGTTGCGCGTGGCATCGCGTGGCTCGTGATGGGTGCGGCGGGGTGGATCCTTCCGTGGCTCGCGATCTGGGCGTGGTATCGCGCCCACCTGCCGTGACGGACGCTCCTCCCGCCCACCCGCGCCAGCGTCCGCTCCGCCGCCCTCTTCTGCTCTTCCTGGCGAAGCGCGCCTGGGTAGCGATCGATGCGGCCTACCTCTTCGGCCGACTGACCGGTCACCGATATGCGACGATGCTCGGCCTCCGTCCGGCGGCTGAACGAGCCCTCCGTCGCGGCAAACTGGAGAGGGCGCAGCGACTGGCGCAGGAGCTACTGGACCTCGCGCAGCACTTCCCGAGTGACTGGGACTTCGGCAACGCGATCCACCACGGGCACCGGTTGCTGGGCGAGGTGGCGCTGCGCCGCGGCGACGTGGCCACGGCCCGCGCGGAGCTCCTCGCGTCGGGCCGGACGCATGGCTCGCCGCAGCTCAACAGCTTCGGGCCGAACCTGACGCTGG
>JADGQW010000198.1 GCA_017881505.1 Gemmatimonadales bacterium
CCACGGCCTTCGTCGAGGCGCTCGCCCTCGAGGACGGCGGGTTCTCGGCTCAGCTCCGCGGCGGCGTCCGGCTCCTGCTGATCGGCAAGTGAGCGGACGGCGGGGAGACCCACCGGCGTGCTGAGCCCGCTCGGCTTCGCGCTGGCCGGCCTCGCCGCGGTGGCTGCGGGCGCCGTCAACGCCCTCGCGGGCGGCGGCACGCTCATCACCTTCCCCGTCCTCCTCGCGCTGGGGCTCCCCGCGGTCGCCGCCAACGTCACCAACACCGTCGCCCTCTGCCCCGGCTATCTCGGCGCCACGCTCGCCCAGCGCGGCGACCTCGCGGGCCAGCGGGGGCGGATGTGGATCGTGCTCCCCGCCGGCGCCGTGGGCGGCCTGCTGGGCGGCGTGCTCCTCCTCACCTCCGGGGAGCGCACCTTCCGCGCGCTCGTGCCCTTCCTCATCCTCCTGGCGTCGGGGCTTCTGGCGGTCCAGGAGCCGGTGCGGGCGTGGCTCCTCGCGCGCGCGGGCCACGCCCACGCGCGGGCGGCGGCGTGGGTGGCGCTCCCCGTGGCGCTGGCGGCAGTGTACGGCGGGTACTTCGGCGCCGGGCTCTCCGTCATCGTCCTCGCGGTGCTCGGGCTCCTCCTCGACGACACCCTCACGCGCCTCAACGCCCTCAAGCAGTCGGTCTCCCTGGCGGTGAACGTCGCGGCGGCGCTCCTCTTCGTCTTCTCGCACAAGGTGGTCTGGGCCACGGCGCTCGTGATGGCGGTGGGCGCGCTGGCGGGGGGCGCGATCGGCGGGCGGCTCGCGGGACGCGTCGCGCCGCGCACGCTGCGGCGCATCGTGGTGGGGATCGGCGTGGTGGTGGGCGTCTTCTACCTGGTGCGCGGGTGAGCGCCGCGCCGGCGTACGAGCGGGTCTACGCCGTGGTGCGTCGCGTGCCACGCGGACGCGTGGCGACGTACGGGCAGGTCGCGCGCCTCGCCGGCCTCGTGAACGGCGCGAGGCAGGCGGGCTACGCCCTCCACGCCCTCCGCCCGCACACCGCCGTCCCCTGGCACCGCGTGCTGAACGCGGCGGGGCGCATCACCTTGGGCGACGTCGCGGGCGCCGTCACGCAGCGCCTCCTCCTCGAGCGCGAGGGGGTGCGCTTCGACGCCGCGGGGCGCGTGGACCTCGCGCGCTACCTCTGGAAGGCGCGGGCGGCGCGATGACCGGCTCCGACGGCGCGCCGGCCACGGCCCTCGTGACGCGACTCGGGCTCTAGACCCTTCATCCTGAGGACGACACTCCCATGGACGCGCTCACCCTCGACCCGAACTCCACCGCGCTGGTGCTCATCGATCTCCAGAAGGGCATCGCCGCCCGGCAGACCGCGCCGTACGCGTCGAAGGACGTCGTCGCCATGGCACGCCGCCTCGCCGACCGGTTCCGCGCCGCCGGCGCCTCGGTGGTCCTCGTCCACGTGGGCTTCTCCGCCGACGGGCGGGACCGCCTCGCCCCGCGCGCCGACCAGCCGATGCCGGCAGGCCCCGTCCCCCCCGACTTCTCCGAGTTCGTCCCCGAGCTGACGCCCCAGCCGGGGGACGTCGTGATCACCAAGCGGAACTGGGGCGCCTTCTACGGCACCGACCTGGAGCTCCAGCTCCGCCGCCGCGGCGTGCGGACCATCGTGCTCGGCGGGATCTCGACCAACTTCGGCGTCGAGTCCACCGCCCGCGACGCCTTCGAGCGCGCCTACGACCTCGTCCTGGTCGAGGACGCGATGGCGGGGATGAGCGCCGAGGCGCATCACTTCGCCGTCACGAACATCTTCCCCCGCTTCGGCCTCGTGCGCTCGACGGAGCAGGTGCTCGCCGCCCTCGCCGCCGGGAGGTAGACGCGTGGACAAGGTCGTTCTCGCCGAGGCGCTGGGGAGCATCACCGAGCATTGGCGGCCCAAGGTCGTGGGCGCCCTCAACGGCCAGGAGGTCAAGCTCGCCAAGTTCCAGGGGGAGTTCGTCTGGCATCACCACGAGGGCGCCGACGAGCTCTTCCTCGGCGTCGCGGGCACCTTCCGCGTCGAGTTCCGGGACCGCGCCGTCACCCTCGGCCCGGGGGAGATGCTCATCGTGCCCCGCGGGGTCGAGCACCGCACCGTCGCCGAGCGGGAGGCCTCCGCGCTGATCTTCGAGCCCGCCGCCACGCGCAACACCGGCAACTTCGTGCACCCGACGCTCACCGCGCCCACGGGGGACACGTGACCCCCCCTCGCGACGCGTCGGCCTACGCCCTGGCGGCGGCCCTGGGACTCGGCATCGCCGCGTTCGACCTCTTCGCCGCCGGCGGGGAGATCACGCCCGCGGCGACGCTCTTCCTCCTCCTCAGCTCCGGGGGGCTGTTCGGGCTGCTCAGGCCGGCGCGGCCCTGGCGCGGCGCGCTGGTGCTCGGGCTCTCCCTTCCGGTCGTGCACCTCGTCGCGCACGCCCTCGGGTTCCACGACAACGTCTCCCCTGACACCTGGGGGGCGCGGCTCCTGATGGCGCCGGTGGCGTCGGCCGCGTCGCTCATCGGGGCCTACGCCGGGGCGTTCCTCCGCGGCTTCGCGTGAGCGGGCATGCCGCGCGGCGCCGCTGGCGCGGAGCGGAACGCCGGGTGAATCATTGAGGATGCGCACTCCCCTCGCCCTCCTCCTGCCCCTCCTCCTCTTCGGGAGCTGCCGCAAGGCGGCGCCCGTGGCGACCGATCCGACGGCCCTCGCGGTGCGGGAGGCCTTCGTCCACGCGTGGCGGGGATACGAGCAGTACGCGTGGGGGCACGACCAGCTCCTCCCGCTGAGCCGGGGCGCCAAGGACTGGTATCCGGCCTCCCTCGAGATGACCCCCCTCGACGGCTTCGACACGATGGTGCTGATGGGCCTCACCGACGACGCGGCGAAGGCGAAGGCGCTGATCCTCGACTCCCTCCGCTTCGACCGCGACTTCCCGGTGCAGGTCTTCGAGGTGACGATCCGCGAGCTGGGGGGCCTCCTGAGCGCCTACCAGCTCGACGGCGACGAGCGTTTCCTCCGTCTCGCCGTGGACCTCGCCGACCGTCTCCTCCCCGCCTTCGGCTCGCCGACGGGGATGCCCTACCGCTTCGTGAACCTGACGACCGGGGCGCAGAGCGGCGCCGTCAGCAACCCCGCCGAGATCGGGACGTTGATGGTGGAGTTCGGGACCCTCACGAAGCTGACGGCGGATCCGCGCTACTACGACATGGCGAAGCGGGCGGTGGTGGCGCTCTTCAAGGCCCGCTCGCCGATCGGCCTGGTGGGGAGCACGATCGACGTCGAGACGGGCCGGTGGGTGGACCGGGACAGCCACGTCTCCGGGGGGATCGATTCGTACTACGAGTACCTCTACAAGTCGTGGCTCCTCTTCGCGGACCCCGACTTCAAGCTGATGTGGGACTCGAGCATCGTCGCCGTGAACCGCTATCTCCTCGACCAGCGGCCGAGCGGGTGGTGGTACGGGCACGCGGACATGGAGACGGGCCGGCGGACCCTCACCCACTTCGGCGCCCTCGACGCCTTCGTCGCCGCGGTGCTCGCCAAGAGCGGCGATCAGGCCCGGGCCTCCCGGCTTATGGAGTCCATCTACTCAATGTGGACGACCTTCGGCATCGAGCCCGAGGAGCTGGACTACGCGACGATGCGACCGGTCTCCGTGGGGTACGTCCTCCGCCCCGAGGCGATCGAGTCGGCGTACTACCTCTACCGGCTCACGGGCGAGAAGCGTTGGCAGGACATGGGGCGCGTGATGGTGGACAGCCTGCTGCACTACACGCGCGCCGAGACGGGATTCGCCGCCCTGACGAGCGTGGTGACGAAGGAGAAGCGCGACCAGATGGAGAGTTTCTTCCTCGCGGAGACGCTGAAGTACGCCTATCTCCTCTTCGCGCCGCCGAGCACCCTCGACTTCGACGCGGTGGTCTTCAACACCGAGGCGCACCCGATCCGCCGGACCTGGAGGTAGGCGCGCCGCCCGGAAAGGAGTGCCCGTGGCCCGGATCGAGGCCCGGATCCCCTGCCCCAAGTGCGGGCGGAAGTTCCCCCTCCCCCTCGACCAGATGCAGTCCGGAGCCTCCACGGCCTGCCCGCAGTGCGGCCAGACCATCACCTTCCAGGGGGGGGCGCGGCCAGGGTCCAGCAGGCCCTGGACCTCCTCGGCCCCCAGGTGAAGGGCGTCACGGTGAACGTGAACGTCACCCGGAAACCCTAGGCGCGGCGCCACTTTTCGAGCATCCCCCCGGCGGGCCGACGTGGCCCGCCGGACCCGTTTCCGGGGGCCGCACGGGGCTCCCCAGAGGGGAAACGGCCCCCTCGCCCCAGGGAGGCCCCCGGCCGCCGAGGGCGATTTCCCCTATGAGACTATGGCTATTTAGCAGGGAGAATTGAAGATTGTAGCTGTTGG
>JADGQW010000199.1 GCA_017881505.1 Gemmatimonadales bacterium
CACGTTCACGGTGACGTCGGACAGGTCGGAGAAGAAGAGCGACTGGTGGTCGTACGCCGCGTCGGCGCCCGCCATGTTCCGCCCGGCGTGCTTCCCCTGCGCCAGGGCGTTGTCCCAGTGCTCCAGACGGCGCGGCTGGTGCGAGATCGGGTCGGGGAACCGGGCGATGTCGCCCGCGGCCCACACCCCCTCCCCCTGCGTCTCGAGCCGGATGTTCACGACCACCCCACCCCGGTCGATCTGGAACCCGGAGTTCGCGAGCCACTCGGTGTTCGGCTCGGCCCCCACCCCGACCAAGGCCACGTCGGCCGGCAGCTGCTCGTTGTTCTCGAGCATGACTCCCGCCAGGCGTCCCCCCTCCGCGCGGAACCGGGTCACCCGGGTGTTCAGCCGGACCACGATCCCCTTGCTCTCGAGCAGCCGCTGGAAGAAGCCCGAGAGGTCGGGATCCGCGAAGGCACGGTAGACGCCGGGCCCCGTATCCACCACGGTCACGTCGGCCCCGAGGTCCCGCGCGGTGCACGCGACCTCCGCGCCGATGAAGCCCGCGCCGATGCAGATCACCTTCGCGCCCGGCTTCAGCAGGGAGCGGAGCTGGCTGCTCTCGCCGAGGGTCCGCAAGTAGACGACGCCCGGCGTCTCCACGCCGGGGATGTTCACGTGGCGTGAGCGGCTCCCGGTGGCAACGAGGAGGCGGTCGTACGCCTCGCGCTCCCCCGACTCGAGGGTCACGCTCCGCTTCTTCAGGTGGACCGACTTCGCGACCTGGCCGAGCTTCACCCGGACGCTGTGCGCGCGGTACCACGCCGGATCGTGCACGCGGACCGACGCGATCGGCTCCCGCCCTCCGAGATAACCCTTGGAGAGGGGCGGCCGGTGGTACGGCAGCTCCTTCTCCGCGGTGAGGAGGACGATCTCCCCTGCCGTGTCGAGCTCGCGGATGCCCTCGATGGCGCTGGCCGCCGCGAGTCCGCCGCCGACGAGAAGGTACCGAGTGGCCATGAGGGAAGATTCCTTGGTCGCCGAGAAGGTCTGAAGTTAGGGCCGCCGCGGCGGATGCGAAAGGGAACGGCGCCCGGCGCCTCGTCCTGCTCCGCCTCGCGGGCCCCGCGCCGAGACCCGGCCTTGACGGTCCCTTGACGCGACTCGGGCACGTTGCGGCGGGGATGGTGTTCGGCGCCGCGCTCTCCGCGGTGCGTTTCATCGGCAAGACGGGAGGTCACCGTGCAGCTGCGTCACCTCGTGCCCTTCGTGCTCCTCTTCGCGTGGCAGGCGGCTCCCGCGCCGGTCCCGCGCGAACGCCCCAGCGCCATCCGGCTCCTCGGCGGCTTCGGCGTCAGCACCGCCGACTACCGGTACTGGGGCTCGGAAGGCGCGACCTGCAGCTGTGTCACCTGCGGCCAGGCCGCGATCGAGCAGGGGCAGGACCAGTCCTCCTCGGTCGGCGCCGGCGCCGACGTCTGGGTGTCCCCGACGACGCGCGTCTCCGCGGTCGTGGGAACCAGCGGGAGCGACAACCAGGGAGGCCACCCCGCCTTCGCCGCGGGTCTCCTGGCGTGGGAGGGCTCGTCCCTCGGAGCCGGGGCGGGCTGGGCGAGCGGGGCGGAGCGCGCGGTTCCCGGGGGCCCCGCGGCTTATCTGCGCCTCGGCCCCCTCGACGGGCCGCAGCTGCGCGCCGACCTGCGCGCCCCCACCGTCTCACCGGGCGTGGGGGGATGGGCCCGCGTCGGGATCACGAACGGCTCCGGCCGCCACGGAGAGGCGGTGCTCTTCGTGGGTGTAGGCGCCATCGAGGTCGCCGCGGACACGATCTACAGCGCCCAGGTGATGCGCCCCCTGATGGTGGCCCGGCCCGCGTTCGTGATCGACGCGAGCGTCGGCATCCGCCGGAACTGGGACCTCTTCGGCCGGATGCACCTCGGCCGGAACGCCCGGGCATTCGCGCTCGGCGCCGCCCTGCGCCTGGACCGTTGAACCCCGCAGAACGAACGGGGGCGGCACCTCGCCGCCCCCGTCACCTGTCTCCTCTCACCTCTGACCTCTCACCCTCTCACCTCGCGGTTCAGTGTCCTCCCCGGCCCTCCGCCTCCAGTTCGTCCATCAGGTGGGGCGAGACGATCGGGAACCGGCGCGCGAACCACACGTACGCCAGCCCCCAGAGTCCGAGGAACCCGACGGTGACGGCCAGCTCGGGCCAGCCCAGCGGCAGCTTCGGCGCTTCCTGAACCATCGAGGGCATCGTGAAGACGTAGCGATCGGTCCAGAGGCCCACGAGGGAGATCGTGGCGAAGGTGCCGAGGAGCGCCGGCGTCTTCTTCGGCTTCACGCCGATCAGCCCCCAGAAGGGGATGAGGAAGACCAGCACCAGCATCGCCGTGCTGATCCCCCGCCACTCGGGCCGCACCATCCGCAGGAAGAGGAAGCTCGTCTCTTCCGGCAGGTTGCCGTACCAGATCACCAGGAACTGCGAGAAGAAGAGGTACGCCCAGAAGACGGTGAACCCGAAGCACAGCTTCCCGAGGTCGTGGAAGGTCGCGGGCGTCACGAGGTCCTGCAGGCCCAGATGCCGGCGCCAGAAGATGGCGAGGAGCGCGAGCGCCATCAGCGCCTCGAGCCACGCCGCCATGAACGAGTACGCCCCGAGGAGGTTCGACGCCCACTGCGGCGCGAGGGACTGCACCAGGTCGAACGTCAGGAACGACCAGGTGAGGGCGTAGGCGATGACCAGGCCGGGCGCGAGCCGCGTCAGCCGGTCCCGGGAGCGGGCGGCCTGCTCGGATGACAGGCGCGCGTCGTCGAGCCGCAGGGAGTGGTAAAGGAACCACGCGCTGAGGCCGTAGAGGACGACCAGGCACGCGATGTCGCGCCCGAAGAGGAAGCCACCGCGCAGCCAGAACGCCTTCACCGCCGGCTCCAGCACCGGGTGGCGGATCCAGGGGAACACCTCGGCGCGGCCCAGCCAGAGCGTGAGGAAGAGCACGAAGGACACGGGAAGGAAGGCGCCCGCGGCTTCCGCCATCCGCCGGATGGGGTGGCTCCAGCGCGCCCCGACGATGACCTGCGAGGCGGCGAAGATGACGCCGGCCTGGCTGAGCCCCGTCCAAAAGAGCCAGTTCACGTGGTAGATGCGCCACGCGCGCGTCGAGCCGTTGCCGAGGGTCATCAGCACGAAGGCGACGATGCCGATGCTAGCGAGGAGGCCGAGCGCCGGCACGACGAGCGGCGGCAGGGGCCGCGCGACGCGGGCGAGGACGTCCGCGCGGAGGGAGCGGGCGCTCACCGCGCCCTCGCCGCCGCGGCCGTGTCGGGCGCGGCAAGGAGGCCCTGCAGCACCCGCACGTAGTTCACGACGCTCCAGCGGTCCGCGCCGCGGATCTTGTCGCCGTAGCGGGGCATGATGCCGCGTCCCTGGCGGATCATCGCGTAGAGGTAGCCGTCGCTGCGCTGCTGGCTGGACGCCTGGGTGAAGTCCGGCGGCGGCACGAACTTCGGCACCACCGTGCCGTCGCTGTGCCCCGCGGGCCCGTGACAGACGATGCAGTACTGCTCGTAGACGAGCTTGCCGCGCTTCAGGGAGGCCGCGGTGGGCGCCACCGGGTTCACGACGTTCTTGAGATCGAGGAGGAGGTCGAGCGAATCCTCGTGCCCCGTCACCGGCACCGAGCCGGCGGGCGGCGTGCGAGGGAGCTCGAAGGGGCGGATCGCCGGCTGGTTCCGCATCGTCGTGAACCACGGCACCTTGCCGACGGCCTTGTCGAGCGTCGTGCAGCCCATCGCTGCGAGGGCGAGGGCGAGCGCGCCCGCTCGCAGGAACGAACGCGGTGCGTCGGTGTGTCCGTGCATCGGTGCGCCGGTCCCGAGGTCAAACATCCCGGACCTCCTCGGCGCCGGCGTCGCGGAGCACCTCGCGCGCCCCCTCCAGCTGGGAGGGCCCGCCGAAGGCGACGATGCCGATCTTGTCGCTGCTGAACCGCGGGTCGTAGCCGGGGGAGCGCCCCAGCTTGGGGAGCCGCGCGTTGAGGAACATCCCCGCGACCGTGACCAGCGCCCCGAGGAGGATGGTCGTCTCGAACCCGATGACGATGTACGGCGGGAGGGAGACGATCGGCTTGCCCCCCGTCACCAGCGGCCAGTCGAGCGAGGTGGCGATGGCGTAGAAGAAGCCGAAGGAGACGCCGGTGAGCCCGCCGACGAGGGTGAAGAGGCGGACCGGGCTCTCCTTCTTCGCCAGCACCGCGTCCAGCTCGTGGCGCGGCACCGGGGAATAGACGGTGAGCTGCGTGTATCCCCGCCCCTTCAGTTCGGTCAGCGCGCGGACGGCGTCGTCCAGGTACCCGAAGACGCCGACGACCCCGGTGGCGCTCATCGGTGGCCTCCCCGCATCGGCGGCGGCAGCGCTTCCTTCACTTCGGCGATGG
>JADGQW010000055.1 GCA_017881505.1 Gemmatimonadales bacterium
GTCGGCACCCTCATCGAGCTCCTCGCCGGCGTGCCGAGCGTCATCTACGGGCTGTGGGGGCTGTTCGTCCTCGTCCCGCTCCTCCGCGACGTGATCTGGCCCATCGTGAAGCCCGCCCTGCACTGGCTGCCGTTCTTCAGCGGCCCCTTCTACGGCCCCTCGGTGCTGGCCGGCGGGACGATCCTCGCCGTCATGGTCCTGCCGTACGTGGCCGCCGTCTCCCGCGAGGTGCTCCGCGCGGTGCCGCCGGCGCAGCGCGAGGCCGCCCTCGCCCTCGGCGCCACGCGCTGGGAGGCGGTCTGGACGGTGGTCCTCCCGTACGGCCGCGCCGGCATCTTCGGCGCCGTGGTCCTCGGCCTCGGCCGCGCCCTCGGCGAGACGATGGCCGTGACGATGCTCATCGGGAACCGCCACGAGATCTCCCTCTCCCTCGTGCAGCCGGGGTACACCATCGCCGCCGCCATCGCCAACGAGTTCGCCGAGGCCGTCTCCTCGCTGCACCTCTCGGCGCTGGTCTACTGCGGCCTCGTGCTGTTCGTCATCACGGTGTGCGTGAACGCCGCCGCGCGCTGGCTCATCTGGCGCGTGGCACGGGGCTCCGCCGCTGGCAGCGCGGCGCTCTGATGGCCTCCCCGGCGACGCGACGGATCGTGGGTGCGGCGATGACCGGCGCGACGTACGGCGCCGCGGCCCTCGCCATCGTCCCCCTCGCCGCGATCCTCGTGATGCTGCTGACCAGGGGCGCGGGCTCGCTCGACTGGGACTTCTTCACGAGGTCGGCGGTGCCGGTCGGCGAGCCGGGGGGCGGGTTCGCCCACGCCATCGTCGGAACGCTGCTGGTCGTCGGCGTGGCGTGCGCCATCGGCATCCCCATCGGTGTCGGCGCCGGGATCTTCCTCGCCGAGTTCGGCGGGGGGAGGTTCGGCTGGGTCGTCCGCTTCGTGGCCGACACGCTGAACGGGACCCCCAGCATCGTCATCGGCATCTTCGCGTGGGCCTGGATCGTGCGGCCCGCGGGCCGGTTCACCGCGCTCGCCGGGAGCGTCGCGCTGGCGTGCATCCTCGCGCCCCTCGTCGCCCGCACCACCGAGGAAATGGTGCGCCTGGTGCCGAACTCCCTGCGCGAGGCGGCGCTCGCCCTCGGGTATCCGCGCTGGCGCACCTCCCTCACGGTGGTCGCGCGGACGGCGCGCGCGGGAATCGTCACCGGCTGCCTCGTGGCCATCGCCCGGGTGGCGGGAGAGACGGCGCCCCTCCTCTTCACCGCGCTCGGCAACCAGTTCTTCTCGACGAACCTCCTCCAGCCGATCGCCGCGCTCCCCCTCCAGATCTACGTCTACGCCCTCGGCCCGTACGAGGAGTGGCACCGCCAGGCGTGGGCGGGAGCGCTCGTCCTCATCCTCCTGGTGCTGATCCTCGGCACCATCGCGCGGGTGGCGACCCGGTCGCGCCACGAACGTGCATGACCCCGCCACGGCTCGCGCGATGACCGCCCCTCCGCCGGCAGCCGCCTCGTCGCCGCCGGACCCGTCTCCCGCGATGGTGACCGCCGCGGTGCCGCGCCTCGCGGTGGAGCGGCTCACCGCCTGGTACGGCGACGCCGCCGGCATCCGCGACGTGAACCTGGCGTTCGAGGCGAACCGGGTCTCGGCCCTCATCGGCCCATCGGGGTGCGGGAAGTCCACCCTGCTCCGCTGCCTCAACCGGATGCACGAGCTGGTGCCGGACGCCCGCGTCGAGGGGCGCGTGCTCCTCGACGGGCACGACATCTACGCCCCCGGCGTCAATCCGATCGCCGTGCGGCGGACCGTCGGGATGGTCTTCCAGAAGCCGACCCCGTTCCCGACGATGTCCATCGCCGAGAACGTCGCGGCGGGGCTCAAGGTCGGCCCCCCCGTGTCGCGGAGCGAGCGCGACGCGGTCGTGGAGCGCGCGCTGCGCCGCGCCGCGCTCTGGGACGAGGTGAAGGACCGCCTCCACCACTCCCCCCTCGCCCTCTCCGGCGGCCAGCAGCAGCGCCTCTGCGTGGCGCGCTCCATCGCCCCCGAGCCCGAGGTCCTCCTCCTCGACGAGCCGACCGCGTCCCTCGACCCCCTCGGCGCCGCCCGCATCGAGGAGCTGGTGCACGAGCTGAAGCGCGAGTTCACCGTCGTCATCGTGACCCACAACCTCCAGCAGGCGGCCCGCGTCTCCGACGTGACCTCCTTCTTCTACCTCGGCGCGCTGATCGAGACGGGGCCGACGGCGCAGCTGTTCACGGCGCCCGTCCAGCCCCAGACCGAGGCCTACATCACCGGGCGTTTCGGATGAGCGCGCCCCTCGCGCCGGCGCCGCGCGTCCGGCCCGCCGCGGCGGCCCCGGACGGCCCCGGAGCCCCGGCGGCGATCCGTGGCTCCCTCCGCGCCGACCACTACGCGTTCTGGTACGGCGCCACCCAGGCGCTCTTCGACGTCACCTTCGAGGTGGCGCCGCGCGCGGTCACCGCGCTCATCGGCCCCTCGGGATGCGGCAAGTCCACCTTCCTCCGCTCCCTCAACCGGCTGCAGGATCTGCTCCCCCGCACCCGCCACACCGGCGACCTCCTGGTGGATGGGGCCTCCATCTTCGCGCCGGGGGTGGACCCCGTCGCCCTGCGGCGCCGCGTCGGCATGGTCTTCCAGAAGCCCAACCCGTTCCCCAAGAGCGTCTTCGACAACGTCGCCTACGGGCCGCGCGTCGGCGGCACCGCCGGCGAGGCGGAGCTTCCCGCCCTCGTCGAGCGCGCCCTCCGCCGCGCCGCGCGCTGGGACGAGGTGAAGTACCGCCTCGACACCCCCGGCACCGCCCTCTCCGGCGGCCAGCAGCAGCGCCTCTGCATCGCGCGCGCGCTGGCCAACGAGCCCGCGATCCTCCTGATGGACGAGCCGACCTCCGCGCTCGATCCCATCGCCACGCAGCGCATCGAGGAGCTGGTCGTCGAGCTCAAGCGCGACGTCACCATCGTGATCGTCACCCACAACATGCAGCAGGCGGCGCGGGTATCCGACACCACCGGGTTCTTCTACCTGGGCCAGCTGGTGGAGATCGGCACCACGCAGCAGATCTTCACCAGCCCCGGCGACCCCCGCACCGAGGCCTACATCACCGGGAGATTCGGATGACCCCAGAGCCCCAGCGCCACTTCCACGAGGAGCTCTCGCACCTCAAGCAGCGGCTCCTCGCCATCTCCAGCGAAGCCGAGGACGCCGTCGGCCTCGCCGTGGACGCGCTCCTCACGCGCGACCGCGAGAAGGCGCGCGCCGTCATCCGGGGCGACCACGCCATCGACGTCCTCGAGACCGGCATCGAGGAGCAGGGCTTCCAGCTCATCGCCCTCCACCAGCCGATGGCGAAGGATTTGCGACTGCTTTTCTCGGCTATCCGGATCGTCAACGACCTGGAGCGGGTGGGGGACCACGCGGTCAACATCGCGCAGTCCGCCGAGCGGCTGATCGACCACCCCCAGATCGTCCCGGAGCCGGAGGTGGTGGAGATGGCGCGGCTGGCGCGGCAGATGCTGGCGGACGCGTTATCGGCGTTCGTTCGGGGGGATGCGCCCCTCGCCCGGGACGTGTGCCGGCGGGACGATGCGGTGGACGCCCTCAACGATTCGGTGTACCGGATCCTCCTGACGCACATGATGGAGGACCCGCGGGTGATCGGGGCGGGGATGGAGCTCCTGCTGGTGAGCCGGAACCTCGAGCGGGTGGCCGACCTAGCCACGAACGTCGCCGAGGACGTAGTTTTTCTGGTCGAAGGCAAGACCATCAAGCACCACGCCGAGGACGGGCGCGCCGAGTGATCCGGGGCCCCGTCGTAAGGAATCCATGGCCCCGTTCTTTGAACCGCATCCGTACCCCGGCCGCCTGATCGTGGTCGAGGGGATCGACGGCTCGGGGAAGTCCACCCAGCTGTCGCTCCTCTCGACGTACCTCGTCTCGGAGGGGTACGACGCGTCCTACACGGAGTGGAACTCGAGCCCCGTGGTGAAGGACACGACCAAGCGCGGCAAGAAGAAGAACCTCTTCTCGCCGACGACCTTCTCGCTCATCCACGCCACCGATTTCGCCGACCGGCACGAGCGTTCGATCCTGCCGCCGCTCCGGGCGGGCTTCATCGTGCTGGCGGACCGGTGGGCGTACACCGCGTTCGCGCGCGACGCGGCGCGCGGCAACGACGGCGCGTGGCTGCGGAACCTCTACGAGTTCGCCACGCGGCCCGATCTCACGCTCTACTTCCGGGTGGACATCGACACGGCGGTGGCGCGGATCACCGGCGGGCGCATCGCCCTCAAGTACCACGAGGCGGGGATGGACCTCGGCCTCTCCCCCGACCCGATCACGAGCTTCCGGCTCTTCCAGACCCAGGTGCTGGCGGAATACGACCAGGCGGCGGCGGAGTTCGGCCTCACGGTGCTGGACGGCACGCGGTCCATCGTCGAGCAGCAGCGGGAGGTCCGCAAGCAGGTGAAGCCCCTCCTCAAGGGCCTGCGGCGCGCTTCCAGCGCCCGCCCGAAGCCCGCGGGGGTGTGACGATGGACTCCCGCTTCTACGGTGCCGGCCTCGCCAAGCTCGCGGTCCAGGACCTCACGGGGCCGCTGATCGTCATCGAGGGCGCCGACGGCGTCGGGCGCTCGACCCACATGGAGCTGCTGCAGGGGTGGCTCGAGGGCCAGGGCCTCGCCGTCCTCTCCACCGGGCTGGTGCGCTCGGCGCTCACCCGGCGCGGCATCCTCACGGCGAAGGAGGGCCACTCCTTCGACCGCACGACGATGGCGCTCTTCTACGCCACCGACCTCGCCGACCGCATCGAGCACGAGATCATCCCCGGGATGCGCTCCGGCTTCGTGGTGCTCGCCGATCGCTATGTCTATACGACGATGGCGCGGGGCGCCGCGCGGGGACTGGGGCGCGACTGGCTCTCCAAGCTGTACGGCTTCGCGCTCGTCCCCAGCAAGGTCTTCTTCCTGCGCCTCGATCCCGACGAGCTGATCCGCCGCACGCTGCGGCGCGGCGGGGAGCTGGACTACTGGGAGTCGGGCCGCGACACCGGCCTCGCACCCGACCTCTACTCGTCGTTCCGCGCCTACCAGACGCTGATCCTCCAGGAGTTCGACCGGATGGCGGAGTCCTACGGCTTCGTCACCATCGACGCGTCGCGCTCGGTCGAGGAGGTGCAGGCGGAACTGCGGCGCGGCGTGGCGGCGTTCCTCGACCCGTCCCTCCTGGCGGGTCCGGCCGATGGCAGCGACTGATCGCTTCGCGGCCATCGACGTCGGCTCCAACTCGGTCCGCTGCCTGATCGCCGAGCAGGGCGAGGACGGGCAGCTCACCGTCATCGACGACCTGAAGGACCAGCCCCGCCTCGCCCGCGGCCTCTCGGCCACGGGGATGCTCAACGCCGAAGCGATGGACCGCGCCGTGGACGCGATCGGCCGGATGCTCCAGGCCGCGGAGCGGCGCGGCGCCGCGCGGGTCGCGCTCGTCGCCACGGCCGCGGTGCGCGACGCCGCGAACGGCGCGCAGTTCGCCGAGCGGATCAAGAGCGAGTTGGGGGTGCCCCTCGAGGTGATCGACGGCGAGACCGAGGCGCGGCTCGCCTTCCTCTCGGTGCGCGAGCACTTCGCCGTGGTGCGGGGCCGCGCCATGGTGATGGACATCGGGGGCGGGAGCCTCGAGCTGGTCCTCGCGGCGGCGGGGCTGGTGGACCAGGCCGTCTCCCTCCCCTTCGGCGCCGTCCGGATGACGGAGCAGTACCTCGCCGGCGCCGCGAAGCCCGAGGCGGGGATCCGGCGCCTCCGCAGCGCCGTGCGGCAGCGGCTCAGGAGCGCGATCCCGGCGCGTGAGTGGTCGGGCGCCAAGCTCTTCGGCTCGGGCGGCACCTTCACCAACGCCGCCCGCATCCTCGCCGCCCGGGAGCGCGGGAAGGTCCCTCTCGCCGTCCACGGCGCGACCGTCACCCTCGGCGAGCTGCAGCGGGTCCTCGAGTGGCTCTCGGGGATGACCCTCGAGGAGCGCCGTCACGTGCCGGGGCTCAATCCCGAGCGCGCCGACATCCTCCCCGCCGGCCTCGCGGTGGCGGCGGAGGTGCTCGAGCACTTCTCCGTGCAGCAGCTCACCGTCTCCGCGTTCGGGCTCCGCGAAGGGCTCCTCCTCCACCTCGCCCGCCCGCAGACAGCGGGGGACGAGGGCCCCAAGCGGCTCCGCGCGTTGCGGCGCTTCGCCGAGCGGTGCCGCACCGACCGCCGGCACGTCGAGCAGGTCCTCCGCCTCGCGCGGCCCCTCTTCGACGTCCTCGGCAAGCACCTCGCCTGCGTCCCCGGGGACTGGGACCTCCTCGAGGCCGCCGCGCTCCTGCACGACGTCGGCTCCCTCGTCTCGTACCGCGGCCACCACAAGCACAGCTACCACCTCATCGCGCACGCCGAGGCGCTGCCTCTCAGCCCCGACCAGCGCCGCCTCGTGGCGGTGATCAGCCGCTACCACCGCAAGGCGCCCCCGTCGAAGAAGCACCCCGAGTTCGCGGCCCTGCGCCCCGAGGAGAAGGCCACCGTCCGCCGGGTCGCGGCGCTGCTCCGCCTCGCCGACGGGCTCGACCGCGGCCACGTCTCGGCCGTCGAGGCGGTCCGGGTGCGGCTGATGCCGGGGCGGCTCATGATCGACGTGACCCCGCGCCTCGCGAGCACCGATCTCAAGCTGGAGTTGTGGGGAGCGCAGCGGAAAACGGACCTACTGGAGGAACTGCTCGACCGCGAGGTGGTGGTGCGATGCCCCCCGCTTGCGCTACCGCCCGCCCGGGGGAAGAAGCCGGACTAGCCTGCCGCCAATCGCCGGCGCGCGCCCGCGCCGCCGGCGGGCCTCATTCGCCGTAGGGGATCCAGATGTTCTTCACCTCCGTCGCCCGGCGGAGGAACTCGCGGCCCTCCCCCTGCAGCGCCGTGCCCCAGTCCCGCGCCACCAGCGAGCACCAGGTGCGCTTCATGTTCCCCGCCGCGGCCTCCTCGACCCCGCGGACCGCGCCGCGGTCCTCCTCGGAGCCGAAGAACCAGAGCCCGTCCACGTCGAAGTGCTCGGCCAGGACCGCCGCGAGAGCGCGCCGGTCCCCCGTCACGATGTTCACGACCCCCGCCGGAAGGTCCGAGGTCTCGAGCACCGCGTAGAAGTCCGTCGCCGCGAGGGGATGCGCCGACGAGGGGATCACGACCGTGGTGTTCCCGAGGGCGATCGCTGGCGCCACCAGGGAGACCAGGCCGAGGAGCGGCGGCGATTCCGGCGCCACGAGGCCCAGCACCCCCACGGGCTCGTGCATCGCCAGCGTCACGCCGCGGATCGGCACCTGGTGCACCGCGCCGTCCCACTTGTCGGCCCACGCCGCGTAGGTGAAGAGGCGTGAGACCGCCTGCTCGACCTCGCGCGCCGCGCCGCGCCGCCCGACGCCGGTCATCGCGTCGATGCGCGCCGCGAACTCCGCTGCCCGCGCCGAGAGGTTCTCCGCCACGTAGTAGAGGACCTGCGCCCGCGCGTGGCCGGCGCCCCGTCCCCACCCCGCCGCGGCGTGCGCCGCCTCCACCGCGTCGCGGAGGTCCTTCCGGTTCCCCTCCCCCACCTCGCCGAGGAGCGCGCCGTCGGGGGCGAGCACCTTGCGGCTGTAACCGCCGTCGGGCCGCCGCTGCTTCCCCCCGATGAACAGCTTCGGCGTCCGGTCCACGGCGGGGACCGCCTCCGCTGCCGCGCGCGCCGCGCGCCGCGCGGGGGCCTTCGCCACGGGGCTCGCCGCCGCCTTCGCCGCGTGCTCCCACGCCGGCCGCAGGTACTCGTACATCCCCTCGCGCCCGCCCTCGCGCCCGAACCCCGACTCCCGGTAGCCGCCGAACCCCGCCGCCGCGTCGAACAGGTTCGTGGCGTTGATCCACACCACGCCCGCCTTGAGCTTCGGCGCCACGTCGAGGGCGAGGTTGATATTCTCCGACCAGACGCTCGCCGCGAGGCCGAAGGGCGTGTTGTTGGCGAGCGCGACCGCCTCCGCCGGCGTCCGGAACGTCATGCTGACCAGCACCGGGCCGAAGATCTCGACCTGTGCGATCGTCGAGGCCGGCGCCACGCCGGTGAAGAGCGTCGGCGGGTAGAACCACCCCTCCGTGGGACACGCCCACGACGGCTGCCACACGGTCGAGCCTTCCTCCACCCCCTTCGCGACCAGCGAGCGGATCCGCTCCAGCTGCACCGGCGCCACTATGGCGCCCATGTCCACCGCCTTGTCGAGGGGCGGACCCACCCGGAGCTTTTCCATCCGCGCGCGCAGCTTCCCGAGCAGCCGCTCCGCCACGCTTTCCTGCACCAGGAGGCGCGAGCCGGCGCAGCACACCTGCCCCTGGTTGAACCAGATGGCGTCCACGACGCCCTCGACCACGCCGTCGAGGTCGGCGTCCTCGAACACGATGAAGGGGCTCTTCCCCCCCAGCTCGAGGGTGAGCTTCTTCCCCGTCCCCGCGGTGGCACGGCGGATGATGCGGCCGACCTCGGTGGACCCGGTGAAGGCGATCTTGTCCACGCCGGCGTGCTCCACGAGCAGCGCGCCCGTGCGCCCGTCCCCCGTCACCACGTTGAGGACGCCGGCGGGGAGCCCCGCCTCCTGCGCCAGCTCCGCGAAGCAGAGCGCGGTGAGGGGCGTGAACTCCGCCGGCTTCAGCACCACCGTGTTCCCCGCCGCCAGCGCCGGCGCGACCTTCCACGAGACCATCAGGAGCGGGAAGTTCCACGGCACGATCTGCGCGACCACGCCGACCGGCTCGTGGCCCGGGAACTCCGACGTCCGCAGCTGCGCCCACCCGGCGTGGTGGTAGAAGTGCCGCGCCACCAGCGGGACGTCGATGTCCCGCGTCTCGCGGATCGGCTTGCCGTTGTCCAGGGACTCCAGCACCGCCAGGAGCCGCGCGTTCCGCTGCACCGTCCGCGCGAGGGCGTAGAGGTGCTTCGCCCGCGCGTGATCCGTGAGCGCGGCCCAGCCCGGCAGCGCCGCCCGCGCCGCCGCCACCGCGGCGTCCACGTCCCCGGCGCTCCCCTGCGCCACCGTGGCCAGGGCCTCGGTCGTCGCGGGGTTCACCGTCACGAGCGTCTCCCCCCCCGCGCCCGGGACCCAGCCCCCGCCGACGAACATCCCGAAGCGGCGCCCGTGGGCGTCGAGCCACTGTTGCGCCGCGGCCGCGCTCTCGGGCGCGGGCCCCCACGGCAGGGTCTCGAAGAGGCGGTCGAGCGTCGTCGTCACGAGGTCACACCATCGGGTGGCGGTAGGCGGCCGAGTAGCGCCCGGTCGCGAAGTGCTCGAGCTGGCGCTCGATGTCGGTGAGGAGTCCGCTCGCGCCCAGGCGGAAGAGCGCGGGCGCCAGCCACGCGTCCCCCAACTCCTCCTTCATCAGGATCATCCAGTCGAGTGCGCCCTTCGCCGTGCGGATCCCCCCCGCCGGCTTGAAGCCGACGGCGACGCCGGTGCGCTCCTGGTAGTCGCGGATCGCGCGCGCCATCACCAGACCCACGGGGAGGGTGGCGTTGACCGCCTCCTTCCCCGTCGAGGTCTTGATGAAGTCGGCGCCGGCGAGCATCGCCACGCGGCTCGCGCGCGCCACGTTGGTGAGCGTCGCGAGCTCCCCCGTGCCGAGGATCGCCTTGAGGTGCGCCTCGCCGCACGCCTCGCGGAAGGCGCGGATCTCGTCGTACAGCGCCTGCCAGCGCCCGCCGAGGACGTGGCCGCGGGTGATGACGATGTCGATCTCGCCGGCGCCCGCCGCGACCGAGGCGCGCACCTCCGCGATGCGCTCCGGCAGCGGGTTCAGCCCCGCGGGGAAGCCCGCCGAGACCGCCGCCACCGGGATCCCGCTCCCCGCCAGCTCCGCGACGGCCGCGGGGACGAAAGCGTGGTAGACGCACGCCGCGGCGCAGTGGATCGGGAGCGCGGAAGCCCCCAGCGCCTCGAGGAGGTCGGCCCGCACCGGCCGGCGCGCCTTGGCGCACAGCCGCCGCACGTTCCCCTCCGTGTCGTCCCCGGCCAGCGTAGTGAGGTCGATGAGCGTGATGGCGCGCAGGAGCCACGCCGCCTGCCACTCCTTCTTCACCGTCCGCCGCTTGGGGAGCGTCTCGGCGCGCCGCTCGGCGGCGCTCCGGTTCACGCGGCCGGCGAGCACCCAGTCGAGGTCGAGGGGACCGCCGGGATTGCGCACGGGAGGTGCGGCGCCGCCGGCGAGCCGCTCGTCGGAGGCGGGGCGCGGCGCGAGCCGCTGGTAGCGGATGGGGTCCCGGGTGGTCGTCACGTCGCCGGAGTTTGCGCGACCGGGAGGGGCGAAGTCAAATGCGGAGGAGCGGGTCGCCTCACCGCGACCACCCGACGCGCTGCGGCGCCCAGATCGCGGCGCGGCGCCGAGCGAGATAGTCCCTCCGCACGAACAGCCGGATGGTGGCGGCCCCCACGAGGAAGCCGCCGATGTGCGCCCAGAACGCGACGCCCCCCTCGGAGCCGCCCAGACCGCCCAGCACCTGCAGCAGGATCCAGTAGCCGAGCATCACCCACGCCGGGAGCGCGATGGAGGTCAGGAAGAACCCGATCGGCACCAGCGTGTAGACCTTCACCCGCGGATAGAGCACCACGTAGGCGCCCATCACCCCGCTGATCGCCCCCGACGCGCCCACCATCGGGTACGGCGAGCCGGGGTCCGCCAGCACCTGCGCCGCCGCCGCGCCCACCCCGGCCAGGAGGTAGAAGGCCGCGAAGCGCGCGCGGCCCATCGCGTCCTCGATGTTGTTCCCGAAGAGCCACAGGAACCACATATTGAAGATGATGTGCATCCACGAGCCGTGGAGGAACATCGACGTCAGCACGTGGGTCCACTGCCGGCCGGCGTCCATCGCGCAGACGAGTCCGCCTCCCATCTCGAACCCCGTCCCCGGCCGCACGCGGAGCGTCAGCTCCCCCGGGATCAGCCCGAGATTGCAGACCGACGCCGCCAGCCCCGTCACCGAGCCGTCGGCCGCCACGTGGGTGCCGCCCGCCCTCTGGACGAACAGCCAAACCAGCACGTTGGCGGCGATGAAGGCGATCGTGACGACCGGCGCCCGCTCGGTGACGTTCTCAGCGCGGTAGGGGATCACGCGCGGAACCTAAGGCCCGGGGAATCCACGCCACAAGCCCGCCGGAAGGTGCCGTTTTGGCAGAAAATGGCGGCTTTTCAGCGGCACAGCCCTTGCCCCGCAACTCTTTGCCAAGGCAGCGCATCCCAACCATTTGCACGCGGAGTACTCGACAATGGCCGAGAAGATCATCGGCATCGACCTGGGCACCACGAATTCCGTCGTCGCGGTGATGGAGGGCGGAGACCCCGTGGTCATCCCGAACGCCGAGGGCGGGCGCACGACCCCGTCGGTGGTGGCGTTCACGAAGGACGGCGAGCGGCTCGTCGGGCAGGTGGCCAAGCGGCAGGCGGTCACCAACCCGATGAACACGGTCTTCTCCATCAAGCGGTTCATGGGCCGGCGCACCAGCGAGGTGACCGAGGAGACGAAGAAGGTCCCCTACAAGGTCGTCGCGGGCGCGGGCGAGATGGCTTCAGTGGACATCGGCGGGAAGCGGTACTCGCCCCCCGAGATCTCGGCGATGGTGCTGCAGAAGATGAAGCAGACGGCCGAGGACTACCTGGGGCACAAGGTGGAGAAGGCGGTGATCACGGTGCCCGCCTACTTCAACGACAGCCAGCGGCAGGCGACGAAGGACGCGGGGAAGATCGCGGGCCTCGACGTGGTCCGGATCATCAACGAGCCGACGGCTTCGGCGCTCGCCTACGGGATGGACAAGAAGAAGGAGCACACGGTCGCGGTCTACGACCTCGGCGGCGGCACCTACGACATCTCGGTGCTGGAGCTGGCCGAGGGCGTCTTCGAGGTGAAGAGCACGAACGGCGACACGCATCTGGGGGGCGACGACTTCGACCAGCGCGTCATCGATTGGCTGGTGGCGGAGTTCCTGCGGGACCAGGGGATCGACCTGTCGAAGGACCCGATGGCCCTGCAGCGCCTCAAGGAGGCGGCGGAGAAGGCCAAGTGCGAGCTCTCGACGGTGATGCAGACGGAGCTCAACCTCCCCTTCATCACGGCCGACCAGTCGGGCCCGAAGCACCTGAACCTGACGCTGACGCGGGCCAAGCTCGAGCAGCTGGTGGACGACCTCGTGAAGCGGTCCATCCCGCCGATGGAGCGGGCGCTGGCGGACGCCGGCCTCAAGCCCGCGGACATCGACGAGGTGATCCTCGTCGGCGGGCAGACGCGGATGCCGAAGGTGCAGGAGATCGTCAAGGCGTTCTTCGGCAAGGACCCGCACAAGGGCGTGAACCCCGACGAGGTGGTGGCGATCGGGGCGGCGATCCAGGGCGGCGTGCTCGCGGGCGAGGTGAAGGACATCCTCCTCCTCGACGTGACGCCGCTGTCGCTGGGGATCGAGACGTTGGGAGGCGTGACCACGGTGCTGATCCCGCGGAACACGACGATCCCGACGAAGCGCTCGGAGGTCTTCTCCACGGCCGACGACAACCAGACGACGGTGGAGATCCACGTCCTGCAGGGGGAGCGAGAGATGGCGCGGGACAACCGCACCATCGGCAAGTTCCAGTTGACGGGCATTCCGCCGGCGCCCCGCGGCATGCCGCAAGTAGAGGTGACGTTCGACATCGACGCGAACGGCATCCTGCACGTCTCGGCGAAGGACAAGGCGACGGGGAAGGAGCAGAAGATCCGCATCGAGGCGTCCTCGGGGATCGGGGACAAGGAGATCGAGCGGATGGTGAAGGACGCGGAGGCGCACGTGGGGGAGGACAAGCGCCGCCGCGAAGAGATCGAGACGCGCAACCGGCTCGACGCGACGGTGTACGACGTCGAGAAGAACGCCAAGGAGTGGTCGGACCGCCTCGAGGCGTCCATGAAGACGCGGCTCGACGAGGCGGTGGACGCCGCGAAGAAGGCGCTGCGCGCGGGCGACGCCGAGGGGATCAAGAAGGCGTCGGAGGCGCTGCAGACGGCCTACAGCGAGGCGGGCCGCTCCCTCTACCAGCAGGCGCAGCCCTCGGGCGAAGCGGGCCCGGAGGCGCCGGCTGGCGGGGCCCCCGAAGGGGAGGCGAAGAAGCCGGAGGACGTCGTCGAGGCCGATTACGAGATCATGGACGACCAGGAGAAGAAGTAGAACCACCGGCGGCCGGCCGGGTATACAGAGGATCGGTCCAGACCATTCTGCGGGGGTAGCGGCCTATGTCGTCGCGCGGGCGGGACTTGCTGAAACTGTCGAGCATCATCGTGGTGGCGTTCGGGCTGGGGATCGCCTTCGCCTCGGCCCTGGACCTGCCCCGCCCCGGCCGGGCGGAGCAGTCGCCACGGGTCAGGCCCATCCTCACGGGCCAGCCGGTCGCCGTCCGCGGAAACGGGGCCGCCCTGCCGAGCTTCGCCGATGTCGCCGACGCCGTGAAGCCGGCGGTGGTCTTCATCCGCAGCGAGCACCGCGCCCGCGCGCAGCAACCGCAGATGCAGGGGATCCCCCGCGAGTTCCAGCCCTTCTTCCGGCAGCGCGAGCCCCAGTTCAGCGAGGGGTCGGGCTCCGGCTTCATCGTCTCGGCCGATGGCTACATCCTCACCAACAACCACGTCGTGGCCGAGGCCGACCGCGTGATCGTCAAGCTGCTCGACAACCGCGAGTTCACGGCGCGGGTGGTGGGGCGCGACCCCGCCACCGACGTCGCGGTCATCAAGATCGACGCCGACCACCTCCCCGCCGTGGCGCTCGGCAACTCCGACGCCGCGCGCGTGGGCGAGTGGGTCCTGGCCATCGGCAACCCGCTCGAGTTCCAGTTCACCGTGACGGCGGGGATCATCAGCGCCAAGGGCCGCAACCTCCCCGGGCTGGTGGACCCGAACCAGCAGTACTCGATCCAGGACTTCATCCAGACCGACGCCGCGATCAACCCCGGCAACTCGGGGGGCCCGCTGGTCAACGTGCGGGGCGAGGTGGTGGGCATCAACTCCGCGATCGCGTCGCAGACGGGCTTCTACGCGGGGTACGGGTTCGCCATCCCGATCAACCTGGCGCGCCGGGTGATGGACGACCTCATCTCCACCGGCCGGGTGCAGCGCGCCATCCTCGGCGTCGGCATCCGCGAGATCACCCCCGAGGACGCCGACTATGTCGGCCTCCGCGAGATCAGGGGCGTGGTCGTCAACGACTACAGCGGGAAGAACTCCCCGGCGCGCGCCGCGGGGCTCCAGCCCGGTGACGTCATCGTGGCGCTGAACGACTCGTCCGTGGACCACGTCGCGCAGCTGCAGCAGCTGGTCGGCTTCCGCCGGCCCGGCGAGGTGGTGCACGTGACGGTGGTGCGGCACGGGGGCGAGCGGCACACCTACGACGTCCGGCTGGCGCAGGCGCCGACCGACGGCGAGCAGGTGGCCTCCACCGACTCCGGTGCGGCCGCGCCGAAGGCGACCGAGGGCAAGCTCGGCATCGCCGT
>JADGQW010000056.1 GCA_017881505.1 Gemmatimonadales bacterium
ATCGCATCGATCCACCACGGCATGCTCGCGGTGCGGAATCGAAGACGGAGCGACGCCGCCCCCGTCGCCGCCACGAGGGGAACGGCGACCGGGTACCACGCCGTCGACTGCCCCACGACGCGCCACACCTCGCTCCACGAGGCGCCGCCGTCGGTCGAGAGCTCTATGTGTCCGACGCTCGCGGAGTCGTCGAGGCTGCCGGCGTGCCGCGTCCAGAAGGTGAGCCTGAGGCCGGCGTGGCCGGACACCGGGATGTCCGGGGAGTCGAGTTCGTGCGGCGCGAGCGCGCCGGCCGGCGTGTACCACGCCTGCGTGCCCTCGACGCCGCCGGAGGTCCTAGTGAAGCCGTGCCACGGCGAGCCGCTCCACTCCGCGCCGTCGCGGGCGAGGATCGCCGTCGCGAGGTCGAGGCGCGCGACGCGCCCCGCGATGGCGTCCGCGAGGCCGGGATCGGCCGCCGCGTAGCGCGTGCCGTACCGCCCGGTGCCGAGGGAGTCGGTCCCGAGGACGGCGGTCCGCGGGAACCCGGCGGTGGCCGCGAAGTCGAGGCCGAGCGCGCCCGCGGAGGCGGGGGCGCTCACCACCGCGCGGGGCCAGAGCGACACGAACGCCGAATCGGCGGTGCGGAGCGCGCCCGTGCCGGCGTCGCCCGCGGCGGCGATGGCCGCCAGGGCGAAGGGGAGATTGTCGCGGAACACGCGGTCGAGGAGCATGTCGTCGTCCGGGTACTCGAAGCCGTAGTAGCCGCCGCCCGGCAGGCAGCAGCCGGCGGTGATCTCCGCCGTGAACGCGAGCGTGCCCAGCTCGTGGTACGCCCACTCGTCGTAGTCGCCGTTCGTGGGGTACAGCACCCACGCCGGCCCCGGCGTGTACCCAGTCTTGCTCGAACCGGTCACGCTGTCCAGCGCCGCGGGCTGGAGGGGGGTGCCCGCCAGGGCCTCGAAGGCGGCCTCGTCGCCGGTAAAGAGGCCCGACGCGTGCCCCCAGCCGTAGAGGATCGCGTCGCCGTAGGTGTGGTACGAGACCGCCACGACGGGGGGATGCGCGCGGTGGAAAGCCGCGATGCCGCGGGTCTCGGGCTCCGACTCGGCGGTCGGGCCGCGGTAGACCTCCGACGCGGGCTGCGTGCTCGAGCCGCCGTCGTCGAAGGCGAAGAAGGCGGCGTGGTTGCGGTTGAGGTCCACGCCGACGCTGCCGTCGGCGTTGGCGCGGCGGTTCTTCCGCCAGAGACGGTCGTTCGTGAAGGTGAACTCGTAGCCGTCGGGGTTGGCGACGGGGATCACCCAGATGTCGCGGCTCGCGAGGAGCGCGGCGCCGCCGGACCGCGCAGCGAGCGAGTCGGCGAGGAAGCGGACGAGTCGGAGCGCCATCTCCGTCGCGACCCATTCGCGGGCGTGGTAGGTGGCGACGAAGACGACGTTCGGCCGGGCCGGGCCGTCGCCGACGGGCCCCACCTTCACGGAGAGCAGGGGCCGCCCCTGCCAGGTGGCGCCGAAGGAATCCACGGCCACGTTCGCGTGGGCGGCGGCGAAGGCGCGGAGATACGCCGCCACCCCGCGTACCGGGTCGTCGAAGTCGCGGTAGACGGCGAAGGCCGCGGGCCCGAGCGCGGCGCGCCGCACCTCCATCGCGGCAGGGATCGGATCGCGCAACAGCGGCTCGGCAGGCCAGCCGCGGGCCGCGAGGCGCGCGACGTCGGCCGGCCCGGCGACGGCGAGCGCCGTGACGCCGCCCCCCGGCGCGCGCCGCCATTCGACGACGTCGATGCCGCTGCGGCGCAGCGAATCCACCGCCGCGACGGTCGGGAGCGGGATGCGGACGGTGGCGAGCTGCTGGGCGGCGACCGGCGCGGCGAGCGCCAGGGCCAAGCCGGCGGCGAGTGCCAGCGTCGCGCGGGGGAGCTGCGCCGCGTCCCGCGTCACCCGTGACCTCTTACCTCTGAACCTCTCACGCCCCGAACACCGCGCCCAGCACCGCCTGGGTATTGGAGAGATCGAGAAACGCCGCGTACGCCCCCGCCTCCATCAACTGCGCGACCGAATAGCTCCCCGTCGCCACCCCGATCGACCGCGCGCCCACGCCGTTGCCGCACGTCACGTCGGCCGGCGTGTCGCCGACGATGATGATGTCGTGCCCGCTGACATCGAGCCCGAGCTCCTCCTTCGCGCGCCGCTGCGCCACGGCGGGGAGGTCGGGGCGGTGGGCGCTGTCGGAGCCGAAGGCGCCGAGGCGGAACCGCTCGAGGGCGAGCCCGCCCGAGGCCAGCTTCAGCGCCGCCCCCTCGCGCACGTTGCCGGTGAGGAGCCCGAGGACGCAGTCGGCGCGCGGCTCGAGGGCGTCGAGCAGCTCGCGGACCCCGGGATAGACCGTCGTCCGCTGCGTCGGCTTGGCGATCTCCTCCCGGAGGAAGGCGACGTAGCGGTCGAGGACGCGCGCCAGCAGTTCGTCGGTGGGGGGGATGCCCGCCCCTTCGGCGAGCCGCTGGACGATCTCGCCGTCGGTGCGGCCGTCGAAGCGGAACCCCTCGATGGGCCCCGGCGTGCCGAGGACGTCCACCAGGGCGCGGTGGATCGCGCGGCGCCCCGCGCCGTCGGTCCACAGGAGCGTGCCGTCGAGGTCGAAGAGGACGAGCTTCACGTGCGGGTCAGGTAGATGCCGGAGAAGATGCCGCCGGCGCCGAGGACCTGCCACAGCGTCGGCGTCTCGTGGAGGAGCGGCCAGGCGATGAGGAGCACGATGACCGGCTGGAAGTTGGAGTAGGTGGCGGTGCGCGTGGAGCCGAGCCGCTCGACGCCGCGGTACCAGAAGAGGAACGCGAGCACCAGGGCGAAGAGCGACGAGTAGACGATGGCGCCCCAGCCGGCGAGGGGGACGGCGCCGAGGTCCATGCGCGCCACGCCCGGTACGCCGATCAGCACCAGCGGCACCGCGCCGATGCCCATCGTCCACGCCGTGGCGGTGATGGAACCGTAGCGGTCCACGAGGGGCTTGCTGCCGACGGTGTACGCCGCCCAGCAGACCGTACCGAAGAGGATGAGGACGTCGCCGAGGAGCCCCTGCTCGAAGCCGACGTCCTTGCCGCCGCCGACCACGACGCTCACGAGGCCGAGGACCGACATGAAGATGCCGAAGGCGTCGCGGCCGCGGATGCGCTCGTGGCCCCGCATGTGACTGAAGATCGCCGTGTAGATGGGCCCCGTGCCCATGATCAGGGACGCGTTGCCCGCCTTGGTGTGGTCGAGGCCTTCGATGTACGCGACCTGGTAGATGAAGTTGCCGAGGATGCCGAGGAGGGCGAGGCGCCCCCAGTCGGCGCGCACGGGCTTGCCGCGGCCGAGGCGCCGCGCGACGAGCACGATCACTACCGCGCCGATCGTGAACCGGAAGGCGTTGAAGGCGAGAGGAGGGAAGACGGTGAGCGCCGCCTTCACCACGATCACGTTGATGCCCCAGATGAGAGTCATCAGCGTGAGGAGGGCGTCGGTGGTGGTGAAGCCGCCGCGCGCCTCCGGGGCTGCAGGCCCGGTGGCGGTCGCGGCTGGCGCCTCCGGGGCTGCGCCGGTCTCGGGGAGAGTCATACGGTTGGGAAAACTAACGGGCGCGAGCGGCCGCCGCGCGGCGACGGTCTCTCCTTACGGCACCGCGTCCAGCGTCAGCACCTCGAACGGCGCCAGCTGGAAGACGTGCGGCGTGCCCGCGGCGAGCGCGAGGAGCGCCTTCCCGCGGTCCGCCGTCCACGGGCTCCGCGCCCGGTAGCGGCGCGGCGCGTCCGCCGGCAACTCGAACGCGTCGGCCACGTCCACCGCGATGCGCTGCGGCGCGTCCTTCGGGTTCCGCACCACCAGCGTCGCCTTCTCCGGCGACCACGACGCCCACCCGTACGGCTCCAGCCGCCACGGGTCGCCCCCGATCCAGTGCGTGTCCACCAGCACGTCGGCGTTGCGGCGCGACCACTGCGCCGCCTCGGCGAGCGCGTCCCAGTTCCCGGGCGTGAGCAGCGACGGCGTGACGTACATCTCCTGGAGCTGCGTCCCCGTGCCGAAGTAGGAGCGGATCTCGCTCGTGAAGTCGTCCCCCGGGTCGGTCATGAGGCCGTGGGCGTGCCGCGCGTAGATGAGCCCGTGCAGCATCAGCGCGTTGATCGGATAGAGCGGTCCCTGCCGCACCACGCCGCCATACGTGTCGCCGTCGCGGTAGGTGATCCACCGCTGGCGGTCCGATCCGACGCCGGTGAAGGCGTGGTCGTCGCCGCCGCGCCACGTCGAGTCGGCGTACCGGAGCCAGAAGGGCGAGGGGTAGGTACCTGTCGTGAGGTTCACGTACAGGTCGGGCTTCTCCGTGCGCAGCTCGGCGATGAGGCCGATCGCCGCATCGAAGTCGCTGTCGAACTGGCTCCCCGGCGCGGTGCTCGAGGCGCTCCCCGTGCCGTCGAACTTGAACTGGTTCACGCCGTAGGTGCGGATCATGTCGAGGGCCGTCTCGCGGAACCGCGCGTAGTACCGCGGCCCCGAGAGCGCGAACCCCTCGGCGTTGGTCTCGAAGCCCTGCTCCCGGCCGTAGCGGAGCCGCTGCTCCCGCGGGTCGCCGTAGCCGCCCCACGGCGACATCCACACCCCCGGCGCCGCGCCGAACCGCGCCGCGGCCTCCCGGAGGGGCGTGAAGCCGCGCGGGAACCCCGCGTTGAAGCGCCACAGCGTGCGCGGGTCGTCCCAGCCGTCGTCGAAGAGGAAGGAATCGAGCTGGACGCCGCGCCGCGCGTGCAGCTCGGTGCCGAACGCCTCGATCACGCCCAGGGCCCCCGCCTCGTCGAAGGCGTTGAAGTAGCCGAGATCGTACCACGAGTTGTAGTGGAGGAAGGGGCGGTACGGATGCGCCCGCTCCCGCTCCACGTAGGCGAGGAAGCCGCGGCGCAGCTGGCCGGCCGGCGTCGTGCCGATGACGGACGAGTACGCCGGCGAGGCCCCCGGGCGGAGGGGCAGCGTGCGCCGCAGCGCCGAGCGCGCGCGGCCGCCCTCCGTGCTGCTTCGGGCGAGGGGGTGCTCGAAGCCGAGGAACAGGTTCCCCGCGACGATCGGCGACCCGTCCACCGTGCCGTACACCGCCGCGCCCGGGAGCGCCTGGTCCACGAGGACGATCTGCCGCACCGGCACCTCAGCGCCAGCGCTGTGGAGGGTGACCTCCTGGCGCACATAGGTCGAGCCGTCGCGCACCACGCCCTTCCATTCCACCGCGACACGGCCCTGCGGGTCCTCGAGCCGCACCGTCACCTGCTGGCCGCCGAGCCGTTCGGCGAGGCGCGCGGCGCGCGCATCCCCTGCCAGGCGCTCGACACGCGGCGCGTTGGCGACGCGCATCTCCGACGCCTTGATCTGCGCGCCCCCCTGGAGCACCAGCGCGAAGGCGTCGGGGGCGAGCGCCACCGTGGCGTTGCCGAGGCGATCGGTGACACGGAGGGCGCGGAAGGTCCCGCCGGCGACCGACCACGCCACCGCGATGGTGTCCGTAGCGAGGGAGAACTCGTCCCCCTGACGGAGGAAGCGCGCGGCGTCGGGAGCGGGAGGCTGGTGCGGGCCGGGCGCGCGCAGGACGGCGGGCAGTGCGCCGAGGCCGGCGCCCGCGAGTGCGGCATCGCGGACGAACTCGCGGCGGGAGAGCCCGGTGCGCGGGTCGCGCGTCACGTGGTGGTCGCCGTCGCTCAGCCGGTCGTGCGTCATCGTCCCGCCCCGAGGGGAAGAGGGTCCGGCAAGGATGCCGCCCGCGGCGCGGCGTGGCAAGCAGGACTAGATTCTGCGCCGATGACGGACTCTACGCCCCACGACCCGCTCCGGCACGTCCGCGACGGCTACGACCGCTGGGCACGGGTCTACGATTACGACGGCAATCCCCTCATCGCACTCGAAGACCCCGCCGTGCGGCGCGCCGTGGGCGACGTCCGTGGCCTCACCGTGCTCGACCTCGGCTGCGGCACGGGCAGGCACTCCGCCTGGATGGCCGCCGCCGGGGCCGCGGTAACGGGCGTGGACTTCTCGGAAGGAATGCTCGCCGAGGCGCGAACGAAGCCCGGCGCCGGCGCGATCCGCTTCCTCCTCTCCGACCTCCACGCGCCCCTCCCCTTCCGCGACAGCGCATTCGACGTGGTCGTGAGCGGGCTGGTCCTCGAGCACATCGGCGACCTGGACCGCTTCTTCGGAGAGGCGCGCCGCGTGCTCCGGCCGGGTGGCCGCGCCGTAGTCTCCGCCATGCACCCCGCGATGTTCCAGCGCGGCACGCAGGCCCGGTTCACCGACCCGGAGAGCGGCGAGGTGGTGCGGCCGGGGAGCGTGGACCATCAGGTGAGGGACTTCGTCGCGTCTGCGGAGCGGGCGGGCTTCATCCTCAACGCTCTCGACGAGGCGGTGGCGGACGCCGCGCTCGCCGCGCGGTACCCCCGGGCGGAGAAGTACGTCGGCTGCCCGATGCTGGTGCTGATGCGCCTGCGGACCCCGTAAGGCGCCACGGCGCCGCCGCCGGTCGCGCATCTGGCGCGCCGCGGCGCGGCGCGGCAAGTTAGGCGCGTTCCCGCTCTCCACTCCGAACCACGTCCCCGAGACGGCCCGATGGCGTCGCCGACCCTGAACCTCGTCGCCGGCTGGACCAGCATCCTCCTCGGCTTCGTGGCCGGCGCGGTGCCCGGTCTCTTCTTCTGGCGCGAGGAGTGGCTCGGCGGCTACGGCTCGTGGCGCCGGCGGATGGTGCGCCTCGGGCACATCGCCTTCTTCGGCCTCGGCTTCATCAACCTCCTCTTCGCGCTCACCGCCGCGCAGCTCGGACTGCCCACGGACGCGGGTCTCCTCCGCTGGTCGGCACACCTCCTCGTCGCCGGCAATGCCGCGATGCCCGCCGTCTGCTACCTGGCCGCGTGGCGGCAGCCCCTCCGGCACCTCTTCGCCGTGCCGGTGACGTGCCTGGTCCTCGGTGTCGGCCTGCTGATGACGGAGATCGCACGGCGATGAGGATCGGTCTCATCGCGATGAGCGGCATCCGGTGCTACGACGCCGAGCTGATGCGCCTCGGGCTCACGCTCCCTGGCTTCGTCGAGCGGAGCAAGACCATCGCGTCGCTGCCCAGCCTGGGGCTCCTCACCCTCGCGGGGATGACGCCCCCGGAACACGAGGTGGGGTACCTCGAGGTGCCGGACATCCGGACGGCCGGGACGCTCCCCGACGGATTCGACCTGGCGGGTATCTCGAGCTACAGCGCCCAGGTCGACGAGGCCTATGAGCTGGGCGATCGCTACCTGGCGGCCGGGGTCCCCGTCGTGCTCGGCGGGCCGCACGTCAGCGTCCTGCCCGAGGAGGCCGCGGCGCACTGCACCTCCGTGGTCGTGGGGCACGGCGAGCTGCACTGGCGCTCTGTCCTCGCCGACGCGGCAGCCGGGAGGCTGCAGCCGCGCTACGGCTCCCTCGAGGACGACTACGACCTCGCCGAGGCGCCGATCCCGCGGTTCGAGCTGCTGGACGTCGCGCGGTACAACCGGCTCACGATCCAGACCAGCCGGGGCTGCCCGCATCGCTGCGAGTTCTGCGCTGGCTCGATGATCTTCTGCCGCCGCTACCGCCAGAAGCCGATCGCCAAGGTGCTCGCCGAGCTGGACCGCATCCTCGCGATCTGGCCGCGACCCTTCGTCGAGCTGGCGGACGACAACAGCTTCGTGGACCGCGACTACTGGCTGGCGCTGCTGCCCGAGATCGCGAAGCGCGACATCCGCTGGTTCACCGAGACCGACGTCGCGGTGGGCAACGACGATCCGCTGCTCGATCGGCTCCGCGCGAGCGGTTGCGCCGAGGTGCTCATCGGCCTCGAGAGCCCGGTCGCCGACGGACTCGACGGCGTGGAGACGCGCGCCAACTGGAAACTGAAGCGCCTGCCGCACTACCTCGCGGCGCTCCGCAACATCCAGGAGCACGGCATCCGGGTGAACGGCTGCTTCGTGCTCGGGCTCGACGGCCAGGGGCCGGAGATCTTCGACCAAGTGCGCGCGTTCGTGCGGGACGCGGACCTGTTCGACGTACAGATCACGGTCCTCACGCCCTTTCCCGGCACGCCGCTCCACGCGCGGCTTCGCGCCGAGGGGCGCCTCCTCGACGACGGGAACTGGAAGCGCTGCACGCTGTTCGACGTGAACTACGAACCGCGGGGGATGACCGCACGACAGCTGCGGGAAGGGCTGCGAAGCCTGGGCGTGGACATCTACAGCACGGAATGGACCCGGCGTCGCCGCGACCGTTTCAAGGCCCGGCTGCGCGCACGTGGACGCCGTCAACGCAAGGGGACCCGATGAAGCAAGAGCGCCTGATCTCCATCGTCTTCGCCGCTTCGGCGATCTACGACGGCCTCCTCGGCCTGGTGTTCCTCCTCGTGCCCGGCAGGATGTACCTGCACTTCGCCGTCACGGCGCCCAACCACTGGGCGTACGTCCGGTTCCCGGCGATCATCCTCATCATCTTCGGCGTGATGTTCCTGCAGGTGGCGCTCAAGCCGGTCCAGAATCGCAACCTCATCCCCTACGGCATCCTCCTGAAGGGGGCCTACGCCGGCACCGTGTTCGCCTACTGGTTCGCGCAGGGGCTCCCCGACATGTGGAAGCCGTTCGCTTTCTGCGACGCCATCTTCGCGCTCCTCTTCGCGTGGGCGTGGGTGCGGCTCGCGCCCGCCCGATGACGACCATCGCCACGCCGCGGGTGGGACCGAGGCGGCGCCCGCCCGCGCGCACGGCCTCGGCGATGCAGGCCTACCGGCACGTGGATCACCACCTCCGGCAGTTCGGCGCGTAGGGTGCGGCGCGCCCTCGCAGCGTTCGCCGTCGCCGCCTCCCTCACCGGATGCGCGCGGTCGCATGGGGTGGAGGCCGCCGCCCCGGCCGTCCCGCGCGCGCCGATCCTGATGGAGCAGACCTCGGGTGTCACCGCGGTGCTCCAGGCCGTGAGCGCGGTAAGCGGCCAGGTCGCGTGGGTGGCGGGCCACGCTGGCGTGGTGCTCCGCACGACGGACGGCGGCGCCGGGTGGGTGCGCCTCCACGTCCCCGGCGCCGACTCCCTCGAATTCCGCGACGTGCAGGCCTTCGACGCCGACGTCGCCTACCTCCTGGCGGCCGGGCCGGGGAGCCGGTCGCGGATCTTCAAGACGTCGGATGGCGGGCGCACCTGGGCGGAGCAGTTCGTGAACGCCGAGCCCCGCGCCTTCTACGATTGCTTCGCCTTCTTCGACCGGGACCGGGGCGTCGCGGTGAGCGACGCAGTGGACGGGCGGCTCCTCGTCCGCGCGACCCGCGACGGCGGCGCGCATTGGGACCTGGTGCCGGAGGCGGGCGTGCCCCCCGCGCGCGAAGGCGAAGGCGCCTTCGCCGCGAGCGGGACCTGCCTCGTGGCCGTCGGCGACCGGCTCGCCTGGATCGCCACGGGCTCGCGGGCCGAGGCGCGCGTCTACCGCAGTGACGACGCCGGGCACACCTGGTCGATGCGCGCGGTGCCCCTCGCGTCCGGCGAGGCCGCGGGCGCGACGTCGCTCGCCTTCCGCGACCCGCTGCACGGCGTGGCGCTCGGCGGGCGCATCGCCGTGGCCTCGGACACCGACAACCAGACCGCGATGACGGCCGACGGCGGCCTCACCTGGACGCGCGGGGGGCGGCCGCCGTTCCCCGGGGCCGTCTACGGCTCGGCGTACGTGCCGGTCGCGCGTCCCCCGGCGCTCGTCGCCGCCGGCCCCGGCGGCCTCGCGATCAGCCGCGACGACGGCGCGACGTGGGAGGCGCTCGGGTCCGGTGCGTACTGGGCCGTGGGCTTCGGCTCGGCGGGTGCGGGGTGGGCCGTGGGTCCGCGCGGGCGGATCACCCTCATCTACTTCCGCTAGCCAGCGGGCGCGCCGCCTTGCCTTGCGGCCGCCCTTCCCCCTATTTCCCGTGCGATATGCGCGCGCCGCGAGCGTCGTGTGACTGAGTCCGCCCACCCGGGCGTCGTCTCTGCGCGCCCGTCCGCGCCTCCGGCGCCGGCGCCCGGCACCGTGGCCCCGCCCCCGCTCCGCGACGAGGCGAAGCGCCAAGCGGAGCTGAGCGCGATGAAGCGCGTCGCGACGGGGCTCCTCGGCGCCGCGTTCGTGGTCTTCGTGGTCGCGCGGCTCCTCGAGCGCACGGTCCCCTGGCTCGCCGTGGTCCGCGCGACCGCCGAAGCGTCGCTCGTCGGCGGGCTCGCCGACTGGTTCGCGGTCACGGCGTTGTTCCGCAAGCCGCTGGGCCTGCCAATCCCGCACACCGCGATCATTCCGACGCAGAAGGACCGCATCGGGCGCATCCTCGGCAACTTCCTCCAGAACCACTTCCTCTCCACCAACGTCCTCGCCGGGAACCTCAAGTCCACGCGGATGGCCGAGCGGGTCGCGCACTGGCTCTCCGACCGGCACAACGCGCGGCGCCTCTCCCGCCAGCTCGCCGGCGGCGTCGCGCAGACGGTGGCCGCGCTCCCCGAGGCGCAGGTCCGCGCCCTCATCCGGGAGAGCGCCGTCTCGCGCCTCCAGGCCACGCCCCTGGCGCCCCTCCTCGGCAACCTCCTCGCCGTCGTGGCGACCGACGACCGCCACCAGGCCCTCCTCGACGAAGCGCTGCACCTCGTGGCCGACGCCATCGACGCGAATCGGTCGACGCTGCGCGACGTCGTGCGCGACCAGAGCCCCTGGTGGGTGCCGGGCGCGGTGGACAACGCCCTCTACCGGCGCTTCGTGGACGCCGCCCGCCGCTTCGTGGAGGAGGTGGGCGCGAACCCGCACCACCCGGTGCGCCTCAAGTTCGACGTCGCGTTCCGGCGGTTCATCGAGCAACTCCGCACCGCCCCGGAGACGATGGCCCGCGCCGAAGCGCTCAAGACGGAGCTGCTCGACGCGCAGGCCGTTGAGGACTTCGCCGCCGGGCTGTGGGACCAGGCGCGCGGCGCGGCGGAGCGCTTCTCCACGAAGCCCGAGGAAGGCGCCCTCGATCCCCTGGAGCGCGGGATCATGGCGGTGGGGGAGTCGCTGCTCGCGAACCCGGAGCGACTCGCGGAGCTCGACGAGTTCATCATCCACTTCATCGCCTCGCTCCTCGAGCAGCACCGGCAGGAGGTGGCCGACCTTATCGCCGAGACGGTGCGGCAGTGGGACGCGACCCTCGCGTCGCGCCGCATCGAGCTCGCGGTCGGGCGCGACCTCCAGTTCATCCGACTCAACGGCACGATCGTTGGCGGGCTGGCCGGCCTCGCCATCTACCTCGCGACGCTCCTCTTCCGGTAGCGCCCGCCGGCCCGCACTTTCCCCGTCGGCCGCGCCCCCCGCGCGGTCGCCCAGCCATCCACGGTTCGCAGGTGGTCTTCCGAGGAGGACGTATGCGCCGGACGCTCGCCGCCCTCGCCATGCTCGCCGGACTCGCCGCAGCGGCCCACGCCCAGCGGCCCGGCCGGCCCCCACTGCCGGGGCAGGCGCCGCCCGCCGCGCAGGCCGCCCAGCCGGCGGGGGCCGACAGCGCGGTCCGCCACGAGGCCCCCCCGGCGGCCGTGCCGCGCGAGGAGTCGTCGGTCACCGAGCACACCATCCGCATCGGCGGACAGACGGTCCCCTACCGCGCCACCGCGGCGACGATCCTCCTCCGCAACGACAAGGGGGAGGCGATCGGCAGTCTCTACTACACGGCGTACACGCGCACCGACGTCGCCGACCGGAGCCAGCGCCCACTGGCGTTCATCTACAACGGCGGCCCCGGGTCCGCCTCGATGTGGGTGCACATGGGCGCCTTCGGCCCGCGGCGCATCGTCACCACCGACGCCGCGCCGACGCCGCCGCCCCCGTACCAGCTGGTGGACAACGCCAACAGCCTGATCGACGTCACCGACATGGTCTTCATCGACCCGATCGGCACCGGCTTCAGCAAGCCCGTGGGGACCGGGACGGGGAAGGACTTCTGGGGCGTGGATGAGGATGCCGCGTCGCTGGCGCAGTTCGTCCGGCTGTACGTGAGCCGCACCGGCCGCTGGAACTCGCCCAAGTTCCTCATCGGCGAGAGCTACGGCACCACGCGCTCCGCGGTGCTCGTCAACCGTCTGCAGTCCCGGGAGGGGATGGACTTCAACGGGGTGGTGCTGATCTCCTCGGTGCTCGACTTCGAGACGCTCGCCTTCGCGCCGGGGCACGACATCTCGTACGTGCTCTACCTCCCCTCGTACGCCGCCACCGCCGCGTACCACCACGCCATCCCGCAGCCCCGCGACCTGCCGGCGTTCCTCGACTCCGTGCGGCACTTCGCGATGGGGGAGTACGCCGCGGCGCTCGACAAGGGGTCCTCCCTCGGCGCCGACGAGCGCGCCGCCGTGGTCCACCGGCTCGCGGCGTACACGGGCCTCGGCGAGGAGTACCTGACGCGCGCCAACCTCCGTGTGGCCCTGCGGCAGTTCATGGCCGAGCTGAACCGCGCCCACGGGATGAACACCGGCCGGCTCGACGCCCGGTTCACCGGGCCGATGCTGGACCTCCTGACGGAGAACGGCGAAGGGGACCCGCAGTCGCTGGCGGTCAGCGGCGCCTACACCGCCGCGATCAACAGCTACCTGCGCGACGAGCTGCGGTTCGGCGGCGACGAGCGCTACGTCGCGAGCGGCGGCGTGCAGTGGAGCTGGGTCCGCGAGCCCGCGCAGGGGGGCCGCGGCAGCGGCGGCGGCGGGCGGATGGGCTCCCCCTATGTCGGGAGCGACCTCGCGCAGGCGCTCGTCTCGAACCCGAACCTCCGGGTCGAGGTCGAGAATGGCTACTACGACCTCGCGACGCCCTTCTTCGCGACCGAGTACACGATGGACCACCTCGGCCTCCCCGCGGAGCTGCGGAGCCACATCGCGCTCCGGTACTACGAGGCCGGCCACATGATGTACCTGCGCGAGCCGGACCTCGCCGCGCTCAAGGCGAACATCGCGCGGTTCATCGGCGCCACGACCCACCTCCGGTAGCGGCCGGGCGGGTCTCCGACCCCCCGCGGGGGGCGTCGCCGACGCCGGCGCCGCCCCCCGCTATATTCCATCCCCCGGAGCGGGCCCCTGGGCAGTGCGCCGGGCGGCCGGACCCCTCTCCTCGGAGCCGGTGGCCGGATGGACGAAGGCGAGCAGCGACCCTCGATGCCGCGCCAGGTCAAACGCCTGGTGTTCGGCAAGCCGCGCGACCTCCGGGACCAGCGCCTCTTCCACCGCCTCTCGCTGATCCCCTTCCTCGCCTGGGTGGGGCTCGGCGCCGACGGGCTCTCCTCGTCCTCGTACGGCCCGCAGGAAGCGTTCAGGGCGCTCGGCAATCACACCTTCCTCGCCGTCGCCGTCGCGGGGATGATGGTGTTCACCGTCATCCTCATCTCTGCCGCCTACAGCCGCATCATCGAACAGTTCCCTCACGGGGGCGGCGGGTACGTCGTCGCCACCAAGCTGCTCGGCTCGCGCGCCGGCGTCGTCTCGGGCAGCGCGCTGCTCGTGGACTACGTCCTCACGATCGCCACGAGCATCGCGGCCGCCGGCGATGCGATCTTCTCGTTCCTCCCGGCGCATTACCTCTGGGCGAAGCTCCCCTTCGAGGCGCTCGCGATCATCGGCCTGACGACGCTGAACATCCGCGGCGTCAAGGAATCGGTGATGGTGCTCGTGCCGATCTTCCTGGTGTTCGTGGCCACGCACGTCCTGGTCATCGTCGGCGGCATCCTCTTCCACACCGCCGCACTCCCCGCAACCGTGCAAGAGGTCCGGGCCGGCTACAACCAGGGGGTGTCGGCGCTCGGCGTGGTCGGACTCCTGCTCCTCTTCGCGCGAGCGTACTCCCTCGGCGGCGGCACCTACACCGGCCTCGAGGCCGTTTCCAACGGCCTGCCGATCATGCGCGAGCCGCGGGTCCACACCGGCCGGCGGACGATGTTCTACATGGCGGCGTCGCTGGCGTTCACCGCCGCGGGGCTCCTCGTCTGCTACCTTTTGTGGCACGTCCAGCTCGAGCCCGGGAAGACGGCCAACGCATCGCTGCTGGAGCGGATGATGGCCGGCGTGCCGGGCGGCGCCACGTTCCTCGTCGTAACCCTCGCCTCCGAGGGGGCGCTCCTCATCGTCGGGGCGCAGGCGGGGTTCATCGACGGCCCGCGCGTCCTCGCCAACATGGCCGTGGACTCGTGGGTCCCGCACCGCTTCTCCGCCCTCTCCGACCGGCTCACGACGCAGAACGGCGTCGTCCTGATGGGCGCGACGTCGCTGCTGGCGCTCGTCTACACCGGCGGCGAGGTCAGCCACCTTGTCGTGATGTACAGCATCAACGTCTTCCTGACCTTCTCCCTCTCGATGTTCGGCATGCTGCGCCACTGGGTGGGGGAGCGCGCAGCGCCCGTCGCGCTGC
>JADGQW010000005.1 GCA_017881505.1 Gemmatimonadales bacterium
CGAGCTGGAGGTCCACGATGCGCTCCAGCTCCGCCTCGCCCAGCGGGCGGAACACGACCACGTCGTCCACGCGGTTCAGGAACTCCGGGCGGAACTGCTGGCGCAGCGCGCCCAGGACGCGGCGCTCGACCGCGGGCCAGTCGGCCGTCCCCTCCTCGATGATCCACTGCCCGCCGAGGTTCGAGGTCATGATGATGACGGTGTTCCGGAAATCCACGGTGCGCCCCTGCGAGTCGGTGAGGCGCCCGTCGTCGAGGATCTGGAGGAGCAGGTTGAAGACGTCCTGGTGCGCCTTCTCGATCTCGTCGAAGAGGACGACCGCGTAGGGCCGGCGCCGCACCGCCTCCGTGAGCTGGCCCCCTTCCTCGTAGCCGACGTACCCGGGGGGCGCGCCGATCATCCGCGCGACGGCGTGCTTCTCCATGTACTCCGACATGTCGAGCCGGACCATCGCCCGCTCGTCGTCGAAGAGGAACTCCGCCAGCGCGCGGGCCGTCTCCGTCTTCCCCACGCCGGTGGGGCCGAGGAAGATGAACGAGCCCATCGGCCGGTTGGGGTCGGCAAGGCCCGCGCGGGAGCGGCGGACGGCGTTCGACACCGCCTCGACCGCCTCCCGCTGCCCCACGACGCGCTCGGCGAGGTGCGCCTCGAGCTGCGCGAGGCGCGCCTTCTCCGACTCGAGCATCCGGGTCACCGGGATGCCCGTCCAGCGGGCCACGATCTCGGCGACGTCCTCGGCGTCCACCTCCTCCTTGAGGTACTTCCCGTCCTTCTGGAGCGCCGCGAGCTTCGCCTCGGCGTCCTTGAGCTCCTTCTCCACGCCGGGCACCGCGCCGTACGTCAGCTCGGCGGCGCGCTGCAGCTCGCCCTTGCGGGTCGCCTGCTCCGCCTCCGCGCGCAGGGCTTCGACCTTCGCCTTGAGGCCGCGGAGCCGCTGGATGGCCTCCTTCTCCGCCTGCCAGCGCACCTTCATCTCCCCCGACCGCGCCTTCGCCTCGGCGAGATCCCGCTCCAGGTCGCCGCGGCGTTCGCGGCTCGCGGCGTCCCGCTCCTTCGCGAGCGCCGCCTGCTCGATCTGGTACTGCACGATGCGCCGCTCCACCTCGTCGATCTCCGAGGGGAGCGAGTCGATCTCGATCCGCAGGCGCGACGCCGCCTCATCGATGAGGTCGATCGCCTTGTCGGGGAGGAACCGGTCGCCGATGTAGCGGTCGGAGAGGGTGGCCGCCGCCACGATGGCGGGGTCGGTGATGCGGACGCCGTGATGGACCTCGTAGCGCTCCTTGAGCCCGCGCAGGATGGCGATCGTGTCGGCCACCGACGGCTCTCCCACCAGGATGGGCTGGAAGCGCCGCTCCAGCGCGGCGTCCTTCTCGACGTGCTTGCGGTACTCGTCGAGGGTCGTGGCGCCCACCACGTGCAGCTCCCCGCGCGCCAGGAGGGGCTTCATCAGGTTCGCCGCGTCCACCGCCCCTTCGGCCGCGCCCGCACCCACCAGGGTGTGCAGCTCGTCGATGAAGACGATGAAGAGCCCCTCCCCGGCGACGATCTCCTTCAGCACGGCCTTGAGGCGTTCCTCGAACTCGCCGCGGTACTTCGTCCCCGCCACCAGCTGGCCGAGGTCGAGCGAGACCAGCCGCTTGTCCTTGAGGGACTCGGGCACGTCGCCGTTCACGATCCGCTGGGCGAGCCCTTCGACGATCGCCGTCTTGCCGACGCCCGGCTCCCCGATGAGCACCGGGTTGTTCTTGGTGCGCCGGGAGAGGACCTGCACCACCCGGCGGATCTCCTCGTCGCGGCCGATGACGGGATCGAGCTTCCCCGCCCGCGCCTCGTCGGTCAGGTCGCGGGTGAAGCGCTCCAGCGCCTGGTACTTCGCCTCGGGGCGGTCGTCGGTGACCTGGTGCGCGCCCCGTACGCTCGCGAGGGCGGCGAGGAGGTCCTGCTGCGAGACCCCCGCCGCGCCGAAGAGCTCGCGGGCGGAGGTGCCCTTGGTCTCCGCGAGGGCGAGGAGGAGGTGCTCCGTCGAGACGTAGTCGTCGCCGAGCCGTTCGGCGGCCTTCGCCGCGCGGTCGAGGGCCTGCGTCAGCTCGCGCGCGAAGGAGGGCTCCCCGCCCCCTTCCTGCCGCGGGAAGCGGTCCAGCTCGCGCGCCACGTCGGCGCGGAGCTGGGCGACGTTCAGCCCGACCTTCCCCAGGAGGGGCGCGACGATCCCCTCCTCCTGGTCGAGGAGCGCCGCCAGGAGGTGGGCGTCGTTCACGACGGGATTGCCGCGGCGCCGCGCGTCGGCGCGTGCCGCCTCGAGCGCCTCGGCGCTCTTGATCGTCAGTTTGTCCAAGCTGGCCATGGTCCGTCCCCGAGGGGCAAGCGTCGTGCCCGACTGCTTCCGCCGCGCTGGCACCCGAATCTGCCGCTCTGGCACTGGAACGCAACGCGCCGGCCACGGGGGCCGGCGCGAGGAGGATCCACTGCGATTGTGCGCAGGCCAGGTCTACTTCATCACGACCATTCGGCGCGAGAGGCGCTGGCCGTCCACGACGAGTTGGTACACGTACACGCCGGAGGCGGCATCACGGTCGGTGCCCAGGTACTTCCCATCCCAGTACGCCGAGAACTCGCAGAACCCGTTGCGCGGATCGCGACATTCGAGCGCGACGCCGTCCAGGGGCTCCCCCGACGCTTGCATCGTCGGGATGGCGACGAGCTGGGCGAGCACGTTGTAGACCCGCATCGATACGACCGGCCGATGCCCGTTCGCGAACAAAGCTTCGCTCAACCGGAACGGTATCGTCGTCGCCGGATTGAACGGGTTCGGGTAATTCTGATTCAGCTCGACCTGTGCGGGACGAGCGGGCGCCTGCGTGTGACCCGCTTGGGGAGTGCACAGGACGAGTCCCGCGCCTACCAGGACCGCCACCGCAATGCGGTGCATCCTTGATCACTCCATTTCTGACGGAAAGGGACGCTAGGCCGTCGCTCCTCTGATCGGGTTTCCATCGTATTACCCATCAAACCCCTGTACGACGCCAACTTATGATGCCTCCCCGGGACGGTCAAGTCGCCGAGAGGGATCACTTTGATGACTGAAGTACTCGCAGATCCCCCGCTCGTGTCGTGACCCCCTCCCGGTCGAGGTGTTCGAGCAATGGGATCAACCACTTACGCGAACGGCCGAGCCGCTCGCGGATGGCACCTGGGGTGGCTCCTCCTACCTCACGGATGATCTCCACCACGCGTTCGCGCTCCCGGGCGAAGGCGGCCGCCGCGTAGTAGCGGTCCTTCCCGACCGCGACCACAGCGCCCTGCTGGGCCAGGATGCGCAGCGCTCCGGGAACGTCGCTACGAGGGTGCGCCGCCTGGAGCTCGGCCACGGATGGCGGTTCGGCGTCCGCCGCCTCGAGCATGCGGACGAGCGCCTCCCGGACCGCCCGTTCCGCCGCTCCGCCCCCGGCGGCGAACCCCGGGAGCCGTACGGAGGAACCCTCCCGGGCGACCGAACCCGCCCCCTCCAATCGCAACTCCGCAAGCTCGACAAGCTCCTTCCGCAGGACCCCCGCCGAGGCCCTCCAAGCCTGCGCCGGCATCCCCGGTTCGAGGGGGTGCCGGGCGTGGTACGGCCCCAGGGCAGCCAGGAGGGCGTCGGCCACCTCCTGCACGGCGACGTCCGCCACCAGCCAGTCGCCGCTCCGGACCAGTCCGGCGCGCTCCGCGGCCGCGACGCCGGCCGCGAACGCGGGGGCCGGCAAGCCAGCGGCGACCTCGAGCGCGGCCTGGGAGAGTCCGCGGCGGCCGCGACGGCGGACCAGCGCGTGGACGCGACCCTCGGCTTCGGGGGGGAGCGACGCGAAGGGGGCCCGGCGGCGTCCCCGCTCCCGCGCGAGATCGTCGGCCCACGGGTCCACGACCACGCCGCCCCCGATGGTGGTGACCGGCGAGTACGAGCGGATCACGAACCGGTCCCCGGCACGCGCGACGAGGGGGCCCTCCAGATAGAGCCTGGCGAGTGTCGGCGCCTCCGACCCCGCCGCCTGCTCGGCGGACCCGCCCACCGCGTCGGTGACCACACGGGCCATCACCTCGCTGGTGGCGTGATGGACGCGCACCCGCTGGCGGGGACGGAGCGGCGCGTGCCCGGCGAGCATATGGAGCTCGACGTCCATCGCCGTGGTGGCGCGCCACCCCTCCCCCGTGACCACCACGGCACCCCGCTCCGCCTGCTCGCGCGCGAGGCCTACGAGGGCGAGGGCGGCCCGGCGCCCCGGCTCAGCGCGCGCGGCACGCGCGCCGTGCACCTCCACGCTGCGGACGCGCGCCTCCACCCCCGCGGGCAGGACCAGCACACGATCCCCTTCGGCCACGCTCCCGCTCCACACCGTCCCGGTGACGATCGTGCCGGCGCCCGCGAGGGCGAAGGTCCGGTCCACCGGCAGTCGGAACCGGTCCCGCAATTCGCGCGAGGGGATCCGCTCCGCTTCCGACGCAAGCGTCGCGCGCAGGGCGTCGAGACCGGTCCCGGCCGTCGCGGACACCTCGACGAGGGGCCAACGGACACCGACGCGCGCTTCGACCGCCGCGTGGATCTCCTCCGCCACCAGCTCACGCCATCCCGGCTCCGCCGGCAGGTCGCACTTGGTGAGCGCCACGACGCCGCGCGTCACGCCCAGGAGCCGGAGGATGTCGAGGTGCTCGCTCGTCTGGGGCATGACGCCTTCGTCGGCGGCGACGACGAGGAGGGCGAGGTCCACGCCGGTCGCGCCGGCCACCATGTTGCGGATGAACCCCTCGTGGCCCGGCACATCCACGACGCTGGCGCGCAGATCACCGAGGTCGAGGGGGGCGAAGCCGAGGTCGATGGTGATCCCCCGGCGCTTCTCCTCCTCGAGCCGGTCGGTGTCCACGCCGGTCAGAGCGCGCACCAGCGCCGTCTTGCCGTGGTCGATGTGCCCGGCGGTCCCTACGACGAGGTGGCGTTCCACGACTCGCGGTCCCAGAAGACGAGCGCCGGCATCGGCCGGTCCTCGGCCACGTGGTGGCGGATGAAGGTCATCAGGAGACGGCGGTGCGAAGCCGCGTGTCGCGCATCGAGCGGCGGGTCGGGCCAGCGGCCGTCGAGGAGGGCGCGGAGCGCATCCCGGTCGGCCTCGCCGAGCTTGGTGTGCCGCTCGCCATCGCCCCGGTGCGCCTTGCAGAGCGCGCCCCCCTGGACGGCGGAGAACGTCACCGGCGCCGCCACCGGCGTGCCGCAGACCGCGCAGGCGTCGAGGGCGGGCTCGAACCCGAGCGCGCCGACGAACCGCCAGCAGGCGGAGAGGGCCGCCGCGTCGGCCTCGTCGCTGCCGGCGCGGTCGAGCGCGTCGAGCCCCTCGGCGAGGCGCTCGAAGAGCTCGGGGTGGGGCTCCGCCGGCGCGCACTTCAGGGCCAGCTCGGTGAGCGCCGCGGCCGCGCCGAAGCGCGCCATGTCGCCCGCGAGGTTCGCGTGGGCCCGGGTGCAGTCGAAGCCGGTGAGGTTCTGGAGATCGGTCTGCGGCTTCATGCGGACCGCCGCGACCCCCGACGCGAAGAGGTCGAGCCCCGCGCCCGTCGGGCTCCGCGGGCGGCGGGCGCCCCGCGCGAGCGCGCTCACCAGCCCGTGGTCGCGGGTGAGGAGCCGCACGATCTTCGACGTCTCGCTGTACGGCGTGACCTTGAGGACGATGGCGGGCGTCGCGATCAGCGGCATCGGCTCAGCGCGGGGCCACCGCTCCATGCACGAGCCGCGCGACGTCGGCGATCAGCCGCGCCGAGGCGAGCGTGTCCTCGATGCCGCGGGTGAGGACGACCACGACGTACCGCCGCCCGTCGGGCACGGTGACGAGGCCCGCGTCGTGGTGGGTGCCGGTGAACCACCCGGTCTTGTGCGCCACCCGCACCCCCGCGGGCAGGCCGGCGGGGATCCCCTCGTTGAAGTGCTGGCGCTCCAGGACGGCGAGCATCTCCCGGCAGGAGGCGGGGGACGCGGCGCGCCCCTCGCCGATCGCCGCGAAGAGGACGCCGAGGTCGCGGGCGGTCGTCGTGTTGTTGAGGCCGGCCTGGTACGCCTTGGAGTCCTCGACGCCGCGGCGCACCTGGATCGAGTCGGCGCCGAGCGCCACGGCGGTGGCCTGGACGCGCGCCGCCTGCACCCGATCGATGAGGATGTTGGTGGCGAGGTTGCTCGAGACGGTGATCATCCGCTCGACCAGCTCGCGCAGCGTCACCGTGCGCCCCACGTACCCGTAGAGCGTGCTGTCGCTGTCGTCCCCCGCGTTCAGGTGGTACGGGGAGCCGTCCACCAGGCTCGCGAAGGTGTTGACGACGGGGATGGGCTGGTCGAGCCGGAGCCGGCCCGCGTCCACGTCGCGGTAGACCTGGATGAGGACCGGCACCTTCATCGTCGAGGCGGCGTGGAACCGGATGAGCGCCCCGACGAGGAGGGAGTCGGGCCGCCCGAGGTCGCGCGCGTAGACGCCGACGGCCGCGGCGCCGCTAGAGCGGATGCGCGCCTCGACGGCGGGGCGCGCGCCCTCCAGCCCCTGGGCCGCCAGGGCGGCCGGGAACGCCAGGATGGCGACGAGCGACGTCACGCCTCGAACGTTGGTCACCGAAGACCCCCTTCCGCGCGCAGGCCCACGAAGAGCGTCCGGCCCCGTGCCGGGAAGCCGCGCACCTCCTGGTACCGCGCATCCATCAGGTTCTCGATCCGCACCGTGGCTGCGAGCCCTCCGCTCCGCCCCGCCCCCAGCAACGGCACCGTCGCCGAGGCGTCGGTGCGGGCGTATGCGGGAAGCGTGACGCGGAGGGCCGTGGCTCCCGCGTAGTCCATGTCGTCGCGCCGGCCCACCACCTCGACGGCGAGGGAGAAGGCCGCCGCGCCGGCCATCCCCTCCAGCGACGCCCCGCCCGCCTGCGCGGGCCGCCGCAGGAGCGGCCGCCCCTCGGCGAACGCGCCGCCGGGGTCGGTCGCGAATCCCGCGTCGCGCACCGCGGTCCTAAGGTACGTGTAGTGCGCGCGGGCCGTGAGGCCGCGGCGCACCCGCGCCGTGGCCTCCACCTCGACGCCGGAGGCCTCCGACGCCGCGATGTTGAAGTAGTTCGTCGTCTGCGGCGCGGGCGGGCTCGCCGTGTACTGGATCAGGTCCGTGAACCGCTGCGTGAACCAGGTGGCCGAGACCTCGGGCCCGCCGCGGCCGAGCTGCGCTTCGGCGCCGAGCTCCCAGCTGCGGGACTTCTCCGGGCGCAGGTCCGGATTCCCGATCACGAAGCCCGTGGCGTAGTTCTCGTAGAAGCTGGGCTCCTTGAGCGCGCTCCCGACCGATGCGCGCACCCGCAGCGCGGGCGCCGCGCGCCACGACACCCCAGCCCGGTAGGTCCCGAACGAGCCGAAGCGCTGGTTCCGGTCCACCCGCGCGCCCAGCGTGAGCGCGACGCGGCCGCCGGGATCGGCCACCAGCTGCGCGTAAGCGGCGCCGTTCCGGCGCGAGGCGATGAGGGTGTCGGCGAAGGGGCCGTACTGGCTCGCGGCGCTGTCGAGGCTGCGATCGGTCTGGCGCTCGAGCGCGCCCCCCAGGGTCAGCGTGGTGCCCGACGCGAGGTAGGCGACCATCCGGACGTCGGCGCTCCGCCGCACGGTGCGGCCCGAGCTGATGTCGGCGTAGAACCCGAGGGTGTCCCCCGGCCCGTCGGGCCGATTGTCGTAGCCGGCGTCGGCGGTGTTCGCGCCGAGCTGGAGGCGCAGCTCGAGACGCGGCGAGAGGATCTGCCGCCCCTCGAAGCCGATGGTGGCCTGGCGCCCGGTGGTGAACTGGTTGTGGTCCACGACGTTCCCGGCGGGATCGGTCGGGAAGTGTGTCGTGTGGTCGTCGATACGGACGGTAAGGCGGGCGTCCGTCCGGCTCCCCGCCGAGGCGCGCAGGAGGGCGGCGAGCTCGCTCCGCCGGTAGCCGCTGTTGAAGGCGTTCGTCCCGTCGCTCTCGGTGCGGGAGGCGGCGAGGCTGAAGCCGGCGCGCGCGGACCCGCCCGACGCCTCCGCGCCGAACTGCGTGGTGCCGTACGTGCCCCCGCCCCCGGCGAGGCGCCAGCGCACCGCGCCGCGCCCGGGGCGCGTGAAGACCTGCACCACGCCCGCGACGGCGTCGGAGCCGTAGAGCACGCTGGCCGGCCCGCGCACGATCTCGATCCGCTCCACGTCGTCGGTGGTGAGGTGCGCGAAATCGAACGCGCCGCCGGGATCGTTCACGGCGACGCCGTCCACCAGCACCTTCACGTAGTCGCTCTCGCCGCCGCGGAGGAAGAGGGACGCGGGCGTGCCGAACGAGCCCCCCTGCACCAGCGCGGCGCCGGGGACGTCGCGCAGCGCCTCGAGGAGCGTGGTGATCCCCCGCGCCCGCAGTGCGTCCCCCGTCACGACCGTCACCGCCGAGGCCACGGCGGCGCGCGGCAGGGGGAGGCGGGTCGCGGTCACCACCAGGGTGTCGAGGCGGACGGTGTCCCGCGACTGCTGCGCGGCCGCCGGCCGGGCGCTCGCCAGGAGCGCCGCCACGAGGAGCGTGGCGTGGGCCGGGGAGCGGCGGCGTGCGCTCACGAAAGGCCTCCGGGAGCCACGGGGCGCCGCTCCGGGTAGAGTTGGACCGTGCCGTCGGGGAGGCGCTGCACGGCGACGGGCCAGCCGAACACCGCGGCGAGGCGCGCGGGCTCGAGGACGCGCTCGGGAACGTCGTCCGCGACGACGCGCCCGCCGTGCACCAGCACCAGGCGGCCCGCGAAGCGCGCGGCGACGTTGAGGTGGTGCGAGACCACCAGCGCGGCGAGCCCCTCCTCCCGCACCAGCCCCGCCACCAGCTCGAAGAGCTCCATCTCGTGACGGAGGTCGAGGCTCGCGGTGGGTTCGTCGAGCACGAGGGCGCGCGGCTCCTGCGCCAGCGCCCGCGCGACCCGCACCCGCTGCCATTCCCCGCCGGAGAGGGTCTGCACGAGCCGCTCCCGGAGCCCGGCGACGTCGGCGCGATCGAGCGCGCGGCGGATCGCGGCGCGGTCGGCGTCCCCGAGGGCGCGCCACGGACCCGCGTGCGCGTAGCGGCCCATCGTCACGGTCTCCTCGACCGTGACGGGGAACGCCGGCTCCTCGCGCTGCACCACCACGCCGACGGCGCGCGCCAGTTCACGGGGGCGCCACGAACGCACCGGCCGCCCGAGGACCTCGGCGCGCCCCGCCTCGAGGGGGACGAGCCCGAGGAGCGCCCGGAGCGCCGTGGTCTTCCCCGCCCCGTTAGGGCCGACGAGCGCGACGATCTCCCCGGCGCCGACGCGGAACCCCGCGCCGTCGAGGGAGGGCGCGAGGCCGCGGCCGTAGCGCACCGTGGCGCCGCTCAGCTCGAAGACCGGGCTGTCCATCGGCGGAGGAGGAAGGCGAAGACCGGCACCCCGACCACGGCGGTGACGACGCCGACCGGGAGCTCGAGCGGTGCGAAGGCGGTGCGCGCGCCGGCGTCGGCCAGCACGAGGAGCGCACCGCCGGCGATGAAGGCGGCGGGCAATAGCACGCGGTGGTCGTGCCCCCGGAGGATCCGGATGGCGTGCGGCACGACGAGGCCGACGAAGCCGATGATCCCCGCTGCGGCGACGGCGGCGGCGGTGAGGAGGGACGCCGCGAGGTACACCCGCCGGCGGCTGCGCGTCACATCGGCGCCGAGGTGCCGCGCGGGCTCCTCCCCCATCGCCAGGAGATTGAGGGTCCGGGCCTCCGCGGCGAGCACCGCGAGGCCGGGGAGGGCGTATGCCGCGAGGGCGAGCACCCCCGGCCAGCCGACGCCCCCCAGGCCGCCCATCAGCCAGACGAGCGCCGTGCGCGCGCCCTGCGACGCGCTGACCGCGAGGATGCCGCTCACAAGGGCACCGGCGAACGCGCCGACCACCACGCCCGCCAGGAGGAGCACGCGCCCGTCGAGCGCGCCGCCGGCGGCGGAGGCGAGGGCGTAGACGGCGCCCATGGTGGCCACGGCCCCGACGAACGCCGCCGCCGGCACGAGCCACGGCGTCCCGACGCCCGCGGTCATCGCGAGGACCGCGCCGAGGCCGGCGCCGCCCGAGAGACCGAGGAGGTAGGGATCGGCGAGGGGATTGCGTACCAGCACCTGCAGCGAGGCCCCCGAGACCGCGAGCACCCCGCCCACGAGGAGGCCGAGGACGACGCGCGGGATCCGGAGCGCCCAGACGATGGCGGCGCCGGGACCGCCCCCGCCGGTCAGCGCCGCGAAGACCTCGCGCGGGGTGAGGGACGCCGGCCCCACGAAGACCCCCACGACCACGGCAAGGACGAAGAGGAGCGCGAGGGCGAAGGTGAACCGCGCGCCGCCGAGAGGCTTCATCGCACCAGCCCGATGCGCGCGAGCCGCGCCGCCAGGTCCCGCGCGGCGAGCGGCATCCGCGGGGAAGGCTGGCCGTAGAGCGTCCCGTCCACGACCAGGATCCGCCCTTCGCGAATCGCGCGCACCGCGCCCCAGCCGGGACGGGAGGCGAGATCGGGGACGCGCGTCGTGTCGGACTGGAGGACGAGGATGACGTCCGGGTCGCGCCGCACGACGGACTCCAGACTCACCGTCGCGGAGGAGGCGCGGACGTCGTCGAAGAGATTGTCGCCACCGGCGGCGCGCACGATCTCGTCCAGGTAGCTGCCCCGCCCCACCGTCATCGGCGGCTGCGCCCACACGTCCACGTAGACCTTGGGCCGGGGGCCGTGGCGGCGGTCCCCCTCGGCGACCACGACGGCGCGCAGCGAGTCGAAGGCGGCGACGAGCGAGTCGGCGACGTGCGTGACCCCCGCCAGCGCGCCGACGAGGAGAGCGGCGCGGCGCACGTCGGCGGTCCGGTCGAGGGCCAAGGCGACGGTGGGGATGCCGAGCGCCGCGAAGCGGTCCGCGGCGGCGCGATCGGCGCTGGAGGCGTAGAGGATCACGAGGTCGGGGTGGCGGGCGGCCACCGCCTCGACGTTGGGGCCGATGCCATCGCCCACGTCGGGGACGGTGCGCGCGGCGGCCGGATATTCGCACCAGCGCGTGCGCCCCACCAGCCGGTCGCCGAGCCCGAGCGCGAAGACGAGCTCGGTGGTCGCGGGGATGAGGGAGACGATGCGGCGGGCCGGCGCCGCGAGCGCGACGGTGCGGCCCCAGTCGTCCACGCGGACGATGGCGCCGCCGCCCGCCGGACGGCTGCAGGCCGCCAGGGCGCCAAGGGCGACGATGGACAGAACGGAACGCGCGGAAAGCCGGGGAACGGCCACCACTCCCTCCCGCGAGGGCTTCGGGTGATGCGCGAGCGGAGAGGTCTCCTGGCTCCGGGCCCGTCCGCTCGCCTTCCCGGCCGCAGCCAGTGGCGTCGTGAGCGGACGGCGGGACGACCCTCGTCCCAGCCCGTTACAGTGGCGGGGCCGCGCCGGATTCACACCGGCTTCCGGGGTCCCCGCTCGCGTCAGTCGGTTGTCAAACGCAATGTGTCAGAGCGCGCCATCCCGCGCAAGCGCGGCGCGCAGGCGTTCCTTGAGCTCGGCGCGGCGCGCGACGTAACGCGCCCAGTCCTCCGGCGGCGTCGCGGCCTCGCGCCCCTCGAACCGTTCGTCGAGGGCCGCGATCTGCGCGGCCAACGTCTCCGGGCCGGCGCCTTCCGCCGGCGCCACGACGGCGCCGGGAGTGCCGCGGCGCCCGAGGAAGTAGAGCAGCGCGGCGCCGAGACCGATCCCCGCCGCGAGCACGACCAGCCAGGTGAAACGGCGCCCCGCGTCCGCGGCGGCGGAGAGCCGGAGCGTCACCACCTCGCCCCCGCGCAGGCGCTCCGCCGCGAACCGGCGGAAGGTGCGCCCCTCGAGCTGGAGCGGGGGCGCCGCGCTCACGCCGGGGCCGCTCGCCGAGGAGGAGCTGTCCTCCACGAGGAGGTCGAACCGGGCGGTGGCCTGGTCGATGGGGATGCGGATCTCGCGGGTCCCGCGCGGCAGCGTGTAGCTGGCGAGCACCTGCTTCTCGCCCGGCGGGAAGGGCGCGCCGACCAGCATCTCGTCCCCCTCGTGGCGCACCGCGGCCGGGGAGATGTCGCTCTCCCCCAGCACGAAGTTCGCGATGCCGGCGGGGAGCCGCACGCGCCAGGTGGAGCCGTTGCTGTCCGCCGCGACGCGGGTGGTGGAGGAGGGGTTGTGGACCTGGAAGATGTCGAGGACGCGGTGCGAGCCGTCAGGATCGGGCGAGGTCAGCACGAGGTGCCGCAGCGCCACCGTGAGCGCCGGACCCGTGGCGCTGGTGTCGAAGACGACGAGCGTCATCGCGCCGGCGTGCGCGCGGTCCTGCGGCGAAACGGGTTCGCCGAAGTAGCCGATGTCCCGGTAGCGCGCGGAGACGACGTACAGCCCGCCGGTGTCGGGGCGGGCCACCGCGAGGCGGAAGCGGCCGGCGGCGTCGCTGCGGACGGAGTCCACGGGGCCCTGCCCCTGCGCGCCGATGTGGTGCCCGACGACGAAGGTGCCGGCGAGGGGGACGCTGTCGCCGCCGAGGGTCACCCGGAGGGCGCGGCCGGCGAGCACGAGGGGACCGCGCGCCTGCGCGGCCGCCGCGGGGACGACGGCGCAGCACAGCAGGGCGGCCAGCAGGACGTCACGGCGTGAACTTGCCAAAGTCCTCGGGATCCAGATTCTGGAGGTAGGTCTTGAGGGAGTCGGCGTCGAGGCCCGGCTCGTCGGTGGGCGTCTCGAGGGCGTCGGGGGACACGAGGTCGAGGAGGGGCTCCGCCGCGAAGATCGGGGCCCGCAGGCGCAGCGCCAGCGCGATGCTGTCGGAGGGACGCGCATCCACCTGGAAGACGTCGTGCCCGTCGCGGTGGATGTGCAGCTCGGCGAAGTACGTGCTTTCCTTGACGGCGCTGATGACCACCTTCCGCAGCTCGCCGCCGAGCCCCAGGATCACCAGCTTGAGGAGGTCGTGGGTGAGCGGGCGGGCGAACTTGACGCCGCCCAGTTCCATCGCGATCGCGCTCGCCTCCGCGGGCCCGATCCAGATCGGGAGCACCCGGCGGCCGTCCTGCTCCCGCAGCACCACCACCGGCGCGTTGGAGGCACGGTCGAGGCCGAGGTGGGCCACCCGCACCTCGACGAGCGGGCCCCCCGCCGCCTCAGGTGCCAAGGTCCCACGAGGCGAGGTAGTGGCGCTGCTCGGGCGTGAGCTCGTCGAGCCCCACGCCCATCGCACGCAGCTTGAGCACCGCGATCTCGCGATCGAGCTTCTGAGGCACGTTGTGCACGTCGCTCGAGAGCTCCGCGCCGTGCTCGACCAGGTACTCCGCCCCCAGCGCCTGATTGGCGAACGACATGTCCATCACGCTGGCGGGATGGCCCTCGGCGGCGGCGAGATTGATGAGCCGCCCCTCCCCGAGGACGAAGACCCGTTTCCCGTCCAGCACCCACTCGTCCACGAAGCCGCGCACCGCGCGCGGGCCGCGGGCGGCCTTGGCGAGGCCCGCGAGGTCGATCTCGACGTTGAAGTGGCCGCTGTTCGCGACGATCGCACCGTCCTTCATCCGCCGCATGTGCTCGACCCGGATCACGTCCACGTCGCCGGTGAGGGTGACGAAGACGTCCCCCAGGGACGCGGCCTCGGCCATCGGCATCACGCGGTAGCCGTCCATCACCGCCTCGAGCGCCTTCACCGGCTCGACCTCGGTGACGATCACGTTGGCGCCGTGGCCGCGCAGCCGCATCGCGACGCCGCGCCCGCACCAGCCGTAGCCGGCCACCACCGCGGTCGCCCCGGCGAGCAGCATGTTGGTGGCCCGGAGGATCCCGTCCACCGTGGACTGCCCGGTGCCGTAGCGATTGTCGAAGAGGTGCTTCGTCTCGGAGTTGTTCACCGCGATGACGGGAAACCGCAGCACGCCGTCCTTCGCCATCGCCTTGAGGCGGATGACGCCGGTGGTGGTCTCCTCCGTCGACCCGACCACGCCGTCGAGCACCGCCTTGCGGTCCGCCGCGGAGAGGCCGTCCACCCAGCGCCGCACGGGGGGCGCGAGGTCGTCGAGACGGCCCAGCGCCAGCATGTGGAGCGCGCCCACGAGGTCGGCGCCGTCGTCCATCGTGATGTCGGGCCGGTGGGCGAGGCAGGCGCGGATGTGGTCGTAGTACGTCTCGTGGTCCTCGCCCTTGATCGCGAAGGTCTTGATGCCGTGGTCGCGCACCAGGTGGGCGGCCACGTCGTCCTGCGTCGAGAGGGGGTTCGAGGCGCAGAGCGCCACGTCGGCGCCGCCGGCCTGGAGCGTGACGGCGAGGTTGGCGGTCTCCGAGGTGACGTGGAGGCACGCCGACAGCCGCCGGCCCGCGAGCGGACGCGTCTTCGCGAAGCGCTCCCGGATGAGCCGGAGCACCGGCATGTTGCGCTCCGCCCACTCGGTGCGGCGCTTGCCCTCGTCGGCGAGGGCGAGGTCCCGGACGTCGGCCGTCGGGCTCTTGGCTGCCACGGTCATCCTGCGGTCTCCTAGCGGCCGGCGCCCTTCGCGGCGCCCGCCAGACGGTTCGCGGTCTCGCGCAGCTCCGCCGCGCGATCGGTCCGCTCCCAGGTGAAGAAGTCGAGCTCGCGTCCGTCCACCACGCGGCGCTCCGCCTTGCGGCCGAAGTGGCCGTACGAGGCGGTGGCCTTGAAGATCGGGTTCCGGAGGTCGAGCGCCTCGATGATGCCGCGGGGGGAGAGGTCGAACTGTTCGCGGATCGCGGCCTCGAGGACGGGCTCGGGCACCGACCCGGTGCCGAAGGTGTCCACGAGGAGCGAGACCGGCTGCACCACCCCGATGGCGTACGCCACCTGCACCTCGCAGCGCCGGGCCAGCCCCGCCGCCACGACGTTCTTGGCCACCCAGCGCGCGGCGTAGCACGCCGAGCGGTCCACCTTCGAGGGGTCCTTGCCGCTGAAGGCGCCGCCGCCGTGACGCGCCATCCCGCCGTAGGTGTCCACGATGATCTTCCGTCCGGTCAGCCCCGCGTCCCCCTGCGGGCCGCCGACGACGAACCGCCCGGTGGGATTCACGTAGAACTTCGGCTCCGGGTCGCGGATCCACTCCCGCAGCACCGGCCGGATGACGTGCTGCAGCACCAGCTTCTCGAGCTCGGCGTGGCCCACCGTCGGCGCGTGCTGCGTCGAGACCACGACGGTGTGCACCCGCACCGGCCGATCCCCCTCGTACTCGACGGTGACCTGCGACTTCCCGTCGGGCCGCAGGCACGGCAGCTCGCCGCTCTTGCGGGCCTCGGCGAGGCGGCGCGTGAGGGCGTGCGCCAGCATGATCGGCAGCGGCATCAGCTCCGGCGTCTCGTCGGAGGCGTAGCCGAACATCATCCCCTGGTCGCCGGCGCCACCGGTGTCCACGCCCTGCGCGATGTCCGGCGACTGGCGGTCGATCGACGTGAGCACGGCGCACGTCTCGGCGTCGAAGCCGTAGGTGGCGTCCGTGTAGCCGATCGCCTCCACCGTCCCGCGCACGATGTCGGGGACCGACACGTAGCAGGTGGTCGTGATCTCGCCGCCGACCACGGCCATCCCGGTCGTGACGAACGTCTCGCACGCCACGCGCGCCGCGGGGTCCTGCGCGAGGATCGCGTCGAGGACGGCGTCGGAGATCTGGTCGGCGATCTTGTCGGGGTGCCCTTCCGTCACCGACTCCGACGTGAAGAGCCAGCGGTCCGTATCGCGCATCAGTCCACTCGGGTTCGGGGTCAGTCGCTCACGGGTGCAACGTACCCCGGCGCCCACGGCCGGGCAACCGCGCCGAAGGGTCGAGAAGACGCAGGTCCACGCGCGCGGTGAGCGCCGCGCGGGTGCACGCCACGGCGTCCGCGGCGGTGCGCGCCTCGAGCGCATCCGAGGCGCACGTCGCGGCCTCCGACGCGGAGATGCGGCGCATCAGCCACTTCACCACCGGGAGGCTCGGCGAGGCCACCGAGAGGACGCGGTAGCCGAGGCCGACGAGGAGGTACGCGGAGACCGGGTCGCTCGCCATCTCGCCGCACAGCGAGACCTCGCGCCCCGCCGCCGCGCCGGCGGCCTGGATGTCGCGGAGCAGGCGGAGCACCGCCGGATGGTGCGGGTCGAAGCGCCCCGCCATCCGCGGATTGCTGCGGTCCACCGCCAGCGTGTACTGGGTGAGGTCGTTCGACCCCACCGAGAGGAAGTCCGCCACCTCGGCGAAGCGATCGGCGAGGACCGCCGCCGCGGGGGTCTCCACCATCACGCCGACCGGGACCGACGCCGCCGCCTCGATGCCCGCCCGGTGCAGCGCGCGCGCCTCCTTCTCCACGATCTCCCGCGTCGCTTCCACCTCCTCGACGCGCGTCACCAGCGGGATCATCAGCTTGAGCGGCGCGTGCGCCGCGGCGCGGAGGATCGCGCGGATCTGGGTGCGGAAGATCTCCGGCTCGTCGAGGCACACCCGGATGGCGCGCCACCCGAGGAAGGGGTTCGCCTCCGGGGGCGTCCGGAAGGCGGCGGGGAACTTGTCGCCGCCGATGTCGTAGGTCCGGATGACGACGTCGTGCCCGCCGAACGCTTCGCCGATGCGCCGGTAGAGCGCCGCCTGCTCGTCCTCGGTCGGCATGCGGCTGCGGCCGACCACCAGGAACTCGGTGCGCATCAGGCCGACGCCCTCGGCGCCCGACCGCCGCGCGGCCTCCAGCTCCTCCGGAAGGTCGAGGTTGGCGCGGATCCGCATCGCCACCCCGTCCGTGGTGGCGGACGGCTCCCCGGCCCCCGACTCCAGCTCCCGGTCGAACTCCCGGCGCCGCTGGTCGCGCGTCTCCGCGGCCGCCACCTCCGCGCCCGTGGGGCGCACCTGCACGGTGCCCGCCCATCCGTCCACGACCAGCCGGTCGCCCGAGGCCACCAGCTCGAGCACTCCCTCCGCCGCCATCACGGCGGGGATGCCGAGGGAGTGCGCGAGGATGGCGGCGTGCGAGGTGCGCGTCCCGCCCTCGCACGCGATCCCGAGCACCGCCGAGCGGTCCATCTGCAGGGTGAGGGAGGGCGTCAGGTCGCGGGCGACGATGATCACGGGCGACTCGGGGCGCGCGTCGAGCACGTCCCGCTCCGGGAGCCCGAGGAGGCGGCCGAGGACCCGCAGCTCGACGTCGGCGAGGTCGGCGAGGCGGTCCCGCAGCGTCGCGTTGTCCTGCCCGCTCCAGAGGCCGCGCCATTGCAAGACCTTGAGCGAGAAGGCCCGCTCCGCGGCGAAGCGGTTCTCCCGGATGAGCCGCTCCGCGCCGCCGATCAGGTCCACGTCCTGCAGCATCATCAGCTGCGCGTCGAAGATGCGGGCCTCGTCGGGGCCGGCGCGCACCTCCGCCCGCTCCCGCATGCGCTCGCTGCGCTCGCGCGCCCACGCCAGCGCCTCGCGCAGGCGCTCCAGCTCGCGGGCGACCTCCGCCGGCGGCACGGTGCGCTCGGGCACCGGCGGCACCTCCCAGCGCACCACCAGGGCCGGGCCCACGGCGACCCCCGGCGACACCGCGACCCCCCGCAACAGTCGATGCGGCACTCAGTCCTCCCCGAAGCCGCCCTGGACCAGGGCCACGAGTTCCTCGACCGCCTGTTCGGCGTCGTCCCCGTCGGCGCGGATCACCAGCTCGCTCCCGCACTCGGCGGCCAGCATCATCATCCCCATGATGCTCTTCCCGTTCACCTCGAGGTCGTCCTTGCGCACCTGGAGGTGGCACTGGTGCCGGCCCGCGATCTTCACGAACGCGGCCGCGGGGCGGGCGTGCAACCCGAGCGAGTTCACGATGCGGACCGTCCGCTCCACTAGCGCCACAGCATCCCCCCGACGGCCGCTACCGCGAGCACCACGGTCGCGAGCCGAAGCCCCGTGAGCCGCGTGCCCAGCCGCGCCGCCAGAAGCGCGAACGCCCCCGCCCCCACCCCCGCCGCCACCAAATGGCGCCACGTCAGCCACCACGGCAGGTGCAGGCCCGCGCCGTGCGTCGCCCACACGAGCACCATCGGGAGCGCGCACCCCACGGCGAGCGCGGCGACGGGACCCACCACCTCGAGGGCGCGATGCAGCACCGGATGCGCGAGCGCCGCCGCGACCCGCATCCCGGCGCGCCACCCCGCCCGCAGTCCCCACACCCGCAGCACCACGTGCACGACGTTGTACAGGACGAGGAACGCGGCCACGCCCCAGCCGCCGGCCCCGCACGCCACCAGGATGAGGCCGATGGCGGAGCACGCCGGCAGCCACCCGGCCCACATCAGCCGGTCCCCCAGCGCGCCGAGGGGGCCGCACAGCGCCTGGCGCAGGCGCTCGATCCGCTCCGGCGCCTCGCCGTCGAGTTCGGCGCGCGCCGCCGCGCCGATCGCGATGGAGGTGACGTACGGGTGGGCGTTGAAGAACTGGGCCTCGCGCACCAGCGCGTCCCGGTACCGCACGCCGCCGTCCACGTCCCGCAGCGGCCGGAGGAGCGGCTCCATCGCGTGCGCGACGCCGATCCCCAGCATCCGCTCGTAGCTCCACGCCGACTGCAGCCCGAAGAGCCGCGCCGTCGCGAAGGCGAAGCCGGGGACCGCCCGGAGGCCGGTCAGAACCACAGCAGCGCCCCGGCGCAGCCGGCCGCCAGCCCGGCCGCGAGCCATCGCCCCGTGGAGCCGCGCGCGAAGAGCCGCCACGCGCTCCACGCCGCCGCGCCGAGCGCCACGGCGAGCACGACGTCCTCGGCGATCCCCGCGGGCGCGTTCCACCGCGCCGCGAGGAACCGGGCCAGGATGCCGCCGGGCACCAGCGTCACCAGCGTCAGCGCCGCCGCGCGCAGGACGTCGCGCGCGAACCCGCCCGCCTGCAGGCGCACGAGGGCGCCGGGATCGCCGCGCGCCAGCCGCTCCGCGTACCGGCCGATCGCCGCCCCGTTCGCGCGGCGGATCAGATGCAGCGACCAGCCGCCGAGCCACGCCGCCAGCGCGGCCACCAGGATCGTCGCGAGGATCCCCGGCCACGCGCCCTCGCCCCCGCCCGCGCGCACGCCGTCGGCGAGGAGCGCCCCGGCGGCCGCCGCGGGGGGCCCCCAGTCCGGATAGCGCGCGGCGCCGACGGGAAGGGTCTCCAACGCGAAGAGCTCCATCACCACGCCGGCGAGGAGCCCGACCATCGGGTGCCCGAGGATCCAGCCCCCGACGAACGCCGCGACGAGGGGGCGCGAAGTCATGGCCTGCGGGAAGGTCACCAGGTCCACCCCGACCACCACCCCCACCGCCGTGACGCCGGCGAGCTCACCGGGGCTCACGCGAACGCCTCCAGGGGCACCGGCGCGGCGGTCGGGACGTCCTGCGCCGTCACGGCCACGCCCGTCGCCGCGAGCGCGCGCAGCGCCGCCGCCTCGTCGTCGGTGAGGTAGACGAACCGCAGGCGCTCGGTGCGCCCCGGCCGGAAGTGGAGCCCTCCGACGTTCACCCGCCGCACCGACGGCGCCGCCTCACAGAGCGCCGCCATCGTGGCGATGTCGCCGGTGAGCACGATCCCCGTCCGGGGGTCGGCCTCCCACGCGCCAGCCCGCGCGGCCGCCTCCGCCACCCCGGCGAAGATCACCTCGACGGCGGCGGGCACGCCCATCCGGTACAGCTCCTGCTCCCAGTCGCTGGCGCGCACCGCCTCGTCCACGAGCACGATGAACCCCACCTGCAGGCTCTGCCCCCAGCCGACGACGACCTGCCCGTGGATCAGGCGGTCGTCGATCCGATAGAGGGCCACGCTCACCGCCCGACCTCACGGACGGCGTCGCGCCCCGCCGCCGCCGCCCGCGCCGCGGCGGCGTCGAGGGGCTCCTCGCGATGGAAGACGAAGTCCAGCAGCATCCCGAGGTTCACGCCCGAGACGACCCGCATCCCCGCCCGCCCCCGCGCCACCGTCGCGGCCACCGCCGTGCACGAGCCCCCCACCAGGTCCGTGAAGACGAGCACGGGCGTGCCCGCGGGCGTCGCGGCGTCCTCCAGGAGGCGCGCCAGCGCGGCGCGGTCCGTCCCCGCGTTCGACAGCGCCACCAGCCCGCCGTCGTCCCCCGCGATGGCGCGCACCGCTCCGACGAGGGCGGCGGCGAGCTCGGCGTGCGTGACCACCACGCCGCGGAGCCGCTCACTCATAGTCCTCCTCGAGGTAGCCGCGGATCTGGCGCTGCTTCTGCATCTGCTCGATGAGGCGGTCGTTGAACTCCCGGGCGGAGTCCACGCCGCTGAACCGGAGGAGATGCCGCATCGCGACGATCTCGGAGATCACGGTGATGTTCTTCCCGGGATTGAGCGGCACCACGACCTTGGTCAGCGCCACGTCCAGGATCTTCGTCTCCTCGCCGTCCAGTCCCGTGCGATCGTACGCGCGGGTGCTGTCCCAGTCGTCGAGCTGGACCACCACTTCGATGCGCTTCTGCTGCCGCACCGCGCGGATGCCGAACAGGGCGCGGATGTCGATGAGGCCGATGCCGCGGATCTCCATGAAGTGCCGCGCCGCGTCGTGGCCCCGCCCGATGAGCATGTCCTGGCCGAGGCGCCGCACGTGGACCACGTCGTCGGCCACGAGGCGGTGGCCCCGCTCGACGAGGTCGAGCACGCACTCGCTCTTGCCGATCCCCGACCGCCCGATGAAGAGGAGGCCCACCCCGTACACGTCGGCGAGCGAGCCGTGGATGACGGTGTGCGCGGCGAACGCCTCCTCGAGGTACGGGCGCATCCGGTGGTAGAAGGTCGAGGTCTTGAGCGCCGAGCGGACGACGGCCACGTCGTGCTCGGCGGCCAGCTCGACCAGCTCCGCGGGGACCCGCTGGCCCTTCGTCACGAAGAGGCAGGGGAAGTTGTACGAGAAGAGCGTCTCGAGCGCCTGGCGCCGGCCCAGCTCCTCGAGCGACTCGAGATAGGTGATCTCCGTCTCGCCCAGCACGTAGAGGCGCCCGCCGGTGAAGCGCGGGGTGAAGCCCGCCAGCACCAGGCCCGGGCTCGACATCTCGCTCCCGGGCAGCACGCGGTCCAGCCCCGACTCCCCGGTCAGGACGTCGAGCCGCAGCAGCTGGGTCTTGGCCTCGAGGAGGTCCCGGACCTTGACGGGTTCCGTGGCTACTCCTCCTTCCTGGCCGCGGCGCGCCGGAGGAGCACCGGCTTGCGGTCGAGCTGGCGGCGGATCTTCGCCGCCGCGCGATCGAGGGCGGTCCGGTGGTCCTTCGCGTCGGCGCTCGAGACGTACACCGCGTTCTGCGCCGCGTGCAGCCGGATCTCCGCCGTCGCCCGCTGGTGCTCGAGGCTGAACTCGACCTCGGCCCGCGTCGGCCGGTGCGCCAGCTTCGCCAGCCGTCCGACGACCGCTTCCGCGCGCTCGCGCAGGGTCTCGGGGACGTCCTCGTGCCGCGACGTGATGGTGGTCTGCATCTCAGGATCTCTCCGGGCGACGCCAACCGGCGACCGCCTCCTCGAGGTGATGGGCCGTCTCCGCTGCCGCCCGCGACCACGGCAGCGTCTCGGCGAACGCGCGCGCGCCCCGGCCCAGGCGGGCCCGCAGCGCGCCGTCGCCGGCCAGCGTGGCGAGCGCCGCGCGCAGCGCCTCCACGTCCCCGTGCGGGACGAGGAGGCCCGTCTCCCCCGCCCGCACCGACTCCCGGAGGCCGGGGCTGTCGGAGGCCACCGCCGGCGTGCCGCACGCCGCCGCCTCGACGTTCGTGATGCCCCACCCCTCCTTCGGCGAGGGGAACACCACGGCCCACGCCTGCCGGTACAACTCGACCTTCCGCTCCTCGCTCACGAAGCCGAGGAAGGCGACGGCGTCGGCGACGCCCTCCGCCGCGGCGACGCGCTCGAGCCGCGGCCGGTCGTCGCCGCTCCCCGCGACCTGGAGCCGTGCTCCGGGGAAGCCCCCCGAGCGCCGCAGTGCGGCGAGGGCGCGGATCGCCGTGTCCAACGCCTTATAACGCTTCAGCCGCCCGACGTACAGGAACGTGGGCTCCCTCGCCCGCGCCACCGCGGGATCGGGGTGGAACGCCACGGTGTCCACCCCGGGATGGATCACGCGGATCGCCTCGCGCGCGAACCCCCGGGCGACGAGATCGTCCCGCGTCGTGCCGCTGATGGCGTGCACCCAGGCGCGGCGGTACACCGAGGGCATCGGCCGCTCCGCCGCCCAGACCATCGCCGCCATCGGCCAGCTCACCTCGCGGAACGCCGTCGTCCCGAAGAGGTGCGGCACCAGGAGGACGAACGGCCCCGGCCAGCGGCGCGGCAGGAAGAGCGGCACCTTGTTCACGTCCTCCACCACCACGTCGGGCGCGAGGCGCGCCGCGAGCCGCGCGAACGCCGCCGCGCCCCCGGCCGCGAAGCCGTACCGTCCCCCGACCCGGTGCACCGCCATCCCGTCGAGCTCCGCCTCCGCCGCGGCACCGGGATAGCCCGAGCAGAGCAGGTGCACCTCGTGCTCCCCCGCGCCCGCCAGGCGGCCGAAGATCTCGTGGAGGTGCACCTCCGCCCCGCCCGCCTGGGGGTTGGTGCGGTCCTGCCAATTCACCACGAGCACCCTCACAGCCGCCCCCGCTCCCGCGCCACCCGGTCGAGGATGCCGTTCACGAACGCCGGCGAGCGCGCCGCGCCGAACCAGCGCGCCAGGCGGATCGCCTCGTCGATCACGACCTTCACCGGCACTTCGCCCTCGTCCAGCTCCGCGAGCGCGAGCCGCAGGACGTTGCGGTCCACCACCGCGAGCCGCTCGAGCCGCCAGTTCTCCGCCGCCACCTGCAGCACCGCGTCGAAGCGCTCCCGCCCCCGGAGCACCTCCTCGGCGAGGTCGAGCGCCCGGGCCTCCACCGCGGGGCGCGAGCCCTGCGCGGCGCAGATCGCGGCGAAGAAGGCGCGCGGGTCCTCCCGCCCCTCCCCCGTCTCGTCCCAGGCGTAGAGCAGCTGCAGCGCCAGCGCCCGCGCGCGGGTCTCAGTCCGGATCGGCATCGGCCCGCGGCGCGAGCGTGGCCGCGTCCAGCGCGGCGGCGGCGGCCTCGTACCCCTTGTTCCCCGCGTTCCCCCCCGAGCGCGCCAGCGCCTGCTCGAGCGTCTCGCACGTCAGCAGGCCGAACCCCACCGGGACGCCGTAGTGCAGCGCCACGTCCATCAGCCCCCGGGACGCCTCACCCGCGACGAACTCGAAGTGCGCCGTCTCCCCGCGGATGACCGCGCCCAGCGCTACCACCGCCGCGTACCCGCCGCGGGCCGCGAGCGTGCGCGCCGCGAACGGCAGCTCCCATGCCCCCGGCACCCGCACCACGTCCACCGCCGCCGCCGGCACGCCCCGCTCCCTGAGGCACGCCTCCGCGCCGGCCAGCAACCGCTCCGTCACCGTCTCGTTGTAACGGCTCACGAGGACCCCGACGCGCCCGGCCGGGATCCGAGGGGAAGGCGTCATCTCAGACCTCAATGGGCGAGGAGGTGACCGAGCTTGTCCCGCTTGGCGTCGAGGTACCCGCTGTTCTCGTCGCTCCGCGGCGGCACGATCGGCACCCGCTCGACGATGTTCAGGCCGTACCCCTCGATGCCGACGAGTTTCATCGGATTATTCGTGAGGACCCGGATCGAGGTCAGGCCGACGTCCACGAGGATCTGCGCCCCGATGCCGTAGTCGCGCAGGTCGGGCTGGAAGCCGAGCCGCTTGTTGGCCTCGACGGTGTCGGCCCCGCCGTCCTGCAGCTCGTAGGCGCGGAGCTTGTTGAGGAGCCCGATGCCGCGCCCCTCCTGGTCGAGGTACACGACGACGCCGCGCCCCTCGGCGGTGATGAGCCGCATCGCGCTGGTGAGCTGCCAGCCGCAGTCGCAGCGCGCCGAGCCGAAGACGTCGCCCGTGAGGCACTTGGAGTGCATGCGCACCAGCACGTCGCTCTGCCCCGCCACGTCGCCGTAGACCATCGCGACGTGCTCCGCCCGGTCCACGTCGTTCCGGTAGCCGATGATCGTGAACTCGCCGAAGGGCGTGGGGAGGCGCGCGGTGGCGACGCGGTGCACGAGCCGCTCGTGCTGGAGCCGGTGGGCCACGATCTGCGCGACGGTGATGAAGGCGATGCCGTGGGCCGCGCAGAAGGCCTCGAGATCGGGGCGGCGCGCCATCGAGCCGTCGGCGTTCATGATCTCGCAGATGACGCCGGCGGGGGCGAGGCCGGCGAGGCGCGCGAGGTCCACGCTCGCCTCGGTCTGCCCCACGCGCTGCAGCACGCCGCCGGGGCGCGAGCGGAGGGGGAAGACGTGGCCGGGGCGGCGCAGGTCGGCGGGCACCGTGAGGGGGTCCATCGCCACCTGGATGGTGCGCGCGCGGTCGGCGGCGCTGATGCCGGTGGTCGTGCCGAATCGCGCGGCGGCGTCGATGCTGATGGTGAACGCCGTCTCGTGCGCCTCGGTGTTGTGGTCCACCATCTGCGGGAGGGCGAGCTCGTCGCAGCGCTCGGGGGAGAGGGTGAGGCAGATCAGCCCGCGGGCGTGCTGCGTCATGAAGTTGATGTGCGCGGGCGAGATCCGCTCCGCCGCGCAGACGAGGTCCCCCTCGTTCTCGCGCGCTTCGTCGTCGGCCACGACGACGAATTTCCCGGCCGCGATGTCCGCGATCGCCTGCTCGACCGTCCCGAAAGCCATTCAGCGTCTCCGACGTCGGGGCGTGAGGTACGGCGACGCCAACTGGCGCACGAACTTCCCGACCAGGTCCGCCTCCAAATGTACCCGCGCGCCGACCCGGGCTCTACCCAGCGTCGTGACCTCGAGGGTGTGCGGGATGACGGAGATCTGCACGACGTGGCGCGCCGGCATCGCGTTGACGGTCATCGAGACGCCGTCCACGGCGATGGAGCCGTGGGGGACGCAGAGGTCGAAGACCGGCTTCGGCACCCGGATGTCGATGAGCTCGGAGTCGTCGAGCACGGTGCGCCGGACGACGCGGCCGACGCCGTCCACGTGGCCCGCCACGAGGTGCCCGCCGAGGCGGCCGCCGAGCCGCATCGGCCGCTCGAGGTTGCAGGTCCGGCCGGGCTTCCAGTCGCCGAAGGTGGTGCGGCTCCGGGTCATCGTCACCGCCTCGACGGTGAAGGTGCCCTTCCCCGTCTTGACGACGGTGAGGCAGGCGCCGTCGAGGGCGACGCTCTCGCCGATCGCGAGGCCGCGGTACGGGGACGCGACCGTGAGCGCCAGCCCGCGCGGCGTGCGCCGCGCCTGCGTGACGGTGCCCATCGCGGTGACGATGCCGGTGAACATCAGATCCGATCCAGGGTCAGGAGTTGGTCGTCGCCGAGCGCCCGCCGCTCCGCCACGCGCCAGCGGCGCACGTAGGCGAGGGCCGCGCCGGGGAGTGCCCCGAACGCGCCGACGGCGCCCTCGCCGAGGAGGAGGGGCGCCACCACCGCGTGAAGGCGGTCCACCAGGTCCTCCTCGATGAGCCGGCCGGCGAGCACACCGCCCCCCTCGACCAGCACGCTCGCCACGCCGCGCGCCCACAGCGCCTCGAGCGCCTCGGTGTAGCTGCCGGCCGCGAGGAGTTCGGCGCCCGCCGTCTCCAGCGCCCGGCGCCGATCCGCCGGCGCGTCGGGGCCGACGACCACCAGCGTCGGCACCTCCCGCGCCGTCGCGACGAGCTGCGCGGCGAGAGGCACCTCGGCGCGCCGGTCGAAAAGCACGCGCAGCGGAGCCCGGAGCGGCGTCACGGGGCCACGCACCGTCAGCGCGGGATCGTCGGCGCGGGCGGTCCCCGCGGCCACCGCAAGCGCGTCGTACCCCGCGCGCAGCCAGTGCACCCACTCCCGCGCCTCGGCGCCCGAGACCCAGCGCGCGCAGCCGGAGCGGTCGGCGATCCTCCCGTCGAGCGACATCGCCAGCTTGAGCGCGACGAACGGCCGGCGCGCGTCGCCGTGACGGTGGAAGAAGAGCGCGTTCTGCCGGCGGACCTCGTCGGCAAGGAGCCCCGACTCGACCGTCACGCCGTCCCGCCGCAGCTGCTCCGCCCCGCCCCGCGCCTGCGGGTCCACGTCGGGGGCGGCGAACACCACGCGCCGCACGCCGGCGCGGAGGATCGCCGCGGTGCAGGGCGGCGTCTTCCCGTGGTGCCGGCACGGCTCGAGCGTGACGATCAGGTCCGCGCCCCGGGCCGCGGCCCCCGCGGCCGCCAGCGCCGCCACTTCGCCGTGCGGCCCGCCGTACTCGGCGTGGAATCCCTCGCCGACGACCAAGCCCTCCTTCACGACCACGGCCCCCACCAGCGGGTTGGCCGCCGTCCGGCCCCACCCCCGCCACGCGAGGGCGATCGCGCGCTCCATGGCCGTGCGGTCGTCCACCGGTCAGCGCCCCGCGTCCACCCAACGCACGGCGCCGCCGCCCCGCACCACCTCCCCGACGAGCCACGTCTGCACCCCGGCGTCGGACGCGGCGAACCGCACTTCCTCGGCGTCCTCGGGCGCGCACGCGGCGATGAGGCCGATGCCGAGGTTGAACACCTCGCGCATCTCGTGCTGCGCGATCCGGCCCGCGCGCTGCACCACCCGGCACGCGGTCGGGAGGGGCCAGGCGCTCTCGTGGACCACGGCGTCCACCCCCGTGGGCAGCACCCGCGAGAGGTTCCCCCCGATGCCGCCGCCGGTGATGTGCGCGAGCCCGGTCACCTGCAGGCGCACGGGCCACACCGCCGCGAAGTAGCTGCGGTGCACCGCGAGGAGGACATCCGCGACGCTGCGGTCGGTCTCGGGGAAGGTGTCGTCGGGGCCGAGCCCCATCTCCGCGAACACCACGCGGCGGAGCAGCGAGTAGCCGTTGGTGTGGAAGCCGCTCGCCGCGTACCCCACGAGGACGTTCCCTTCCGCCACGCGCTCGCCGTGGATCGCGTCCGCCTCGCCGACCACGCCGATGATCGTCCCGGCGAGGTCGTACTCCCCCTCGCGGTACACGTCCGGCATCTCCGCCGTCTCGCCCCCCACCAGCGGCATCCCGTGCGCGCGGCAGCCGCGCGCCACGCCGGCCACCACGTCCGCCGCGACCGCGGGGTCGAGCCGGCCGGTGGCGTAGTAGTCGAGGAAGCCGATGGGGCGCGCGCCGTGCACGAGGATGTCGTTCACGCAGTGGTTGACGAGGTCCTCGCCCACGGTGTCGTGGCGTCCGGTGCGGATGGCCACCAGGACCTTGGTGCCCACGCCGTCGGTGGAGGCGACGAGCACCGGATCGCGGACGTCGGCGGGGAGACGCACCAGCCCGCCGAAGGCACCCACCTTCCCCCGCGAGGCGACGGTGCGGGTCCCCTGCACCAGCTCAGCGATCCGCGCCTTCGCGGTCTCGGCGGCGCCGAGGTCCACGCCCGCGGCGCGGTAGCGGTCGGCCCGCGGATCAGAGGTCGGCATCGAGGTCGAAATGGACGAGGTCCTTGTGGGCGCGGACCCGCGCGCGGACGTCGGCGAGGGTGATCTCCTCGAAGCGCGCCACGGAGAAGCGCTCGACGGCGAAGCTCCCCATCGCCGAGCCGTAGACCATCGCGCGGCGCAGGTTGGCGGAGGAGAGATCCCCGGTGTGCGCGAGGTACGCCATGAAGCCGCCGGCGAAGCTGTCCCCCGCGCCGGTCGGGTCGAAGACGTCGTCGAGCGGGTACGCCGGCACGTAGAAGGTCCGGCCCGGCTCCACGAGCACGGCACCGTGCTCCCCCTTCTTCACCACGACGAACTTGGGTCCGCGCTCCAGCACCCAGCGCGCCGCCCGGTGGATGTGCCAGTCCCCGGAGAGCTCCCGCACCTCCGAGTCGTTCACCAGCAGGACGTCCACCTCCTGCAGGAGCCGGAGCAGCGCCGTGCGCTTCCCCTGGATCCAGTAGTTCATCGTGTCGCAGGCCACGAGCTTGGGGCGGTGGACCTGGCGGAGGACGTCGAGCTGCAGCTCGGGATCGATGTTGCCGAGGAAGACGAACTCCGCGTCGCGGAACGCCTCGGGGATGACGGGGCGGAAGTTCGCGAACACGCCGAGCCGGGTCTCCAGGGTATCCCGCGTGGAGAGGTCGAAGCCGTACTTCCCCGACCAGCGGAAGCTCTCCCCGTCGGCGACGGTGACGCCGCGCAGGTCGATCCCGCGCTGGCCCAGCCGCTGCAGCTCCCCCATCGGATAGTCGCGACCGACGACCCCGACGACCTGCACGGGATGCAGGAGCGAGCCCGCCACCGCGAAGAAGACGGCGGACCCGCCGAGCGCCTCCTCGGTGCGGCCGAACGGCGTCTCGACCGAGTCGAGGGCGATGCTCCCGACGACCAGCAGCCCCATCGGCGTCTCCATCTACATCCGCTCCGGCGCGCCCAGCCCGAGGAGGCTGAGTCCGTTGGCGAGGACGATCTGCGTCGCCCGCGCCAGCGCCAGTCGCGCCCGCTCCACCGGGGCGGGCTCGCCCAGCACGTGACAATGGTGGTACCAGAGGTGCGCGGCGCGCGCCAGCTCCTCGAGATACGTCGTGACCCGGTGCGGCTCCAGCGCCTCCGCGGCGCGCCGCACCACCAGCGGGAAGCGCCCCAGCGTCTTGACCAGGTCCGCCTCCATCGCCTCGGGGAGCGCCGCGATGTCCGCCCCCTCGGCGCGCACCGTCCCGGCGTCCACGCCCCCCACGCGGAAGATCCCCGACATCCGGGCGTGGGCCATCTGGACGTAGAAGACCGGGTTCTCGTCCGTCTGGCGGGTCGCGAGGTCCACGTCGAAGGCGAAGGGACTCTCGCTGCGCCGCATCAGGAAGAAGTACCGCGCGGCGTCCACCCCCACCTCGTCCACCAGCTCGCGCAGGGTGATGAAGTCCCCCGCGCGCTTCGACATCTTCACCTCTTCCCCGCCCCGCAGTACCGTCACGAGCTGGACGATGATGGCGGCGAAGAAGGCGTCGCCGTGGCCGAGGGCGAGCATCGCCGCCCGCATCCGCGGGACGTAGCCGTGGTGGTCCGCGCCCCACACGTCGATGGAGCGGTCGAACCCGCGGGCGGCCTTGTCCTGGTGGTAGGCGATGTCGGGCAGGAAGTAGGTGTAGGTCCCGTCGGACTTCCGCAGGACGCGGTCCTTGTCGTCGCCGTGCGCCGTCGTGCGCAGCCAGAGCGCGCCCTCCTCCTCGAAGAGCGCCCCGTGCCCCTCGAGCTCGGCGAGCGCGCGGTCGATCGGGCTCCGCGCGTCGGCGCTCCCCGCGGGGGCGGTCTGGTACAGCCGGCTCTCGTCGAAGAAGACGTCGAAGCGGACCCGGAAGGCCTCGAGGTCGGCGCGCTGCTCCGCCTTGAGCGCCGCGACCGCGTAGTCGCGGCACGCCGTGACGCCCGTGGCCGCGGGCTGGTCGGCGAACCCGGCGCCCCGCTCGCCGACGAGGCGCTCCGCCAGCTCGAGGAGATAGGCCCCGTGGTAGCCCTGCTCGGGGATCGCGGCCTCCCGCCCGGCGCGCTCCTGCACCCGCGCCCAGAGCGATTCGCCCAGGCGGTTGATCTGCACGCCGGCGTCGTTGACGTAGAACTCGCGCGTCACCTCGTGGCCCAGCCAGGCGAGGAGCGAGGCCACGCAGTCCCCCAGCGCGGCGCCGCGCCCGTGGGCCACGTGCAGCGGCCCCGTCGGGTTCGCGGAGACGAATTCCACGTTCACCCGCAGCGGCTGCGCCACGCGCTGCCGGCCGTACTCCGCCCCCTCGGCGAGGATGGTGCGGACCGTCTCGTTCAGCTGACCCGGCGCGAGCCGGAAGTTGATGAACCCCGGGCCGGCGATCTCCACCGCTTCGACGAGATCGGGCCCGAGCCGGAGCGCCGCCACGATCTGCTCGGCGATCTTCCGCGGCGCGGAGCGGAGGGGCTTGGCGAGCTGCATCGCGAGGTTCGTGGAGAGGTCGCCGTGCCCCTTGTCGCGCGGCGTCTCCAGCTCCACGACGACCGGCGCGGTGGCCCCCAGCTGGACGGCCACCGCTTCGAGCGCGGCGCGGATCTGCTCCTGGGCCATCGGCTACTCTTTGCCCCCGGAGGAGGAGGGCGACCCGCCCGAGCCGGACGACCCGGACGGCTTCTTCGGGCTCTCCTTCGGGGTCTCCTTCGGCGGCCCGTCGTGCTCCGGGCGCTTCTCCCCTTTGCGCTTGTAGTCCGTCTCGTAGAAGCCGGTGCCCTTGAAGACGATCCCGTGGCCCCCCGAGAGCTGGCGCTCCGCCTTGGTGCCGCACTTCGGGCACTTGGCGACGTGGCGCTCGCTCATCTTGTGGACCACCTCGAAGACGGTCCCGCACTTCGGGCACTTGTAGTCGTACGTCGGCATCGCTAGTGAGCACCTAATTGCAAGAGAATCATAAAGTTAGATGTGGTTGTCTCACCCAGTCAAGGAGCGTCCGTGGCGCCCCCACGCGACCTCGAGGGCGGCGGTGATCTCCCCCACGGTGGCGCGGGCGCGGACGGCCTCCACGATCGGCTCCATCAGGGGTGCGCCGGCCCCGCGGGCGGCGGCGGTGACCGCCGCCAGCGTCGCCGCGACCCGAGTGCCGTCCCGGCCCGCGCGCAGGCGGTTCAGCCGCTCGATCTGCTTGGCGGCGAGGGCGGAGAAGTCGGGGAGCGGCGGCGCGTCGGGGCGCTCCTCGCCCGCGTAGCGGTTCACGCCCACGACCACGTCCTCGCCGCTCTCGACCGCCCGCTGAGCGGCGTACGCCGCCGCGGCGATCTCGTCCTGGAAGAAGCCGTCGGCGATGGCCTTCGCCGCCCCGCCGCGCCGGTCCACCTCGGCGAGGAGGGCGCGCGCCTTCTCCTCGAGGGCGGCGGTGAGGTGCTCGACGTAGTAGCTGCCGGCGAGGGGGTCCACCGTGCGGGCGGCGCCCGACTCGTGGGCGATGACCTGCTGGGTGCGCAGAGCGAGGGTCGCCGACGCCTCGGTGGGGAGCGCGAGCGCTTCATCGTAGGCGTTGGTGTGGAGCGACTGCGTGCCCCCGAGCGCCGCCGCGAGCGCCTGCACCGTCACGCGCACCACGTTCACGAGTGGCTGCTGCGCCGTGAGGGTCGAGCCGGCGGTCTGCGTGTGGAAGCGCAGCGCGCACGACTCCGGCCGGGCCCCGAACCGCTCCTGGAGGAGGAGCGCCCAGAGGCGCCGGGCGGCGCGGAACTTGGCCACCTCCTCGAAGAGATCGTTGTGCGCGGCGAAGAAGAAGGAGAGCCGTGGCGCGAGCCGGTCCACATCCAGTCCGGCGCGCACCGCGCCTCCGAGGTACTCGAGCGCGTTGGCGAAGGTGAACGCCAGCTCCTGCGCCGCCGTGGCCCCCGCCTCGCGCATGTGGTAGCCGCTGACGGAGATCGGGTTGAAGGCGAGGTCGTTCGCCACGACGAAGCGGAAGATGTCGGTGATGAGGCGGAGGCTCGCGTCCGGCGGGAAGACGTAGGTCCCCCGCGCCACGTACTCCTTGAGCACGTCGTTCTGGATCGTCCCGGAGAGCCGCGCCCACGCGACCCCCTGCTCCTCCCCGGCGACCAGGTACATCGCGAGGAGGATCGCCGCGGTGGCGTTGATCGTCATGGACGTCGAGACGCGGTCGAGGGGGATCCCCTCGAAGACCCGCTCGAGGTCCTCCACGCTCGAGACGGCGACCCCGACGCGCCCGACCTCGCCCGCCGCGAGGGGGTGGTCGGCGTCGTACCCCATCTGCGTCGGCAGGTCGAAGGCGGTCGAGAGCCCCGTCTGCCCCGCGGCGAGCAGCTGCCGGAAGCGGGCGTTGGTCTCCTCCGCCGTCCCGTAGCCCGCGTACTGGCGCATCGTCCAGAGGCGGCCCCGGTACATCGTCTCGTGCACGCCGCGCGTGTACGGGAACGCGCCCGGCGCGCCGAGGCGCACCTCCAGGTCGGGAGGCACGTCCGCCGCCGTGTGGCACGGGCGGACGGGGATGCCGGAGCTCGTCCGGGGATCGCTCACGGGGCCCGGCCCGCGATCGTGGCCTCGGCCAGCTTCACGTCCGTCACGCTCCCGACGAAGAGGGGGGAACGCTGGTGCAGCGCGGTCGGCACGATGTCGAGGATCGGTCCCGTGCCGTCGGAGGCGTAGCCTCCCGCCTGCTCGCAGATGAAGGCGAGGGGGGCGCACTCGTAGAGGAGCCGCAGCTTGCCCTGCGGACTCTTTGCGTCGGGGGGATAGCAGAACACCCCGCCGACCAGGAGGTTGCGGTGGAAGTCGGCGACGAGCGACCCGGTGTAGCGCGCGGTCTTCGCCGGGTACCGTTCATCGAGGCCCTTGAAGCGCCGGACGAGCGTCTGCACCTCGGGGCTCCAGTGGGGGAAGTTGCCCTCGTTCACGCTGTAGCAGGCGCCGACGGCGGGCGTGCGGACGTCGGGGTGCGAGAGGAGGAACTCGCCGATGGTCGAGTCGTAGGTGAACCCGTGCACGCCGTGGCCCGTCGTGTAGACCAGCATCGTGCTGGATCCGTAGAGGACGTACCCGGCGGCCACCTGGGCGCTCCCCGGCTGGAGACAGTCGCGCAGGAGGCCGGGCCCGCGCCCGTCCGTCACGCGCCGGTGGATCGCGAAGATGCTGCCGATGGACATGTTGACGTCGATGTTCGACGAGCCGTCGAGCGGGTCGAAGAGGACCACGTACTTCCCGATCGGGTAGTCCGCCGGCGGAGCGATCGGCTCCGGGTCCTCCTCCGACGCCACCACCGCCACCCGGCCGGCGTGCAGGAGCGAATCCTTGATCGTCTCGTTGGCGAACTGGTCGAGCTTCTGGACGATCTCCCCCTGCACGTTCACCGGGCCCGCCGCCCCAAGGATGTCGGCCAATCCGGCCATCCGGACGTGGCTGTTGATCACCTTGGCCGCGAGGGCGATGTCGTAGAGCAGGTTCGAGAGCTCCCCCGTCGCCTCGGGATGGAGGTGCTCCTGATCCATGATGAACCGCTCGATCGTGACGATCCGGGTGAAGCGCGACGGTCTCACGTGCCTCCCTGCTGGTGGTCCAGCGGCACCGCGAACGTGCCGCCGCGCGTTCTGACCCACGCCTCGCGCCCGTCGGTGCTGACGCGGATCCTGCCGTCCGCATCGGTCCGGAAGGTGCGGCACCCCGCCGCGTCGAGCGCGCCCAGCACCTCGGCCGACGGCTGACCGAAGCTGTTCACTCCCACCGACACCACGCAGACGCGCGGCGCGAGCGCGGCGAGCCAGGCGGCGCCGGTCGCCGAGCGGCTGCCGTGGTGGGAGACCTTGAGCAGCGTGACCGGGCCGATCCGGGCCCCCTGCGCCGCCTCCATCGCCGGGCCGGCGTCCCCGGGGAAGAGCGCCCGGAACGCGCCGAACTCGACCCGCACCACGACCGCATTCTCGTTCGCGGGCAGACCCGCCGCCATCCAGGCGCTGTCGGGATGCAGGACCCGGAGCACCACGCCGTCCACCGCCAGCGAATCCCCGGCGCGGGCCGGCCGCCAGCGCGCCCCCGCGCGCTCGACCGCGGCGAGCCACTCCCGGTAGAGACCGGTGGCCCGCGGCTCCCCCGGCTCCAGGACGAGGTCGGCCGGGAAGGCGCGGAGCACCGCGGGAAGGCCGCCGAGGTGATCGGCGTCGCCGTGCGAGGAAACCACGACCGCGAGGCGCGTCGCCCCGCCGGCCCGCAGGTACGGCACGACGACGCTCGCGCCCGCGTCGTGTCCGGCGACTCTCGGCCCGCCGTCCACGAGGATCCAGCGGCCGGCGGGGGTGTGGATCACGGCGGCGTCCCCCTGCCCGACCGGGAGAAAATCTATCTCCAGCCGGCCGGGGCTGTAACCCGAGCCGGGGCGCGGGATTACCGGCCGCCAGATCGCCGCGGCGCAGAGCGCCGCTCCGGCGGTGGCCGCGCGCCAGCGGAGGATCCCCGGGTATGGGGCCCGCCGGCGGGGGAGCGCGACGCGCCGCCAGAGCCACAGGAGGCCGACGAGGAACGCCACCGCCGCGGCGCGGTCGGCGACCGTGACGGTGGCGAAGGGAAGCGCGCTCCCCCGCGCCGCCACCAACTCGAGGAGGTCGAGCGCCAGTCCGGCCGCCCCGGCGGCGACGCGCGCGAGGACATCCGTCACGAGCGAGAGGCCGAGGGCCAGCGCGAGCGCCGGCACCGCCACCGCGACCGCCGGCACCGCGAGCAGATTCGTGACCACCGCGGCCGTCGCGACCGTCCCGAAGGCTAGCGCGCTGATGGGCGCCGTGGTCAGGGTGGCACCGAGGGAGACCGCGGCCGTCTGGCCGACCCCGAAGAGTCGCCCTTCGCGGAGGCGCTCGCTCCACCCCAGCGCCTCCCACCAGCGGGCCCCCTCCGCGGCGCCCCAGGCGCCCGCGAAGGAGAGCCACGGACCCACCTCGGCGACGGCGAAGGGGTCCACCGCGGCGACGCCGAGCGCCGTCACCGCGAGCACTCCGCCACGGAGGGGAGGCCGCTGGCGTTGGCGGGCCACCTCCCAGACGACGAGGAGCCACGCGGAACGGAGGGCCGGCGGGGGGAGTCCGAGGAGCCATACGTAGCCGGCGATGGCGGGGACGGCCAGGAGTCGCGCCCGCCCCGGCGCGACGCCGGCGAGGCGCAGCAGCGAGACGAGCGCGGACGCCAGGATCGCCACGTGGAGGCCGGAGATGGCGAGGATGTGCGCGAGGCCGGCGCGCGCGAACGTCGCCCGCATCGGCCGCTCGAGCTGACCCGAGGAGCCCAGGGTGAGCGCGCTGACGAGAGGGAACCGCGCCTCGCCGAAGAGGACGGCGAGCCGCGCCTGCGCGTCCACCCGCAGACGCGAGCGCAGCGAAGGCGCCACGGCGATCGGCCGCACGCGGCGGACCACGATCCACCCGCCCGCTCCGGGCCGCGCCGGCCACCACGGCGCGCCCCGCGCGAGTCCGCGGTACCACGATCCCGCCACGATCGCCGTGCCGCGCGGCGCGCGCACCCCTCCCGGCCACTGGGCCGCCAGGACGGCGCGGCAGGCGTCGGGCCAGCGCACCAGCACCAGCGAGCGCTGGCCAGGGACCTGCCGGTCCCACGGCTCGACGACGAGCGCGACCCGCTCCCCCTCCCGCCAGACGGCGGCGCACGACGCCGCCGACCGGGACGCCGCCGAGGCGCCCCACGCCCCACCGGCGGCGAGCGCCAGGCACAGGATCGAGACGGCGCGGGAGCGGGTCCACACTGCGGTGGCCGCCGCCGCGCAGGCCGGCCAGGCCGGCCACAGGCCGGGGGGAAACGAAAGGCCGGCGAAGACGCCGGCCACGAATCCCGCTGCCGCGAGGACGATGGCCGGCACGTCAGCGCCGGCCCGGAGGGCCTACGAGGGGCGCGCCAGCGCCTTCTTGCAGCGGGGGGAATCGGCCACGCGCCGCATCCCGTCGAGCAGCACCACGGTCACGTCGATGGAACCCTGCCCCGCCTCCATCTCGAGCTTGGAGACGACCTCCCCCTTCAGCGTCGAGGTGTAGTGCGGCGGGAGCCGGTTGAGGGCGTAGACGAGCACATCCTCGCGGCACACGTCGCACTGGCACAGCTCCGGCACGCTGGTCAGGAGCTCCCGGAAGGCCTGGGTCACGAGCCGTTCGGTGACGTTCTTCATGTCCCGACCACCTCCAGCGTGGGCGTCGCCGGAACCCCGGTGAACGTCGCGCCCGTCGTGCCGACGAGCCGGACGTCCCGGTACGTCCCGATCCACGACGCGGGCCCCTCGAGGAGCACCGTTCGGTGCTGCCGGGTGCGGGCCTGGAGGAGGCCGCCGCGCTTCGCCTCCTGCTCGACGAGCACCTCCGCCTCCGTCCCCACCAGCGCCGCGTTGCGCGCGCGGGCGACGCGCCGGACGGCTTCAATAAGCACGGCGAGCCGCTCAGCCGCCAGCGTCTCGGGGACAGCGTCGGGGAGCCGCGTGGCGGCCGTCCCTTCGCGCAGGCTGAACCGGAAGGTGAAGGCGTCGTCGAACCCCACCGCCTCCACGAGGGACAGCGTCTCCGCGAAGTCCTCGTCCGTCTCGCCCGGGAACCCGACGATGAGGTCCGTGGTGAGGGCGAGGTCGGGGATGGCCGCGCGGAGCCGGGCCACCACGTCGAGGTATCCCTCGCGCGAGTACCGCCGGAGCATCCGCTTGAGCACGCGCGAGGAACCGCTCTGCGCCGGCACGTGCACGTGCTCGCACGCCGCCTCGACCTCCGCCATCGCG
>JADGQW010000057.1 GCA_017881505.1 Gemmatimonadales bacterium
CGGCGAGCCGGCTCCGCTGGGGGCGTGGTGCGAAGGGTCACGCGCCGAAGGGGGCGATCCCCCTCGTCGGCATGGTCGAGATCGGCGAGGTGGCGGCGGAGAAGAAGCCGGCGAAGAAGGCGGCGGCGCGGCGCGGACCGGCCCGCCGCGGCGGGCGCGGCAAGAAGAAGGGCCCCGCCCCCGAGGCGTGAGGCCCCTCCCGCTGTCCTTCTACGCGCGGCCCGCCGCGGTGGTCGCCCGCGCGCTGCTGGGCCAGCGGCTCATCTCCACGGTGGGGGGCGCGCCCTGCGCCCTGCGGATCGTCGAGGTCGAGGCCTACATCGGCCCCGACGATCCGGCCTGCCACGCCTTCGAGTGGCACCGCTCGCCCCGCAACGAATCCCTCTATGGGCGCCCCGGGCTCCTCTACGTCTACTTCACGTACGGGATGCACTGGTGCGCCAACGTGGTCACCGAGCGCGAAGGGTTCCCCGCCGCGGTCCTCCTGCGCGCGGGTGAGCCCCTCGAAGGTCTCGCGGCGATGCGCCGCCGCCGCCACCGTGCGAAGGACACCGACCTCGCCTCCGGTCCCGCCAAGCTCGCTCAGGCCCTCGGCATCTCGCGCGCGCACGACGGCCATGTGCTCGCCCGGGCGCCGGTCTGGATCGCCGAGGGGCCGCCCGTCCTCGCGCACCGCCGCGGCACCTCGGTACGCATCGGCGTGCGCCTCGGCGCCGACCGGCTCCTCCGCTATTTCGAGCGCGGCAATCCTCACGTGAGCCCGCCGCGCGGCTGACCCCCGGGGACGGGGCGACGGAAGGTGCCGTGGCGAAGCGAGGCGGGCCGGTCGACGTGACCGGCCCGCCTCGTCGTTCCCGCCCGTCGCCGGGCGCCTAGTGGCGCGGGGCGGAGGGCTGGGGGCCACCGGCCTGCGCGGCGCGCGCGGCGCCGACCAGGATGGCGTTGGTGAGCAGCTTGAAGGTGCCGGTGGTCTGGGCCCGATGCTGGGGGCTGAAGCCGAAGAGGATCGCCGTCCCCCGCCCGACGGACCCCTCGACGAGCGCCGCCTTGCCCGCGAGGAGCTCGCCGCCCTGCACGAAGCCGGAGAGGAGCGGGTTCCCGGTCGCGGGGAACGTCACCACCGCGTGCGCGCCGGCCGCCGCGTCGAGCACGGGGCTCGCCTCCAGGAAGATCGCCGCGACGGAGTCCATCCCCGAGGCCAGCGGCGAGGCGCGGTCCACGCGCACGGCGAAGATGGAGCCCGGCGCCGAGAAGCGCGCGGCGTCGCCCGCGCCCCGCGCGGCCCTCCCGCCGAGCGCGACCGTAGCCGGCGCGCCAAGGTCCTCGACCGCGAAGACCGAGGCCTGGTCGAGAGCCACCACTGTCCCCCCCTCCCGCAGGAACGCGCGGAGCCCTTCCACCCCGGCGGGGCCGAGGCCGCCCGTGTACTCGGGAGGCAGGCTTCCCGCCGCTCGCCCGCTGCGGATCTGCGCGGCGCCTTCCGAGGGGAGGATCACGACGTCGTAGCGCGCGCGGAGGCCGCCGGCCCGCATCGCGCTGTCGGCGACGGAGGTGTACGGCACGCCGAGCCGCTCCAGCACCCAGCGGGTCCACCCCTCGTCCATCGAAGCGTTCCACGACCGGTAGAGCCCCACGCGCGGCACCCGCCGCACCGCGGGCGTGCCGGGCGAAGTGGGGAGGCGCGTCACGGCCGTCCCCTCGAACCCGAGCGCCACGGCGGCGCGGTCGAGCGCGGTGCGCCCCCCGCGCACCACCACCGTCCCGGCGGGCCACGAGCGGCCCCCCGCCTCGAAGGGCGCGGGCGCGAACTCCGCCGACGCGCCGGCGGCCAGCGCCCGCCACACCGCCGTGGCCTCGCCGTTGGAGCGGTTGGCGAGGAGGACCACGTCCCCTGCGCCCGCGATCCGCCCCGGCGTCACGGCGACCGTGTCGACGCGCTCGAGATCGGCGCTGACGGCGCCGCGCGCGGAGTCCACCGCGACGGCCATCGTGAGGGGCAGGGTCCACCCCGTCACGTCGTAGGGCGGGATGAGCGGCCCTCCGGGGTACTGCCGCCGCTCGGGATACGCCTGGAGGTCGAACAGGTCCTTCACGTGCGCGCGGAACGGCTGGTCGAGGGGGATGACGAGCGTCCCGGCGGGGAACGGGCGGCCGCCGTCGGTGAACGCCGCCTTCGCCCGGAAGATCTCGATCCCGGTGGCGAGGAGGAGGTTGGCGAGCTGCGCCCGCGCCCCCTCGTCCCGCTGGCCGGGGCGGATGAGGTATGCGCGCGGCGCCTCCGCGCGCCCTGCCTCGACGGCGCGCCGCCCCAGCCGCACGAACCGCCGCACGAACTCGGCGCGCTCGTGCGCGGCGAGGCGCACCAGCCCCAGCGACGCCTCGAGCTCGTAGTCCACGATGTCGCGCAGCCGCCACCAGCCGCCCGCCCACGGGACCGGGAAATTGACCCCGCGCGCCGGCTGCCGGACCTCCGACGGGCGGAGCTGCGCCGGCGAGGCGATGCGCGCGCTCGCCGCCTCCGAGAGGATGCCGACCATGTTGTGGCGCGCCGGCACCGACCGGTTCCCGCCGTGCCACCAGAGGTCGAAGCGCGCCCGGTGCTCCACGCCGGTGTACCCCGCGTCGGTCACCGCCGTGGCCATCGCGGTGCCGACGTGGTTGATCGCCTCGACCAGCATCCCGTCGAGGTTCGGGTCCACCGGATCGTCGAACGGCGGCAGGAAGAGCCGCGAGCCGTTCCCGCCCATCTGGTGCACGTCGTACACCACTTCGGGGAACCACTGCGTGTACAGGACGCGCGTGAGGAGCCGCGTCTCCACCTGCGTCAGCATGAACCAGTCGCGATTGTCGTCGTGCCCGACGTAGGGGTGCCAGAGCCACGGCGGCGAGGAGCCGTCGTAGGCGGTGCCGCGCGTGCGCCGGTACCAGTCGCCGACGATGTCGATCCCGTCGGGATTGGCGGAGGGCACCAGCAGGACCACCACGTCCCGGAGCGCGACCCCCAGCGCGGAGTCGGTCGCGAGGCGCCACGCCAGCTCCAGCGCCATCTGGCTCGCGGCGATCTCGGTCGAGTGGATCGAGCAGGAGATCAGGATGACCGCCGGCTGCGACGCCACGAGCCGCGCCTCCGCGTCGGCGTCGAGGGTGCGCGGATCCGCCAGCCGGCGCTGCGCCGCCATCAGCTCGACGCGCCGCGCCAGGTTCGCCGGATCGGAGATCGTGACCAGGAGGTACGGCCGCCCCTGCGTGGTGGCGCCGACGGTGTCGAGCCGCACGCGCGGCGAGGCCGCCGCGAGCCGTCCCAGGTAGTCGTCGATCTGGCGCCACGAGGCGAGCGAGGAGTCGGCGCCCACGCGGAACCCGAGCACCGCCTGCGGCGCGGGCACCTGCGCGGCGAGCCGCGCCGCGGGGACGAACGCCGTCCCGGCGACCACGCCGAGCGCGGCGAGGAGCGCGGCGGGGCCGCGCACGACACGCGCGGCGGAGGATTCCCCGCCGCGCGTCCGGAGGTCCGTTCCTGCGTGCATCGGTGCTCCCGTCAGATGACCCCGAGCTTCGTGCCCACCTTCTTGAAGGCCGCGAGCGCCATCTCGAGGTGCTCTTTGGTGTGCGCTGCGGAGACCTGGCAGCGGACCCGGGCGTGGCCCTGCGGCACCACCGGGTAGCCGAAGCCCGTGACGAATACGCCTTCGTCCAGCAGCATGTTGCTCATCTGGATCGCGCGCGAGGTCTCGCCGAGGATGACCGGGATGATGGGGGTCTCGCCGGGCAGCGGCTTGAACCCCGCCTCCTGGAGCGCGGAGCGGAACCACCGCGCGTTCTCGTGGAGCTTCGTCACCCGCTCGGGGTGCGCCTCGAGGTACCGCACCGCCGCCATCGCGCTCCCCGCCACCGTGGGGGGCAGCGCGTTCGAGAAGAGCATCGGACGCGAGCGCTGCGTCAGATAGTCGCACACCGCCGTCGAGGCGGCCGTGAAGCCGCCCGCCGCGCCCCCGAGCGCCTTGCCGAGGGTGCTGGTGATGATGTCAATCTCCCCCAGGACACCGCAGTGCTCCGGCGTGCCGCGCCCCGTCTTCCCCATCACGCCCGTGGCGTGGGAGTCGTCCACCGCGACCGTCGCGCCGTACTGCCGCGCCAGCGTCACGATGTCCGCCAGCTTCGCGACGTCCCCCTCCATCGAGAAGACGCCGTCGGTGATCACCAGCTTGTGGCGGCACCCCTTGAACGCCTCCAGCTTGGCCTTGAGGTCGGCCATGTCGGAGTGCTCGTACACCGCCGTCTGGCACTTCGCGATCACCTTCGCCAGCCGCACCTCGTCGATGATGGAGGCGTGGTTGAGGCGGTCGGAGATCACCGCGTCCTGCTCCCCCATCAGCGTCGGCGCCAGCCCCTCGTTCGCGCTCCAGCACGAGACGTACGTCAGCGACGCCTCCGTGCCGACGAACTTCGCCAGCACCTGCTCGATCTCGCGGTGGATGGTGAAGGTCCCGCAGATGAAGCGGACCGACCCCGTCCCCGCGCCGAACCGGTCGAGCGCGGCCTTCCCCGCGGCAATCACCTCGGGCACGTCGCACAGGCCGAGGTAGTTGTTGGAGGAGAGGATCACGACGTCGCCGCGCCCTTCCATCCGCGTCCGGGCGCTCTGCATGCCGTCGAGGTAGTTGAGGCGCTTGTAGACGCCGTCGGTCTTGAACTGGTCGAGTTCCGCCTGCAGGCGGGTGGTGAGGTCGTTCGTCATCGTCGCGCCCCGATGTCGGTCCACGTCGTGGCGGCGCCGAGGTGGCGCCGCGCCGCGTCCGCGCCGGCCGTCAGCCGATCGCGCGCAGGTAGCCGCCGTCCACCGCAAGGACGGTGCCCGTAATGTAGGACGCGCGCTCCGACGCCAGGAAGGCGATCGCCGAGGCGAGTTCGTCGGGTTCGCCGATCCGCCCGAGCGGGACGTTTGCGACCATTTCGCTCAGGATGACCTCCTGCGACCGGCCCTCGCGGCGGGACCTTTCCTCTAATAGGGAGGTCACGCGCCCGGTGCGCATGTATCCCGGGGCCACGACGGTCACGAGGACGCCGTCCCGGCCGAGCTCGTCGGAGAGGGCCTTCGCGAAGCCGTGCACGCCGGCGCGGGCCATCGAGGAGATCATCAGGCCCGAGAGGGGCTGCTTCGCGGCGATCGAGGTGATGCAGATGATGCGCCCCCACCGCCGCTCGCGCATCGCCGGGACGGCGGCGCGGCAGAGGTGGACGGTGGAGAGGAGGTTGAGGTCGAGGCCCTGCTGGAAGGCGCCCTCGGCCGCGGTGGCGAAGGTGGTGGGCGGGGGCCCGCCGGCGTTGCAGACGAGGACGTCGAGTCGGCCGAACTGTCCGACCACCTGCTGCACGAGTGCCGCGGCCTCGGCCGGCCGGGAGACGTCGGCGGGGCAGGCGCGCACGGTGGCGGACGGGGCGGCGGCGCGCACCGTCGCCGCGGCGGCCTCGCAGCGGGCGGGATCGCGGCCGTTCACGGCGACGTGCGCTCCCTCCTGCGCGAGGCGGAGGGCGGTGGCCAGGCCGAGGCCGCCGGAGGAGCCGGCGACGAGGGCGACGCGTCCGGAGAGTCCGAGGTCCATCGTCAGTCCGCCTTCTCGAGCCGCACCGCGCAGACCTTGAACGAGGGGATCTTCGCGTACGGGTCGAGCGAGGGGTTCGTGAGGAGGTTGGCGGCCGCTTCGCGGAAGTGGAAGGGCACGAAGACCTGGTGGCGGGCCACCCGGTCGCTGATCCGTGCGGCGATGCGGATGGCGTTGCGGCGCGAGATCACGAGCACCGCGTCGCCGTCCTTCACGCCCAGGTGGCGCGCGTCGGAGGGGTGGATCTCCACCGTCGGCACCGGCTCGCGGGCGTCGAGCCCCTTCGACCGCCGGGTCATGGTGCCGGTGTGCCAGTGCACCATCTGGCGCCCGGTGCCCATCACGAACGGGAACTCCTCGTCGGGGAGCTCCGACGGAGGGAGGTAGCGCACCGGCGTCAGCGTGGCGCGGCCGTCGGCGGTCGGGAAGGTGTCGGCGAAGAGGAACGCCGTGCCGGGGTGCGTCGCGTGCTCGACCGGGTACTGGAGGCCGGCGAAGTCGAGCCGGGGATAGGTGACCCCCGCCCACGAGGGCGTCACGCGCGCGATCTCCTCCATCACGCTCGCCGCGTCGGGGAAGGGCGCCGGGAGCCCGATGCGGCCCGAGAGCTCGACCAGGACCTCGAGGTCGCCCCGCGCCTGCCCGGGCGGGTCGCACGCCTTCCGCACGCGCTGGATGCGCCGCTCGGTGTTGACGAAGGTGCCGTCCTTCTCCGCGAAGGAGGAGCCGGGGAGCACCACGTCGGCGTAGCGGGCGGTGTCGGTGAGGAAGAGGTCGTGCACGGCGAGGAACTCGAGGCCCCGGAACCAGTGCTCGGCGTGGGCGACGTCGGGATCGGAGATGATCGGGTTCTCGCCGAAGATGTACATCCCCTTCACCGGCGAGTGCTCGGCCACGATCTCCGTCACCTTGAGGCCGGGCCGGAGGGAGAGCGCGTCCTCCGGCACCCGCCACGCGGCGGCGAAGCGCGCGCGGACCGCCGGGTCGGCGACGGACTGGTAGTCGGTGTAGAACATCGGGATCCCGCCGACGTCCGACGCCCCCTGCACGTTGTTCTGCCCGCGGATGGGGAGCATCGTGGCCCCCCACCGGCCGATCATCCCCGTCGCGAGGATGAGGTTGAGGAGGGCGGCGACGATGTCGGTGCCGGTGTCGTGCTGGGTCAGCCCCATCGCCCAGAGCGTGGAGGTGCGGGGCCCCTTGGCGTACAGCTCCGCCGCGCGGGCGATGAGCCGCGCCGGCACGCCGGTGATCGCGGCGGTGCGCTCGAGCGTGTAGGGCTGGACCGCCGCCTCCACCTCGTGGAAGCCGTGGGTGCGGGTGGCGAGGAAGTGGCGGTCGGTCAGCCCCTTGTGGATGAGGTAGCGGAGCATCCCGTTGAGGAGCGCGACGTCGGTGCCGGGCTGCACGTGCAGGTGGATGTCGGCGCGCCGCGCCATCTCGGTGCGGCGGACGTCGGCGACGATGAGCTTGGCGCCCCGCAGGTGCGCGCGCTTGATCGCCGCGCCGAAGACGGGATGGGCCTCCGTCACGTTGGCGCCGGCGATGAAGATGACGTCCGCCTCCTGCTCCACCTCCCGCATCGAGCCGGAGGCGGCGGAGGTGTTCATCGCCCGGAGCATCGCCGACACCGAGGACGAGTGGCAGAGCCGGGTGCAGTGGTCCACGTTGTTGGTGCCGAAGCCGCCCCGGAAGATCCGCTGAAGGACGTAGTTCTCCTCGTTGGTGCACTTCGCGGAACAGAACACCGCCACGCCGTCGGAGCCGCGCTCTCCGCGGATGCGCACCAGCTCCTGCGCCGTGAGCTCGAGGGCCTCGTCCCACGTCGCTTCGCGGAAGGGCTCGTACCAGGCGGCCGGCGTCGCCACCTGGTCGCGGACGGTGTCGGGGCCGCGCGGGATGTGGGGGAGCTGGGAGAGCTCCTTTCCCACGGCGCGCTCGGGCGGGCGCGGCTTCGGCCGCTCGGAGCCCGCCGCCGTGGTGAGCCAGGGCCCCCGCCGGCGGTCCGGGTCGTGGGGCCCGTCGTAGACCCAGCGGCCGTCCCGCTTCGTCCACCCCCGGCGGATCAGGGGCACCGTCAGCCGGTCCCGATGCTGCGGGAAGTCGTACCCGAACCGCCCCTTCACGCAGGTGGAGCCCTCGTTCGGGGTGTCCTCCTCGATCCAGGGGCTGGTGACGCGGGCGACGGTGTTGTCGCGGACGTGGAGGTCCACCTGGCAGCCGACGCCGCAGTACGGGCACACGCTGCGGACCACCCGTTCCGGAGCGGCGATCTCGGCGGGGAGGAACCGTTCGCGGGGGAGCACCTCGTGGATGGCGCCGGTCGGGCAGACGCGGACGCATTCGCCGCACCAGGTGCAGCCGGCGTGGTCCGCATCGCCGTCGCCGCCGACGATGATCTCGGCGTGCTCCCCCCGCTGGGCCACGTCGAGCACGCCGACGACCTGGATGTCGGCGCACGCCCGGACGCACCGGGTGCAGAGGATGCAGGTGCTCATGTCGTGCCCGATCATCGGGTCGCCGGGGCGCTCGTCCCCCCCGCGTAGCCCGAGGACGCGCGCCGCCGCGGGCCGCGCCGTGACGCCGTAGCGGCGCACTAGCCCCTCGAACTCGTTGAGGTGGTTGCCCTCGGCCGTGATCCGCTCCGGCGGGTACCGCTCCAGCAGCAGCGCGAGGACGCTGCGCCGGTTCGCCACCGCGGCGGCCGACTCCGTCTCCACCACCATCCCCGCCTGCGCCGGGGTGGCGCACGCCGCCGCCAGCTTCGCCGTCCCCGCCACGGAGACGAGGCAGATCCGGCACGAGCCCGCCGTCGGGAGCTTCGGATACCAGCACAGCGTCGGCACGTCGAGCCCGGCGGCGCGAGCGGCGTCGAGGATCGTCGCGCCCTCGCGTACCGAGACGGATCGGCTGTCGACCGTGAGTGCGATCATGGGGGTCACGATGTCGGTGGAGACACCGTCAACCTAACCGGGCGGGCGTCCCCGGCGCAAAGTCGTGCGGCGAAAAGTATTGCGCGAAAAAAGCGAACTCATATATTGGCGTCAGAGCGATGGCAGTTTCTCGACACCAGTGGAAGGCAGTATCGATACCACAGTTCGTCCTATGCACGTAGCCGCGCGCGCAGCGATCCGAAAGTCGCTCTGCGGTGGCCGTGCCGCCTTCCTCCGGATTTCTGCGACGCTCCGGACAACGCCTCGCGCTCTCGCGCGGGGCATTTGAGTGTTTGGCCGCCGGCCACTGGGGGCCGGCGGAGTGTTCAACCCTCCCTAGGAGGCCATATGGCGGCGAAGAAGAAGGCTGCGAAGAAGACGGCGAAGAAGAAGGTCGCCAAGAAGAAGAAGTAAGCTCGTTGCTGATGCACAGGGGCCGGCGAGGTTTGCCGGCCCCGCGCATTTTCGTAGATTGGCCCGCGTGATCCTCCGCGACGAACGCCACGGCCGCGAGCTCGTCCCGTCCGGCGACGACGCCCGCCTCGGCCGGGACCCCGAGATCGAGTTCCCCACCGACCCCGACGACGATATCGTCTCCGCCGTGCACGCGCGGGTGTGGCGCGCGGCCGACGGCGCGTGGTGGCTCGAGGACCTCGGCAGCACCAACGGCACCTGGCTGAACGGCCGGCGCCTCGCGGCGGCCGAGCGGCTGCGGAGCGGCGACCGGTTCACCCTCGGCCAGCGCGGCCCCGCGTTCGGCGTCCGCATCCCCGGGGACCTGGGACGGACGCGGGCCGAGGCCGCCATCGATCCCGACGTGCCGGTGCTGCGGCTGCGGCGGGTGGCCGGCGGCGCCGACCTCGTGGGGCAGGGGCGCGAGATCGTCGTCGGGCGCGCCGCCGCCTGCACCATCCCCCTCCGCACCGTCGCCGACACGATCGTCTCGAAGCGCCACGCCCTGATCGCCTTCGCCCCGGACGGCGCCGCCACCGTCACCGACCTCGGCTCGCGGAACGGCACGTACGTCAACGGCCGGCGGGTGGAGGGCGCCACCGCCCTCGCGCTCGGCGACCGGCTCATGCTCGGCTGGCAGGGGCCCCTCCTTGAGGTCCGCGTCCTCGGCGCCGCGACCCTCCCCGAGGGGCAGGGCGCCGCGTTCCATCCGGAGCTGCAGCCGGCGAAGACCCTGGCGGGGATGGTGCAGGAAGCGCGCGGCGCGGCCGGCCCCGGCGGCGTGTCGAGGACCGGCGTCTTCGTCCAGTCGCTCGCGCGGCAGATGGCCACCGAGTCCTCGCTCGCCTTCCGTGTGGGTGTCGCGGTCGTGCTCGCGTCGCTGGTCCTGGCCACCGTCCTCGGCTACCGCTCCCTCTCCCGTCGCGCCGAGCGGGCGGAGGCCCTCGCCATCACGACCGAGCGCGCGCTCGCGTCGGAGCTGCGGAACCAGGCGGCCGCACGCCGCGTGGCGGAGGACGAGCTGGGCCGCCTGCGCCGCGAGCTCGCGGCCGCGCGCGCCTCGAGCGTGAGCCGCGCGGTGCTCGACAGCCTCACCCGTCGCGTCCGCGACGCGGAGGCCCGCGCCGCCGCCGGGGGTGGCGCCGCCTCGGACTTCGCCGCCGTCGCCGCCGACAACCAGGGCGCCGTCGGGCTGGTCGTCGTCCGTTACGGGACCGATTCCGTGATGGGCACCGGCTTCGTGGTCACGCGCTCGGGCTACCTCCTCACCAGCCGCCACGTCGTGCAGAGCCCGGAGCACACGGGGATGCGCGTCGTCGAGGTCGTGATGGCCGACGCCCGCACCCCGCAGCCGGCCGACGTCGTCTCGGTCAGCGACATCCCCGACCAGGACGTCGCCGTCCTCCGCGTCCGCGGCTACCACGGCCCCGCGGTGCGGGCCATCGACTGGCAGGGGCGCGGCGTGACGCAGGGCGCGGCCGCCGCCCTCATCGGATTCCCGCGCGGGTCCGAGCTCGCCTTCGACACCTCCGGCTACGTGCGCACCACGATGTTCGCGGGCATCATCGCCAAGGCCACGCCGCAGTGGATCCAGTTCGGCGGCATCACCATCCGCGGCTCGTCGGGAAGCCCGATCTTCAATGCCGAGGGGCAGGTCATCGCGGTCCACTACGGCGGGCTGAGCGACGGGCCGATCCTCGGCTTCGGCGTGCCGATGGCGCGGGTCCGTCGCTGGCTGCCGGCGGAGGCGCGCGCCGAGCTCGGCCTCTAGGAGGATCTCGCGCGCCGGTCGGGAGCAACGCAAAGGGCCCGGGTGCGTGTCACCCGGGCCCTGGTGTCTGGAACGCAAAGGGCCCGGGTGCGCGTCACCCGGGCCCTCGCCGTCCTGTGCCGCGACGCGGTCTAGTGGCGCTCTTCCTCGTCGGTCTCCTCTTCCACCGCCCAGAAGTAGGCGATGATCTTCGGATACCGATGCTCGTCCGCGCCGTCCTGTACCACCAGACCCATGGGTTCCATCGTCAGCTCCGGAAGTGTCGCCGCCGTCATGTGTCGCCCTCGCGAAGCTCCACCATCTCCACGCGCACGCAGGGCTTCTGACCTTCTCCTTAAGCACAGTTCGTGCCTCTGGGAGACAAATGGTAACTATTTGTATAGTAATTACTTACGAAGAACGAGGAGGAACACGAAGCGGCCTACTGTGTCATTCAGACACAGAAAGATGTGTTTCGATTTGACTCACTTCTGGACGTTGGGCGAGGAACCCGACGTTCCGTGTGCGGCGTCCGGCGCCCGAAGGGGGACGGGGGACGAGCCACTCGTTGTAGAGGATGCGGAAGGCGTCGCTCGAGAGGGCCGGGGTCCGACCGCCGGGCGCGGCGACGCTCGGCATGACGACGTGGCGACCCGCTGGCTCGGTGGCGGACTGGAGGCGGCCCACGAGCGCGACGCGCTCGACGGTGCTGAGGTCGGCGAGGGCGCCGGGCTCGATGACCGCCGCGGTGCAGCCCCCCTGCGGCGTCCACGCCGCGAGAGGCTCGACGAAGCAGTCGATGCGGCGGCCGAGGGCTTCGGCGGCGGCGCGGGTCTCGAGGCCTTCGATGGCGGCGATGTCGGGGTCCACGACGGTGACGCGGGCGCCGCGTGCCGCGAGGAAGAGGGCCGCCGCGCCGTCGCCGGCGCCCACGACGAGGACGCCGTCGCCGTCGCCGACGCGGTCCCCGAGCGCGACGATCGGCTCGGTCGGCGCGAGGCCCCAGTGCGACGCCTCCTTCTGCGCCAGCCGCATCGGGAGGTGCCGCTCGCGCCAGCGCCGGAAGGAGGGGAGCTTGAGGCGGCGCCGGATGATGGCGTCCACCTGTTCGGTGAGGACGAGCTCGGTGAGCTGGAGCTGCTGGGTCTTCTGCAGCTCGCCCATGGCCTCGTCCCCGATCTCGAGGAGCTCGTCCCGCGGGAGGGTGTCCTTGTACTCCTCGATCCGCTGCTCGATGAACTCGTCGTACTCCTGGCGGAGACTGCGGGGGTTCCGGGGCCGGAAGGAGGTCAGGAGGTCGGCGTCGGCGAGCACAGCACAACCTTAGAGCGCGCGGCGGAAGTGTCAACAGGGGGAGTTGCCCGGTGCGGCGCACGGGCCTAGGTTGGCCGCGGGACGGTGATCCGACGATGCGCCTCGACCTCCACACCCACACCACCTGCTCCGACGGCACGCTGACGCCCGCGGAGCTCGTCGCCGCGGCCAACGCCGGCGGCCTCGACGCCGTCGCCGTGACGGACCACGACACCGCGGCGGGCGTCGCCGCGGCGCGCGCGGCGGCCGCGGCGGTCGGCGGTCCACGCGTCGTGGCGGGCACCGAGCTGACCTGCTCCCTGGGCGGCGCCGAGGTGCACCTCCTCGGCTACGGCATCGCGCCGGGGCACGCGGCCATCGCGGCGTTCGCGGCGCGGGGCGCGGCGCTGCGCGTCGAGCGGATGGCCGCGATGATCGGGCGGCTCAATCGCCTCGGCATCCGCGTCACGGTCGCGGAGGTCGAGGTCCCGGCCGACTGCGCCGCCGTGGGGCGCCCGCACCTCGCCCGCGCGCTGGTGAAGCGGGGGACCGTCGGGAACTTCCAGGACGCGTTCACGCGCTTCCTCGCCGACGGCGGCTCCGCGTGGGTGCCGAGCCGTGGGCCCGACCTCGCGGAGGGGATCGCCGCGATCCGCGCCGCCGGGGGCTTCGCCGTGTGGGCGCACCCCGCCCTCGACGACACGCGGCGCTTCGCCGCGGCGCGCGCGATGGGCCTCGAGGGCGTCGAGACGCTCCGCCCCCGCGTCGAGCCCTCGATCTCCCTCGCCCTCGAGCAGGCGGCGCGCGACGCCGGCCTCCTCTGCACCGGCGGCTCCGACTGGCACGGCGCGCCGCCGGCCCTCGGCGCGTGGTACGTCACCGAGCGGCACGTGGGGGATCTGCTGGAACGGCTGGGGATCGCGGCCTAGGGGCCTACAGCGCGCGGAGGAGCGCGCCCTTCAGGTAGCCCGTTTCGGGGACGGTGAGCAGCTCGGGGTGGTCGGCCGCGGCGCCACGCAGCTCGACCAACTGGATGCGCCGCCCCGCGTCCTGCGCCGCCGCGCCGAGCATCGCGAAGAAGTCGCCGCGGTGCACGTGGTGCGAGCAGGAACAGGTGAAGAGATAGCCTCCCGGGGCGAGCATCCGCATCGCCCGCAGGTTCAGCTCCTTGTAGCCCGCCAGCGCGCGCTCCAGGCTCCGCTTGTCCTTGGCGAAGGCCGGCGGGTCGAGCACGATCACGTCCCAGGTGTCGCCGGCGTCCGCCGCGGCCCGCAGCCAGTCGAACGCGTTGGCCTCCACGCCCGCGATCGTCACGCCGTTGAGGTCCGCCGCGCGCGCCATGTGCGCGAGCGCCTCGGCCGAGCTCTCGACGGCGACGACCTCGGCGGCGCCCCCCTTCGCCAGATGGAGGGCGAAGCCGCCGTGGTAGGCGAAGACGTCGAGGCAGCGCCCGCTGGCGAGCCGGCCCACCAGGAGGCGGTTCTCGCGCTGGTCGAGGAAGGCGCCCGTCTTCTGCCCCGACCGGGGCGCGGCGAGGTAGCGGACCGCGCCTTCGCGGACCTCGATGGTCTCGGGCACCTCGCCGAACGCCGTCTCCACGGCGCGCGGGAGCCGCTCGCGCTCCCGGACGGGGGCGTCGTTGCGGAGGAGGAGGCCCCGCGGGGCGAGCGCGGCGCGGATCGCGTCCACCACCTGGTCGCGGACCGCCTCCAGTCCGGCGGAGAGGAACTGCGCCACCGCCCAGTCGCCGAAGCGGTCCACGATGAGCGAGGGGAGTCCGTCCCCTTCGGCGTGCACCACGCGATGCGCCGTGGCGTCGATCCCCGTGCGCCGCGCGGCCGCCGCACGGACCATCGTCTCCCACCACGCCGCATCCACCGCGACGCCGTCGGGCGCCAGCCAGCGGAGCCGGATCTCGGACGCCGGCGAATACAGCGCGGTGCCGAGGGGCTTGCCGCGTTCGTCCTCCACCGCGACGAGCCCGGCGTGCTCCCCCGGCTCGTCCCGGAGGTCGCTGCGGAAGATCCACGGATGCCCGGCGCCGAGGCGCGTGGCGCCGCGCGCGGAGAGGACGGCGCGCGGCTTCACGCGTCCACCGCCCGCCGCAGCACACGGGTGGCGGACTCGGGGTCCGCCGCGCCCAGCACGGCGCCGATCACCGCGACGCCGGCGGCGCCCGCGGGGCGCGCGAGCTCGGCGAGCGCAGCGTCGATGCCGCCGATGCCGACCGCGGGAACGGTCGGTGCGGCCCCGTGGACCCGCGCGAAGCCCTCCCACCCGATGGGGCTTCCGGCGTCGCGCTTGGTCGGGGAGGCGGCCACGGGGCCGATGCCGAGGTAATCGGGACGCTGCGCCGCGGCG
>JADGQW010000200.1 GCA_017881505.1 Gemmatimonadales bacterium
CGCTCGCGCTCCCCCACGGCTGGCGCAGGCCTAGCGCGACGTCGAGCTCGTGCTTCATGTAGCTCTCCGCGTTCCAGTCGTAGAGGGTCGTCTCGCTGTACCACGCGGATTCGATTCCCACGGAGTAGTTGAAGCGCAGCTGGCGTCGCGTCGACTCGGCGTACGGGAACCAGTCGTACTCGATGGAGGGGGCGACGGACGCCTTGAGGTCGGTGTTCGAGGACGTGGACCCCGACAGGTTGCCGCGCAGCCCCGCCGACCAGTGCGCGTTCAGGCTGCGCACGACGAGGCCGGAGGCGGACCAGCTCTGCTTCGTGGTGCGGGTCGTGCTCGTGGGTCCCGTGATCAGGACGGTCGTGTCGCGCCCCGGCTGCACCTGGAAGGTCGAGTCGTAGGTCGGGGTGTACGAATACCGGCTGCGGTTCTCCGACCCGTAGAGATCCAGCTGGATCTTCCACGTCTCGGTGATGCGGTTGGCCGAGAGGTCCGCGGAGAGATAGCCGTACGAGCTGGCCTGTTCCCCGCTGAAGTTGCTGTTGAGGCTCGCGGAGTAGACCCATCGGTTCCACGGATCGCGCTGCTCCCGCGGCGGGCCGCCCGGACCGGCAGGGCCACCCGGATCGCGGGACCCGGGTGGGGGGCCGAAGTGCACGTCGAGGTTCGCCGCGACCGGCGTCGTCATCACGTACCGCACCAGGCCGAGCCGCAGGACGCGTACCATCCCGCGGCGCGTCTCGTCTCCCGTCGCGCCCTGCCCGGCGAAGTAGTGCAGGGTGTCGGCCCGGCCCGCGAACTCCATCTGGCCGATGAACGTGAGCGTGTAGTCCGTGCCCCCACCCCCGGTCGTCTGCGTCGTCACGAGGATGACGACCTTCCCGTCGAAGCGGTCCCGCACCCAGTTCACGAACGTGACCTCGGTGTGGATGAAGTCCACGTCGCATTCGTACGAGCAGTCGAGGAAGACGCGCAGCGCCTCCCCCTGCGCGGGGGTCTGGCTCGGGGGTGGTCCGGGGGGTGGGCCTTGCGGGTCCTGGGCGAGGGCCACGGCGGTGGCCAGCGCGAAGAGCGTTCCGATCATCGCTGCGGTTCTCCAGGGGGCCGTGACGGCGGCCCGAGAGGGAAGCGGCGTGGAGGTGCCACCAAGTTGGTTGCCCGTGCCGCTCGAAAGGTTTGTCCGGCCGTGTCAGGCCGGCGTCACGTGGCGGGACGGAACCGAATCACGAGTAATTCTGTGCGATTTGCGCTACAGCTCCACCGTCTGCCCGAGCGTCGGGATGCGGACGTCGCTCACCCGCGCGTCGCGCAGGATCCCCGCCATCGCCTCGACCTGCTGCGCTTCGCCGTGCACCGCGAAGGCGACGCGGGGCGGCTCGCCGAGCCCCCGCACCCACGTCTGCAGCTCCGCGCGGTCGGCGTGGGCGGAGTAGCCGTCGATGGACGCGACCTCGGCTCGCACGTCCATCTCCTCGCCGAAGATGCGCACCCGCTTCTCCCCGGACTGGAGGCGGTGGCCGAGGGTGTACGAGGCCTGGAAGCCGACGAAGAGGACGAGGTTGCGGTGGTCGCCGATGCCGTTGAGGAGGTGGTGGAGGATGCGGCCCGATTCCGCCATCCCCGACGCCGCGATGATGATGGCGGGGCCGTGGAGGGCATTGAGGGCCTTCGACTCCTCGACGGAACGCACGTACTTGACCAGCGGGAAGCGGAACAGCTCGTCGGTCTCGCGGACCAGCCGCTCGGTGCGGTCGAACGCCTCGGGGTGGAGGCGGAAGACGTCGGTGGCGTTCACGGCGAGGGGCGAGTCCACGTAGATCGGGATCTTGGGGACGAGGCCGTCGCGGACGAGGCCGTGCAGCTCGTAGACCAGTTCCTGCGTGCGCCCGACGGCGAAGCTCGGGACGAGGATCTTCCCGCCGCGCTTCGCCACGCGGCTGACCGCCTGCGCGAGCTGCGCCCGCGCGTCGCCCACGGAGCCGTGCAGGCGGTCGGCGTAGGTGCTCTCGACGAGGAGGACGTCGGTGTGCCCGGCCGGGGGCTGCGGGTCGCGGATGATGGGCAGCCCGGTGCGGCCGATGTCGCCCGAGAAGACGAGGCGCTTCGCCCCTCCCGGCTCGTCGATCGCGAGCACGACGGACGCGGAGCCGAGGATGTGCCCCGCGTCCACGAAGGTCAGCCGGAGCCCCGGGAAGAGGTCGAGGGGGTGGCCGTACGGCACGCTGACCATGTGGTCGGCGACCGCGGCGGCGTCGGCCGCGGTATAGAGGGGCGCGCCGACGGTCTTCTGGCCGCGCTTGGCCAGGAACGCGAAGTCCTTCTCCTGGATGAAGCCCGAGTCGGGGAGCATGATCGAGCAGAGGTCGCGGGTGGCGGGGGTGCAGAAGATCGGGCCCTTGTACCCCAGCTTCACGAGGAGCGGCAGGCGGCCGGCGTGGTCGATGTGCGCGTGGCTCAGCACGACCGCGTCGATGTCGGCGGCCTTGAGCGGGAACTTCTCGTTCTTCTCGTGGGCCTCCGCGCGCCGGCCCTGGAAGAGGCCGCAGTCGAGGAGGATGCGCTTCCCCGCGGCCTCGACGTAGTGCATCGAGCCGGTGACTTCGCGGTCGGCGCCCCAGAAGGTGAGGCGCATCAGCCCTCGCGCTGGAAGATGGCCAGGAGGCGCCGGGGGGAGAGGCTCACGAGCTGGAACAGCGCCCAGCCAGCGCGGCGGCGGTCGTTGAGCTCGTCGGTCAGCGCCTCCTCGTCCTGGCGGGCCTTGCCGGAGAGGGGGAGGACGATCGCCTGGTACTCGGTCATGGTCACCTCGTGCCGAAGATGCGGTCGCCCGCGTCGCCGAGCCCGGGGAGGATGTAGCCCTTGGCGTTGAGCTCGCGGTCGAGCGCCGCGGCGTAGATGGGCACGTCGGGGTGCGCGCGCAGCATCCGCTCGACGCCGGGGGGCGCGGCGACGATGCAGAGGAAGCGGATCGAGCGCGCGCCGGCCTGCTTGAGGGTCGCGCACGCGGCGACGGCGGAGCCGCCGGTGGCGAGCATCGGGTCGAGGAGGAGGAAGTCCCGCTCCTCGCGCGCGCTCGGGGCCTTGAAGTAGTAGTCCACCGGCTCGAGCGTCTCCTCGTTGCGGTAGAGGCCGATGTGGCCCACCCGCGCGGAGGGGACGAGGCGCAGGATCCCCTCGACCATGCCGAGCCCCGCGCGGAGGATCGGCACGAGGGCGAGCTTCTTCCCGGCCACCTTCGCGCCCGTGGTGCGCTCGAGGGGCGTCTCCAGCTCCACCGGTGCGGTCGGCAGCTCCTTGGTGACCTCGTACGCCATGAGCATCGCGATCTCGGCCACGAGGTCGCGGAAGTCCTTGGTCGGCGTGCGGCGGTCGCGCAGGAGCGCGAGCTTGTGCTGGATGAGCGGATGGGCGAGGACGGTGAGGTTCGGATGGTCGCTCATGCGGCTAATCTGTCACGCGCGCGGGGGTTCTGGCCAGCGAAGCGCGGGCCGCAGGTGCGCCGCGGCGGGCCCCCCGCTATTTTCCCTCCCCGCGGCCAGGTAGCTCAGCTGGTAGAGCACGTGACTGAAAATCACGGTGTCGGCGGTTCAACTCCGCCCCTGGCCACTGAAGCCGGTTTCCAGTCACCAGACGCCCAGACGCCAAGAGCGGCCACCCGCCCCCTTGGCGTCTGGGCGTCTGGACACTGGGAACTCCTCCTTGACGCCCGATGTATCGTTCAGTCTGTTCAATATGCACTGAACGCTCCACCTGGCAGGCGCGATGGCCCGTCCCGCACCGCACGATCCCGAGACCGACGCCTTCGTCGAGCGCATGGCGCGCGTGACGGAGATGGAGGGGTTCCCGTACATCGGGGGGCGGATCTTCGGCCTCCTCCTGGTGAGCGAGCGCGCGCTGAGCCTCGACGCGATCGCGGCGCGGCTGGCGGTGAGCAAGGGAAGCATCAGCTCCGACGCCCGGCGCCTGGAGCAGCGCGGGCTCCTCGAATGCGTCCGCCGGCCGGGCGACCGCCGCGACTACTACCGCGTGGCGGACGACCTCTTCGCCAGCACGATGGAGATGCGGCTCGGGCGGTGGAAGGCGTTCCACGACGCGGTGCACGAGGGACGGCCGCGCCTCGGCGGGCGCACGGCGGCGGTGCGGCGGCGCTTCGACGAGCTCGAGGCGGCGTTCGCGGCGCTGACGGCGGCGGCGACCACGGCGCTCGTGTCCTGGCGGCGTCGCCGGAGGGCGGTGCGCGCGGGCGACGGCCGGGCGGCCCTGCGGCCGCGCACGCGGGCGGTGGCGCGCACGCTGGGAGTGGTCGTCCTGGCGGCGCTGGCCGGCCACCGGCCCCTCGCCGCGCAGCAG
>JADGQW010000006.1 GCA_017881505.1 Gemmatimonadales bacterium
GGCGCACTCGGCGCCGCTGCGATCATCATTGCGTGCGCTGCTCCACGACCCGAGCCCATCCGGCCGGCCGCATCGGCCGAGCGGATCTTCTCTCCGTTGGCGATCCGCCGGCCGCGTGGGACGTGGGGGTACGCGCACCCCTACACCCGTGAACAGATGACTGCCGCGCTCAGGCGGTACTTCCCCGAAGTCCTGCGCGGCGATACCGGCACGATGCCGCTGCGATTCGTGCTGGACACCGATGGTCGGGTCGTGTCGACGTCGCGTGGCCGGTCGGCGGCTCCTCCCTTCCCATACGAGCGGCTTGAGAACACGCAGATCGAGGACGTGGGCCCCGGCTACTACGGTCCGGCGCCGGTCCGGGTCGAAGTGCTGTGGCTGAAGCCCGACTCGCTGCTCGGTGAGCCCAGACCGATGGCGGGCGCTGTATTCACCTCCATCCAATCCACTGGACCCTATCCAGACACGCTCACCCCTCGGCTCGAAGGGCAGGTCCGCAACGCCCTCAGCCTCAATACCGGCTTGATGCGCGGCCTGACTCCCGAGGACACCGCGTTTGTCTGGTTCGTGCTGTCGGCGTCCGGTGACGCGGTGCGGGCGGGTCGCGCACCAAACTCGACAGAGATGCGGCAGGGGGCGCATCTGGCATCCCCTGGTGCGTACTTCACCAAGTGGTATCCACAGGGAGAGCTCGCGCCGTGGGCGGTGGTTGTCGCCGCCGCCTGGATGAAGCCCTAGACGTCGGATCTTCCCCGAGTCCGGGGCCTACCCCTCCTCGGCAGATGAGACCCCGGGGGCACCGTCCAGGCGCCCGTCCCGGCCGCGTTGCCCCCCCTCCGGGCCGGCCGTAGATTGCCGCCACCCGATGACCGATCCCGCCAGCTTCCGCGACCCGCGGCTCACCGAGCAGCGGAACCCCGCCACCGAGGAGATCGACCTCGCCACGCCCCTCGACATCGTCGAGCTGCTGAACCGCGAGGACCGCCGGGTCCCCGAGGCGGTGTGGGCGGTCCGGCACGACGTGGCGAAGGCGATCGAGCTGGTCGAGCACGCCTTCCGCGCCGGGGGCCGGCTCCTCTACGTCGGCGCGGGAACGAGCGGCCGGCTCGGCGTCCTCGACGCGTCCGAATGTCCTCCCACCTTCGGCACGCCCCCCTCGCTGGTGGTCGGCATCATCGCCGGGGGCGCGACGGCGCTGGTCCGCAGCATGGAGGGCGCCGAGGACGAGTTCGACGCGGGGGGCGACGCGGTGGAGGAGCGGCAGGTCGCCGCGCACGACGTGGTGTTCGGCATCGCGGCGAGCGGCACGACCCCGTACGTCCGCGGCGCGCTGAGCCGCGCCGCCGCGCGCGGTGCCACGACGATCCTCCTCGCCTGCTCGGACCCGCCCAAGGACCTGCTCCTCAACGTGGACCTCGCCATCCTCCCCAAGGTCGGCCCGGAGGCCCTCACCGGCTCCACGCGCCTCAAGGCGGGGACGGCGACCAAGCTGGTGCTCAACGCCGTCACGACCGGGGCGATGATCCGGATGGGGCGCGCGTACGGGAACCTGATGGTGGACCTCATCTCGACCGCCGAGAAGCTCCGCGACCGGGGCGAGCGGATCCTGATGGAGGTGGCGGGGGTGAGCCGCGAGGAAGCGCGCGCCGCGATCGCCGGCGCCGACGCCAAGGTGAAGACGGCGATCGTGATGCTGCGGCGCGGCGTGCCGCGCGAGGAAGCGGAGCGCCTCCTCGAGGAGAGCGGCGGCTTCGTGCGGAAGGCCGTCGGCGCGCCGCCGGCCTCGCCGCGCGCCGGCGGGACGGGAGACGGTGGCGGCCGCCGCTGAGCCGCGCGCGCCGCTCCTCGCGGTGGGCGCGATGTCCGGGACCTCGCTCGACGGCGTGACCGTCGCGCTGGTGCGCATCGAGGAGCCCGCGCCCTACGACATCCGGGCCACCCTCCTCGCCCACCGGACCCATCCCTACACGGAAGCGCAGCGCGCGCGGCTCGCGGCGGCGGTCGAGGGGGGCGGGCCCCGCGACCTCGCCATCCTCCACGCCGACCTCGGCACCTGGTTCGCGGACGCCGTCGAGAAGCTGCTGCGCGAGACCGGCACCGCCGCCGCCGGCGTCGCCTTCGTGGCGTCGCACGGCCAGACGGTGTGGCACGAGCCGCGACGCGCGTCGCTGCAGCTCGGGAGCCCCGCCGCCATCGCGGAGCGGCTGCGCGTGCCGGTGGTCTCGGATTTCCGCTCCCGCGACGTGGCCGCCGGGGGCGAGGGGGCGCCCCTCGTCCCGCGCGCCGACCGCCTCCTCTTCGCGCGGATCGACGGCCCCCGGGCGCTCCTCAACATCGGCGGCATCGCCAACTTCACGGTCGTGCCGCGCCGCGGCGAGGCCGCGGACCTCCTCGCCTTCGACACGGGCCCCGGCGTGATGGTGATCGACGCCTGCGTGCGCCGCCTCTACCCCGGCCGCCGCTTCGACGAGGACGGCGCCCTCGCGCGCAGCGGACGGGCGCTGGAGGGGATCGTCGCCGAGACCCTGGGCCACCCCTTCTTCGCCGCGCCGCCGCCCAAGAGCACGGGACGCGAGACCTTCGGGGAGCCGTTCGCCGTGGCGCTGCTGGAGCGGTGCCGCGCCGCGAGCGCGGAGCCCGCGGACGCGGTGGCGACCGCGGTCGAGGTGACGGCGCGGGCCATCGGCGCCGCCGCGCGCTTCATCCCCCCGGCCCTCACGCCCCTCGACGTGGTGCGCTCGGGGGGCGGCGCGAAGAACCCCGCTCTGGTGGACGCGCTGATCCGCTGCTGGCCGGGACCGAAGCACCGCGCGTTCGACGATCTCTTCTTCGACGGCGAAGCCAAGGAAGCGGTGGCCTTCGCCCTGCTCGGTTACCTCACCTGGACGGGCCGCCCCGGGAACGAACCGGGCGCCACCGGCGCCGCCGGGCCGCGCGTCCTCGGATCGGTGAGCCCGCCATGATCCCCTGGGCAGAACTCGTCCTCCCGGCGCTGCGCTGGGACCCCGACAAGGGCTTCGCGCCGTGCCTCGCCGACGCCGAACGCGCCCTCGCGCTCGGCGTGGGGGGATTCATCCTCTTCGGAGGCGAGCGGGAGGCGATCCGCGCGCTCGCGGCGCAGCTCCAGGCCGCCGCGCCCCACCCGCTCCTCATCGCCTCGGACCTCGAGCGCGGGGCGGGGCAGCAGGCGCAGGGGCTCACGCAGCTGCCGCCGCTCCGCGCCCTCGCCCCCCTCGGCGCCGACGCGGTGCGCGAGGCGGCGCGGCTGACCGCGCGCGAGGCGCGCGACGTCGGGATCAACTGGGTGTTCGCGCCGGTGGTGGACCTCGACGTCGAGGCCGCGAACCCGATCGTCCAGACCCGCGCCTTCGGCGACGACCCGGAGCAGGTCGGGGCGCTCGGCGCCGCGTGGATCATGGCGTGCCAGGCGGGCGGCGTCCTCGCGTGCGCCAAGCACTACCCAGGGCACGGCCGCACCGTCACCGATTCCCACGCCGGTCTCCCGATGGTCACGTCCTCGCGCCTCGCCCTCGACGCCGACCTCGTGCCCTTCCGGATGGCGGCGGACGCGGGCGTGGCCGCGATGATGACCGCCCACGTCGCCTACCCGGCGCTCGACCCGAGCGGCGCGCCGGCCACCTACTCGGCGGCCATCGTGAAGGAGCTGCTGCGCCGCGAGCTCGGCTTCGACGGGCTCGTCGTCACCGACGCGCTGGTGATGGAGGGCGCGCTGCAGGGCCTCGACGAGGCGCAGGGCGCGGTGAAGGCGCTGCAGGCGGACTGCGACCTCCTCCTCTATCCCAAGGACGTGGCGGCTGTGGCGCACGCCCTCGAGGCGGCGGCGGCGTCGGGCGCGCTCGACGCGGACCAATTGGAGGAGGCGGCGATCCGCCGCCGCGAAGCCATCGCGCGGGTGGCCGAGCCGATGACGCTGGCGCCGCGCGATTTCGCGGCGGGACGCGCGCAGGGGGAGGCCATCCGGCTCGCCGCCGTCGAGGTGCTGCGCGGCGCGATCCCCGCCGGGCTGCGCCGGGTGCGCGTGGACGTGATCGACGACGACGCGGGCGGGCCCTACCGGAACCCGCCGCGCGAGGCGTTCGGCGCGGCGCTGCGGGAGCGCGGCGTGGAGCTGGCCGACGACGGTGCGCGGGTGGTGCTCGTCTTCTGCGACGTGAAGTCGTGGAAGTGCCGCGCCGGCCTCTCCGCCGGGAACCAGGCGCTGCTCGCGCGCCTGGCGGGGGACGCCGCGGCGGTGGTGCTCTTCGGCCACGCGCGCCGCCTCGCCGACGTGCCCGGCGCCGCGCCGGTGCTCTGCGCCTGGAGCGGCGACACCGGGATGCAGGCCGCGGCCGCGCGGCGGCTGGCGGGCTAGCGCCGGATGCGGGCCCTCGACTGGCTGGTCGTCGGCGCCTACCTCGCCGGAAGCCTCGGGCTCGGTCTCTACCTGGCCCGGCGCGGCTCCAAGTCGCTCAGCGAATACTTCCTCGGCGGGCGCGCCATCCCCTGGTGGCTCGCCGGCGGCTCCATGGCCGCGACCACCTTCAACGTGGACACGCCGCTCTACGTGGCGGGCCTCGTCGCGCGGCGCGGCATCGCGGGGAACTGGGAGTGGTGGTGCTTCGCCGCCACCCACGTGGTCATGCAGGTCGTCATGGGCCGGCTGTGGAGCCGCGCCCAGGTGATGACCGACGCCGAGCTGATCGAGCTCCGCTACCACGGCCGCGCCGCCGCGCTCCTCCGCGGCACCCGCGCCTTCTTCTTCGGCATCCCCCTCAACTGCATCGCCATCGGCTACGGGATGCTGGCCATGCGGAAGGTGATGGTCGCCCTCGACGTCACCACCGTCCTCCACCTCCCCGGCGATCCGCAGCTCTGGTCGGTCCTGATCATCGTCGCGATCACCCTCGTCTACGCCGCCGCCTCGGGGATGTGGGGCGTCGTGTGGACCGACTTCTTCCAGCTGGTCCTCAAGATGCTCGGCGCCCTCCTGGTGGCCGGCTACGCCCTCGCCGAAGTGCACGGCCTCGGCGGCCTGCGCGCCGCGCTCGCCGCCGCGGGACACGCCGACGCGCTCCGCATCCTCCCGCGCGCCGGCTCCGCCGCCCTCCCGCTCGACACCTTCGCCGCCTACCTCCTCCTCCAGTGGTGGACGTACCGCGGCGCCGACGGCGGCGGGATGTTCGTGCAGCGCCTCTCCAGCGTGAAGGACGAGCGTGCCGCCGAAAAAGCATCGATGTTCTTCAACATATTGAACTACGTGGTGCGCACCTGGCCGTGGGTGGTGGTGGCGCTGGCGGCGCTGGTGGTGCTGCCGCCCCTCGCCGATCCGGAACTGGCGTACCCGCTGATGATGAAGCGCTACCTCCCGCCGGGGGTGCTGGGGCTGGTGTTCGCGAGCCTCATCGCGGCGCTGATGAGCGCGGTCTCGACGCAGATCAACTGGGGGGCCTCGTACACGGTGCGCGACCTCTACCAGCGGTTCCTCGCTCCCGAGGCGCCGCAGGCGCGGCTGGTGGCGGTGGGGCGTGCGGCGACGGTCGTCATCACCCTCCTCGCGGCCGCGGCGAGCTTCGCCATGCAGGACGTGGGGCGGGTCTTCCGGTTCATGGTGCTGTTCGGGAACGGCACCGGCGCGGTGCTGCTGCTGCGGTGGTTCTGGTGGCGGGTGAACGCGTGGGCGGAGTGGACGGCGTTGGTGGCGGGGACGGTCATCGCCATCCTGCTGACCGCGGTCCCCGCGCTCGCCGGGCTCTCCTTTGGCGTCAAGCTGGCGCTCACGGCCTTCGGCGCGGCGGCGCTCTGGGTCCCGGTGATGCTCCTGACGCCTCCCGAGAGCCCCGCGGTGCTCGACGCCTTCTACCGGAAGGCGCGGCCGGGAGGGCCCGGCTGGGCGCCGGTGCGCGCGCGTGTGACGGTCGCGGCGGCCTCACCGCTGGGACGGGACCTCACCGAGGCCGTCGGCGTGCTGGCGCAGATCCTCGGGGCGATGCTCGCCATCGGCGGCGTCGTGGTGGGCTCGACGGCGTGGGGTGTGGGTGGACTCATCGCGCTGGGCGCGGGGACGCTGTTGCAGCGGAAGGTGCGGCCCGCGGCGGGGTAGCCTCCCGCCCGTCCCCGCGAACGGAACGGGCGGCCCTCGCGAGCCGCCCGTGTCGTTCCGGATGTGTCGCTCGGCCCGGTCGGTCTACGGCTGCGCCAGGAGCGCCTGCCCGCGGCGGATGGGCAGCCCCACGATCTCCGTGCTGCTCTCGCCCCCCCGCCCTCCGAACATCACGCCGACCACGAGGCCGTTGCGGTCGAAGATTGGGCTCCCCGACGCCCCCGTGCCGCTGAACGCGTCCAATTCCAGCACCGAGTCGCTCGCCGCCGTCACGGTCCCCGTCACCATCTTCGCCCGCGGACGCTGGCAGCTGCCACAGCCCCCGGGGAAGCCGATCAGCGCGATCGGCGCGCCCGCCTCGAGTGGATTTGTCGCGAAGCCCGCGATGGTCGGGAACGGCCCCGCGGACTCCACCTGGATCACTGCGAGGTCGGCGTCGGGCGCGATGCGCACGATGCGCGCCGGGAGCACCTCGGTCGAGCCCGAGAAGCGGATCGCCACGTCCCGCGCCCGCTCCCCGTCGCGGTTCATCACCGTGTGGCGGTTCGTCAGCATCCGCCCCTTGGCGTCCACGCTGAACGCCGTCCCCTCGAAGATCTGCGTGGTGTCGCTGAACCGCACCACGATGACGGCGATGGCCGCCGCGTTCTGGCGCTGGATGGCCGAGTAGTCCACCCCCTGCGCCGTCTCGATGTCCCGCTGGCGGTGCTGGACGGTGGTGTACTGCGCCTGCAGGGCCGCCACGCGCGCCGGGTCCTTGGCCGCGGCGATCTCCCGCTGCAGCCGGGCCGCCTCGGAGTCGGCGGCGGCCTTGGCGCCCCGCAATGTGGTCAGCTCCCGGCCCAGCGAGTCGAGCTTGGTCCCGAGCTGCGCGGTCTCCTCGCGAGCCGTCCGCCCCTGCCAGACCAGGACCGCGGCGGCGCCCACCACCACGATGCCGAGCACGATGAGGAGGGAGCGGTACCGCGTCGCGGAAGCCCTCACCTCGGCGCGGAGGATGCCCGTGGCGCTCGGCCCGGCGGGCTTGGGGGGCGCGGCGGGGGCGGGGGCCTTCGCGGCGGTGGCCGCGCGGGCCGCCGCCGGCGGCGCCGCGACCTTCTCCATCACCTGTTCCGCCGCCTCGCGCACCAGCCGGACGCGGACCTCGGGGCCGTGCCCGCCGCAGCGGATGACGTCGCCGTCGGCCAGCGCCCGGTCGCCCTCGATGCGGTGGCCGTTGACGAAGGTCCCGTTGCGGCTGCCGAGGTCGCGGACGGTGTAGCCGTCCCCGCTCAGGACGACGGCGGCGTGCTTGGTGGAGGCGTCGAGATCCGCTTCGGCGTCGAACCGCACTTCGGCGAGGGGATCGCGGCCCAGGGCGATGAAGGACTTCTCGAAGGCGACCTTGCGGCCGGCGCGCGCGCCCGAGAGGAACTCGAACTCGATCCGCATCAGCGGCCGGCTCCCGCCGGCAGGGCGCGACTCAGAAGGGCCACAACTTCTTCTTCTTGGGGGCGGGCTCCTTCTGGGCGGGCTCGGTCTTGCGCTCGCTCGTGCCCTTCGCGGCCCCGGGCTCGTAGACCGGCACCGGCTCCGTCGTGGACTCGGTGTCCAGCAGCGGGTAGACCTGGTGGCTGGGCGACTCGCTGCCGTCCGGCTCCGCGATCCCCGGGCCGCCGAAGCGGGCGACGATGCAGGTGATGTTGTCGGGGCCGCCGCGCTCGTTGGCCAGGTCGATCAGCCCCTTGCAGGCCGTCACGAGGTCGGGGGCGCCCGTCACGATCCGCAGGATGTCGTCGTTCTTCACCAGCCCGGAGAGGCCGTCCGAGCACATGATGAGGACGTCGCCCTTCCGCAGGTCCTGGCGGGTGAGGTCCACCTTCACCGCCGGGTCGGGGCCGAGCGCCTGGAGGATGATGTTGCGGCGCTCGCTGACCGCCGCCTCCTCCTCCGTCAGCTCCCCGGCGTCCACCAGCCGCTGCATCAGCGACTGGTCCTTCGTGATCTGGACGATCTTCCCCATCCGGATCAGGTAGCCGCGGCTGTCGCCGATCTGCGTGAGGTAGAGCGCGCCGCCGAAGCACCCCGCCGCCGTCGTCGTCGTTCCCATCCCCCGGTTCTCGGGGTGGGCGCGGGCGTACTCGTAGATGCGGCTGTTCGCGATCTCCACCGCCTCCTTCAGGCGGTAGGCGAACCGCTGGTCGGTGACCTCGGGGTCGTTCCCCCACGCCTCGATCATGTGGTTGAAGACCGTCTCGGTCGCCATCTCGCTCGCCAGCTCGCCGGCGGCGGCGCCGCCCATCCCGTCGGCCACCATGAAGAGCGTGCCGCGCTTGCCGAGCTCGTGGCTCCGGATCTCGGGCTGCAGCGACGCCTCGCGGGTGGTGAGGTTGGCGACGAGGAAGCTGTCCTCGTTGTGGTCGCGGGCCATCCCGACGTCGGTGCGCCCGAAGACTTCGACGATGACGGGAGTGTCCGTCATGGGGTGACCCCGAGTCTGTGTAGGAGATCGTCGGCGGCGGCGAATCCCCTGTCGTGCGACCGCCGGAGCCACCGAACCGCAATGTCCTTGTCCTGCTCGTTCGGGTACGTGGTCCCGATGTTGTAGGCCGCTTCGCCCTTCTGTTGGTCCGAGGCGACGGGGCTGTTGAACACGAACTCCAGAGCCACACGGGCAGCGTTGTAGCTATCGTTGTCCACGCGGCTGATTCCGACCCGCAGGGACTCTGCGACGGCGGCGGCTCCGCCCCCCGTCGGCGTCGGATTGCCCGGCGGCGGGTTCGCCGCCACCTGCCGCGTGTTCCCCGGTGTCGTCTGGCGGTTCGGGCTCTGCACCCGTGGCGTCTGGCCGTTCGGCGCGGGGTTCTGCTGCCCACCACCGGGCGTCGCCGTCTGCTGGCTCGCCGTCTGGTTGGTGCGCGTCCCCGACGAGTCCGCCCCGGGGAGCGCCGCCTTCTTGGGGCTCAGCGCCAGGATCCCGATGACGGCGAGGATCCCCACCGCGCCCACGCCCCCCACGACCGGGAGAACCGGGAACTTCTTCTCGGGCGCGGGGGCCGGGGCAGCGCCTTTGCCCTTCTTCACCATCTTCAGCGCCATCTCGGTGTCCATCAACTGCGTGGCCGCCGAGGGGCCCGCGAGGTCCATCCGGGTCGCGGGCACCGCCGGCCCGCCCACCGCCGCCTCGAGGTCGCGGCCGAACTCGGCCGCGCTCGCGTAGCGCTCCGCGAGCGACCGCGCCAGCGCGCGATCCAGCACCGTCTGGAGGCGCGGCGGGAAGACGATGTCGGGGCGTGCCGTCGCCAGCGGCTCCGGCGCGTCCGTGAGCCGCTTGATCATCGTCTCCTGCGACGTCTCCGCCTGGAAGGGGAGCACGCCCGTCAGGAGCTTGTACAGCACCAGCGCCAGGGAGTAGAGGTCGCTCCGCCCGTCGATCTTGTCCCCTGAGAGCTGCTCGGGGCTCATATACTCCGGCGTCCCGACGACGAGGCCCGTCTTCGTCACCTTCTGGCCGGTCTCGTCTCCCGCGATCGCCTTCGCGATGCCGAAGTCCACCACCTTGACGATGTCCGAGCCGTCCTTGGCCAGGACGATCATGATGTTGTCGGGCTTGATGTCGCGGTGGACGATCGACTGGTCGTGGGCGACCTGGAGCGCCTCCGCCGCCTGCCTCACGATGCTGGCCGCGCGCGGCGGCGGCAGCGCGCCCTCCGCCTCGGCGACCTCGGAGAGGGAACGCCCCTCGATGAACTCCATCGCGAGGTAGATCAGTCCCTCGCTCGTTTCCCCGAAGTCGTACACCTGGCAGATGTTCGGGTGCGAGAGGCGGCTCGCGTTCGACGCCTCGCGGTTGAAGCGGCTCACCGCGTCGGGGTCGTTCGACATCGCCTGCGTCATCACCTTGATGGCGCTCTTCCGCCCCATCTTCACGTGCTCGCCCAGGTAGACGGCGCCCATGCCGCCCTCGCCGAGCTTCTTGATGATGTGGTAACGGTCGGCGACGACCTGGCCGATGAGGTCCGCCAGCGGGCCCTTGGCCCGGAGGGTCTGCCCGTCGTTAGGGCAGAACTTGACGTTGTCGGGGAATTCCCGCGCGCAGACCGGACAGGTCTTCACGACATCTCGACCATCAGGAGTTTGTCACCCACGAGGATCTTGGAGTTCTTGCCCAGCGGCTGGTCGCCGCGGACCGCGACGGCCACGCCGTTGCGGCTCCCGGCGTCCGCCAGCACGAAGTCGGCGTCCTCGGACTTCACCGCCGCGTGCCCGCCGCTCATGGACGGATCGTACGGGAACACCCAGTCGCCCTTGTCCCTCCCGAGCGCCACGTCCCGGCCGGGGGAGAGGTGGAAGATATCGCGCACGCTCCCGTCCGCCCGGAGCTGCGTGAGGCACGCGATGTCCGCGCTCGGCACCAACGACCCCATCCGCCGCGTGGCGTCCGCCTCCGGCGGGTGCGGGCCCGGGTAGCCGAGGCGCCGGAACCGCAGCAACTGCGAGCCGATGAGGACCAGGTCGCCGTCCACCAGCTTGTGCGGCCCCGTGAGGAACACCCACGTCCCGTTCCGGGACCCCAGGTCGCGGATGGAGAGCATCCCTTCCTTCCAGATCAGGAGGGCGTGCATCGGCGAGAGGTAGGCGTCGTCGGCGAAGGAGATGTCGGCGCCCGCGCGCCCGACGGTCGTCTCCTCTCCCGTCAGGGGGTGCCGGCTCCCCTTGGTGCCGTCCTCGGCCACCACGACGAGCTGCACCGGCGGCGCCCGCTTGGCGGTGAACACCGCCGTCGCCTCGTGGGGCGCGGAGACCCGGTCCCCCTTCCCGAGCGGCGTCGCGCAGTTCGGGCAGAACTTGAACGACGGGTCCGGGATGGCGGTGCCGCACTTGGTGCAGGTGATCGCGCTCGGATCCACCGCAGCCTCCAACTTGGCGCCGCAGAATGCGCAGAAGGGGAGCGCCGTGTCCACTTCGTGGCCGCACGAGCTGCACTTCGGGACGACGGACGGGATCCCCGTGCCGGCGGTCGCGTAGACGCGCGTCGCCGGCATGCCGCTCGCGGCGGCGCCGACGGGCGTATTCATGGCCATCGCGGAGGCGCTGAGCGGCTTCCCGCAATCCATGCAGAAGCGGGAACCGGGGTCGTTTTGCCGGCCGCAGTGCGCGCACGTCGTCACGACTCGGGGGGCCTCCGCAAGGATCGGCGATGGCTGATGAGTTTGCCAATATAGAGTCCGTCCGGAGGGGGGTCAACCGAGCTAAATTGACGGTGCGCCGAGAGTTGGTGTACGTTGGGCACTCGATGCCTACCCCACGCGCATGCCCCGCCGTTGCCCTCTTCGCGGCCACCCTGCTCCTTGCCCCCGCCGCCGCCGCCCAGGTCCGGGCGAGCCGGCGTCCGGTGCCGCTGCCCACCATCCCCGCCTCGCGGGGTGCCCTCCAGGTGCGGGTGGTCTACCCGCCCGCCGGCTCGCTCGTGACCGCCCGGGACTCGACGTTCGTCTTCGGGTCCGTGGGGAACGGCCTCGCGCACCTCGCGATCGACGGACACCCGGTCGCGGTGGCGCCGAACGGGGCGTTCCTGGCGTTCATCCCGCTGCCCAACGACACCGGCGCCTCGCTGCGCATCGTGGCCACCCTCGGCGCCGACTCGGCTGTGCTCGTGCAGCACGTGCGCCTCCCGGCGCGTCCCGCCGTCCCCGCCAGCGCCCTCTGGATCGACGAGGGATCCGCGGAACCCAGGGGCGAGCGCTGGGCCGAGGCGGGGGAGCCCATCCGCGTCTCCGTGCGTGCCGCGCCCGGCGCGGCGGTGTCGGTCCGCCTCCCCGACGGCCGGCTCTTCCCGCTGGCACCGGACACCCTGCGGGAATCGTCCCCGGGGACCTTCGAGCGGCAGGCGCCCCGCCCGGTGGCGCCCCCCGCGCTCCGCTATCGCGGCACCTTCCCGGCCGCGGCCCTCGGCGCGCCACTGCCCGAGGTCACCGCGCGAGAGGTGCCTCGATCAGACACGGGAGGCGCAGGCGCGACCCTCCTCGCCGTCCTCGGCGCCGACACCGTGCGCACCGCGCTCGCCCTCCGCGTCACGCTCCTCGATCCCGACCGGCGTGCCGTCGTCCTGCTGAGCGACGACACCACCGGCACCGAGGCGACCGACGGCGCCGTGGTGGGGACCCCTTCGCCCGATGGCACGTACCACTGGTTCTTCCGGAACGGCACCCGGGTCGCGGTGAGCGGCCGGACGGGGGATGCGCTCCGCGTGCGACTCTCCCACGCGGCGTCGGCGTGGGTGGGCCTCGATGGCGTGGCCGCGGTGCTCCCGGCGGGCACGCCCCCCCCGGCGGCGCGGGTGACGCTGGTCCGCCTCGCCCCCGGCGCCTCGAGCGTCGCCGCCCGCTTCGCCCTGACCGCCCGGGTGCCCTTCCGGGTGGACGAGGACGATCGCGGCATAACCGTGCGGCTGTACGGCACGCAGTCGGACCTCGACTTCATCCAGTACGGGGGGACCGACCCCCTCGTCCCGCGGATCACGTGGGCGCAGCCCTCGGACGACGAGTGCACGGTGACGTTCGAGCTCTCGAGGCCCCTCTTCGGATGGCGCGCGCGCTGGGAGGGGGAGAGCCTGGTGCTCGAGATCCGCCGCCCGCCGGTCGTGAATGCCGCGCGGCCGCTCCGGGGCCGGCTCATCGCGGTGGATCCCGGACACCCGCCGGTGGGCGCGAGCGGTCCCACGGGGCTGCGGGAAGCGGAAGCCAACCTCGCCGTCGGCCTCGCGCTGAAGGCGATCCTCGAGCAGGCCGGGGCGCGGGTGCTGATGACGCGGACAGTGGACACCGCCGTCGGACTGTACGAGCGCACGACGCTGGCGGAGCAGGGGGACGCGGAGATCCTCGTCTCCATCCACAACAACGCCTTCCCCGACGGCGTGAACCCGTGGGCCAACAGCGGGACGAGCACCTACTACTTCCACCCGGGCAGCGCCCCCCTCGCGTTCCTCGTGCAGGACGCGCTGGTCGGGGAGATGGGGCTGCGGAACCTCGGGGTGGGGCGCGGGAACTTCGCGCTCGTGCGCCCCAGCTGGATGCCGGCGATCCTGACGGAAGGCGCGTTCCTGATGATCCCCGAGCAGGAGAACGGCCTCCGCACCCCGGCGTACCAGCGGGCGTACGCGCGCGGCATCGCCCTCGGCATCCAGGCGTACCTGCGGCGGTGGGCACCGGCGCGCTGACGCCGCGGCGCGCGGGTGCCGCCCGCCTGGCAGCGGCCGCGCTCGCCCTCGCGGCGGCTCTGGCGATGCGCACCCCCGCGCCGGCGGTGGCGCAGGCCGATCCGACGGGACGCTGGACCACGCTCGAGACCACGCACTTCCGCGTGCACGTGCGCCGCGGCGAGGAATCCCTCGGCGAACGCGTCGCCCGCGAAGCGGAGGAGGCGTGGGCCGCCCTCGCGACCCGCCTGCCGGCCCCGCACCGCCGCGTGGACCTCGTCGTCAGCGACAACGCCGACTTCGCCAACGGCTTCACCACCGTCTTTCCCTCGCCCCGGATCGTCCTGTACCCCGTGCCCCCGACGGGGGACGTGGAGCTGCAGCGCTACGATCGGTGGCTGCGGCTCCTCGTCACCCACGAGCTGACGCACGTCTTCCACCTCGACCTCGCGCGCGGCTGGTGGCGGCTGGGGCGCGCGGTCCTCGGACGCGCGCCGTTCCTCTTCCCGAACGCCCTCCTCCCCACCTGGCTCACCGAAGGGACCGCGGTCCACTACGAGTCGGCGTTGACGGAGGGAGGACGCGACCGCGGGAGTTTCCATCCCGCCGTCGTGGGCGCCCAGGCGGCGGAGCGGGGGGGCCTCACGATCGACGCGGCGAACGCCGCTTCGCCGCGCTGGCCCGGCGGCACGCGGCCGTACGCCTTCGGCGCCGCGTTCCTCGCCGAGCTCAGCCGGGAGGGGGGGGACAGCGCTGTCGCGCGGCTGGCGGTCGAGACGGCGCGCGCGCCGCTGCCGTACCTGCTCCTGAACCGTGCGGTGCGCCGCGCCGCCGGCGAAGGGGCGACCACGGCGTGGCGGGCGTGGCAGCGCGCCCTCGTCGGTCGAACGGAGGCGAGCGCCGGCGCGCCGGCCGTGGCCGGGGTGACGGGGCTGCGGAGCCTGGTGCCGCCTCGCGTCTCTCCCGACGGCAGGCGGATCCTGTTCGTCCTCGACGACGGCCGCGACGAGCCCCGGCTCGCCGTCCTGGATCGGGGGAGCGGGACGGTCCGCGCGCTGGCCCGGGTGAACGGCGCTCTCGGGGTGGCGTGGGACACGGCGGGCGGGGTGATCGCTTCGGAGTTCGAGTTCGACGGCCCGTACCGGTTGCGGGCGGAGCTCTTCCGCGTGAGCGCTGCCGGTCGCGAGCGCCGGCTCACCCGCGCCGGGCGGCTCCTCGACCCCGACGTCGGCGCCGACGGCTCCGTTCTCGCGGTGCGCCTGGATGCGGGAGCGAACGCCATCGTCCGCTGGTCCGCGGCCGGCGTGCGGACGCTTGCGGCGCCGGCACCCCTGGTGGAATGGGCGCAGCCGCGCCTCTCCCCCGACGGCCGCCTCGTCGCGGTGACGCGCGCGACGCGCGGCGACCTCGACGTCGTGCTGCTCGGTGCGGACGGGAAGGTCGCCCGCGAGGTCACCCGCGACGCCGCGGTGGATCAGATGCCGGCGTTCAGCCCCGACGGCGCATGGCTCTTCTGGGCGAGCGACCGGAGCGGGCGCTCGCAGCTCTACGCCACCCGTGTGGCCGACTCGTCCGCCGGCTGGTGGCGCGTCACCGCCGAGCCGTTCGGCGCGTACGCGCCCGCGCCCGCGACCGACTCCGTCTTCTTCCTCGCGTACCACAGCGACGGCTACCGGCTCGCGGCCGCGCCCTTCGACACGCTGGCGTGGACGCGGGTGGCGGGGACGGAGTGGATCCCCGGCGACTCCTTGCGAGGGCCAGAGCCCGCCGGAGGGGACTCCGCCGCCAGCGACTCCGCGCCGTCGGTGCCGATCCTCGCGCGCCATCCGTACCGTCCCTGGCCCGCGCTCCTGCCGCAGTACTGGCTCCCCCTCGGCGCGGTGCAGGGACGCTCCGGGTGGGCCGGCCTCTACACGAGCGGCGAGGACGCCCTGGGGCGGCACGCATACGCGGTGAGTGCGCTCGCCGGAACGGGACTCGCCTCGGGCACGTGGCGGGCGGCCTTCGGCTACCAGTACGCGGGACTGTCTCCGGTGGTGCTCGACCTCGCCGTCTCGCGCGCCGAGGACGCGTTCACCGCGCGCCGCATCCCGCCCGACACCGGCGTGGTGGCGGGGTGCTGCCTGCGCACCGACGAGGCCTCGGCTGGCGTGACCGCGCGCCGGCGCCGGTTCCGCGGCGACGCCGCGGTGCGCGTGGGCGCGGAATACCAGCGCGAGTGGGACGTGGAGCGGGCCGGGGTGGTGGTGAGCGCGGCCGCGAGCCACCTCGTGGAGCCGGCCTTCGCGATCTCGCCGCAGCGGGGGTGGCGCGCCTCGCTCTTCCTGCGGCGGCGCTGGCGGCTCGCGGAGACGGGGGGATACGGCGAGGGAGTCGTGCGCGGCGCGGCGTACCTTCCCCTGCCGGGCGGCGCGTTCGCCCGGCCCGTGCTCGCCGCGCGCGCCGCGGTGGGCTACCTGACGGGCACGGACTCGGTCCTCTTCGGCGTCGGCGGGCTCTCGGGAGGCGAGGTGCCGCTCCTCCCCGGCTTCGCGGCCGGGACCACCACGCGGGACTTCCCCGCGCGCGGCTTCGCGCCCGACGAGGCGGTGGGCCGCGGGGCCGCGGCGGCGAGCGTGGAATGGCGCGTGCCGGTCGCGCTGGTCGGAAGGGGCCTGGGCCTCGCGCCGGGGTCGCTCGACCGCCTCTCCCTCGCGGTGTTCGCCGACGGCGCGATGGCGTGGTCCCCTCTCGCGTGGCGAACGACCTTCCCCTGGCTCGCCGGCCGCACGACGCTGGCGTCGGCGGGTGTCGAGGGCGTGGCCGACCTGGGGGTGCTGTACGACTATCCGGTCCGCCTGCGCGTCGGCGTCGCGCAGCGCCTCACCCCGCGTCGCGGCGCACAGGGGTACGTCGCGCTGGGCGCGACCTTCTAGGCCGACGGGTCACGCCCCTCCGGTTCAACCCGTGCGGGACGGGGTATCTTATAAGGAGTATGACGAGCTTGCGGCGGTCCCTCGTGGTGGCGGCTCTCGCGGCGTCGGTCGCCTCGGGCGCTCGCGCCCAGTCGCCGGCGGAACGCGCAGGCCTCGACTCGCTGCGCGCCGCGATCCAGGCGGTCGGCGACTCCAGCGCCCTCCTGGCCCGGGAGCAGGAGCGCATCGCGGTCGCCCGCCAGAACCGGGAGGACCCGTTCCTGCACATGGAGCTGGGCTTCATCGCCTACCGCCTCGGCGAGATCACCGGGCAACGGAAGCACTACGACGACGGGGCGGGGGAGTTCGAGTGGGCGTCGGACCTCCGCCCCGCGTGGCCGCTCCCCTGGTACTGGCTCGGCGTGGCGGAGCTCGCCATCGGCGAGTCGTCGGTCATCCCCCTCGAGAATCTCCGGCAGGTCCTTGGCGCCGATCCGCTCTCGAAGGCGGCGCGGGCGTTCGCGCGGGCCGCCGAAGCCGACCCGGCCTTCACCCCGGCGCTCGTGGACCTCGGCACCACGGCGCTGCGCCAGCGCGTCGCGCCCCTCCTCACGGTCGCCCAGCGTGCCTTCCGCATGTCGGCGGGGACGGCCGCGGGCACCCGGCCGGCGGTCCTCCTGGTGCGGGGCCGGGTGGAGCGCGAGCTCGGGGCGAACGACTCCTCACTCGCGGCGTTCCGCGCCTACGTGGCGCACGGGGGCGATTCGACGCTCGGCGGCCTCGAGGTTGCGCGCAGCCTCTACGCGGTGGGCCGCCCCGACTCCGCCATCGCGGCCTACTTCGCCGCGGCGACGCGCCGCCCCCTGAGCGACAGCGCCAAGGCCGAGTTCCGCCGCGAGATCTTCTGGATCGCGTCGTCCGCCGACCTGCGCGCCTACGACGGGCTCCCCGGGGACTCGGTGGGGCCGTGGCTGCGGCGGTTCTGGGGCCGGCGCGACCTGGCCGACGCACGCCACAGCGGCGACCGGCTGATCGAGCAGTTCCGGCGCTACGCCTACGTGCGCGAGCACTTCCGGCTGGGGACCCGGCACCGGCACTACGACATCGCGGAGATCTACCGCGATTCCACGCAGGCGGAGTTCGACGACCGCGGCGTGATCTACCTCCGCCACGGTGAGCCTGATGCGCGGGCGACCCTCGTCACGGACGAGCCGAACGAGAGCTGGGCGTACCGGCGGCCGCCGCCGGAGGGCGACCTCATCTTCCATTTCGTGGCGCGCGGGCACGTCCAGGACTTCAAGCTGGTCGGCAGCCTCCTCGACGTGCTCGACTTCAGCGTCTCGGGCAGTCTCGCCTCGCCGACCGACGTGCCGACGAGCGTGGTCGAGGGGCTGCTCGCCTCGCGCTCCGCCATCTCGCCGATCTACGACCAGCTGGCGCGCGCCGGCGTGGGGGGCCGCTCGCGCCTCCTGGCGCAGGAACGCCAGGAGATGACGCGCGAAGTGCAGGTGGGGACGACCACCGACTCGTACCCGCTGCGCTTCCCGCACGACCTCAGGCCGGTGGTGTCGTCGTTCGCGGTGGCCCGCGACGACGGGGAGGGCGAGCTGCACGTGGTGTTCGCGATCCCGGCTGGGGCGCTGACGGAGTACGCGGTCGCGTCGGGCGGGGTGGGCTATCCGCTGCGCCTCCGCGTGGTCGTGTTCGACGCGCGGCAGCGGCAGGTCGGGGGCGTGGACACGCTGCGGATCTTCGGCGCGCAGGCCGGGCTTCCGGCGGGGAGCTACCTCTCCGGCCAGCTCGCCGTGGCGGTGCCTCCCGGCACCTATCGCTTCCACTTCGTGGCGGAGGAGCTCCAGGCCGACGCCGGGGCGCTCGTGCCCGGGCGGGCGGTCGACGTGCCCGTGCGAGGCGGCGGGTTCGCCGCGAGCGACCTGGTCCTCGGGCGCATCGGGAGCGGGCTGGTGTGGCGCAGGCCCGAGGGGGAGGTGCCCCTCGACCCGCTCCTCCGGTACCCGCGGGACGGGACGCTGGAGCTCTATTACGAGGTATACGGCCTGCCGGAGCGCGCCACCGTCGAGACCCACGTGGCGCTGTCGCCCCGCTCGAGGGGCTCCCTCTTCTCGCGGATCTTCGGGCGCCGCGGCGGGGTCCGGCTCAACTACAATACCGAGACCGACGCCCCGGGCCTCTCGCGCGTGCGCCAGCGCATCGGCCTGACCGGCCTCGCGCCGGGGCGCTACGAGCTGGAGGTGACCCTCCGCGACGGCGCGTCGGGGGCGCAGGTGGTGCGCCGCCAGGCCTTCGAGATCGCTGCGCAGCGCGCGCCTTGACCCCTCTCTCCGCGCGCCCTAAGTTGACCCGCTAACGCGCGTTAGCCGAGGCCTCCGAACTCCATATGTTCTGCTCCCGCTGCGGTACGGAAGTCCAGGTGTCGAGCAAGTTCTGTCCCACGTGCGGACTGGACTTGATCACGATCACCCAAGGCATGACGTCCGCGCAGCCGACGGCGCAGCCCCCGCAGCCGGACGAAGCGGAGATCGTGCGGGACGCGCTCAAGGACGAGTACGAGCTGGAGAAGGAGCTGGGGCGCGGCGGGATGGCGATCGTCTTCAAGGCCCGCGACAAGTCGCTCGAGCGCGAGGTCGCCATCAAGGTCCTGCCGTTCTCGCTCTCGTTCGACGCGGAGTTCGTCGAGCGGTTCCAGCGCGAGGCGCGCACCGCCGGCAAGCTCGAGCACCCGAACATCATCCCGATCTACCGCGTCGGCAAGTCGGGACGGGTCATCTACTTCGTCATGAAGTTCATCCGCGGGAAGTCCCTCTCCGCGGTCGTCGAGACGCGCGGCGCGCTCCCCGTGCCCGAGCTCAAGCGCGTGCTCATCGAGTGCTCCCGGGCGCTCGGCTTCGCGCACAAGCACGGCATCGTGCACCGCGACATCAAGCCCGACAACATCATGTTCGACGAGCTGGGCCAGGCGATCGTGACCGACTTCGGGATCGCGAAGGCCCAGTCCGGCGCCCGCCTCACGGGCACCGGCATGTCCATCGGCACGCCGCACTACATGAGCCCCGAGCAGGCGCGGGCCCAGAACCTCGACGGCCGGAGCGACCTCTACTCCCTCGGCGTCGTGGGCTACCAGTGCCTCACCGGACACGTGCCCTTCGACGGCGAGGACAGCTTCTCCATCGGTTACAAGCACATCATGGAGGAGCTCCCCGTCCCGCCGCTGGAGAACGCCGACCAGCGGGAGCTCTTCACCGTCGTCCAGAAGATGATGGCGAAGAAGGCCGAGGACCGGTTCCAGACCGCCGAGGACGTGGTGCACGCCCTCGAATCCCTGGGCGGCCCCTCGGCGCGCGTCTCGATGACCGACATGGCGACGATGCCGACGCGGGCGATCGAGCCGATGAAGGCGCCGCCGCCGGCGATCTCGTTCGCCGCCACGACGCCTCTCCCGCGCGCGTCGGCGTCCATGGGCATCCCCGCCGACGTCGCCGCGGCCAATGCGGCGAAGGCCGCCGCGCCGGCGCCGCCGGCGGCGCCTCCCAAGGCGAAGCCCGCGCCCCGGCCCGCCCCGAAGCCGAAGAGCAAGGCGCCGTTCGTCGCGCTGGCGGCGATCGCCGTCGTCCTGCTCGCGCTGGGCGGCTACATGTTGTTCGGGCGCGGCACGCCGCAGGTCGCCGTGCAGCCCCCGGCCGACACGACGCACCCGGCCCCCGCGACGCCCGACACCGCCAAGGCGCGCGCCGACAGCATCGCCGCGGCCCAGATGGCTGCGGCGGCCCCGACGCCCTCGCGCACCACGCCCACGCGCACCGCGTCCTCGCGGGCCACCCCTCCGGCGCGCCCCGTCACGGCTGCGGTGCCTAGCGGGCCTCCCGGCACGCTGAGCGTCGCGGGCAATATTCCGCATGGCGCGACGATCACGGTGGACGGCCGCCGCGGCAGCGCGCACGAGAAGCTGCCCCCGGGCCGGCACACCCTCCGCGTCGCGGCGTCCGGATTCCAGAACTACGAGGCGCAGGTGGACATCGCGTCGGGGCGCGTGACCTCGCACGCCGTCACGATGATCGCGGCCTCGACGGCGCCCGCTCCCCCGGTCGCGGCGACGCCCCAGGCCGCCGCGGGCGCGCCCGCCCCCGAGTGCGCCAACCCGACGTTCGGCGTCCTCAACACGCGGAACGCCTGCTACACCGTCCGGCCGACCTCGCGGACGCCGCCCCTCGCGGTGGCGCCTTCGTCGTGCACCGGAACCGTGACGCCGGCGACCGTCCTGCTGAAGGTGAGCCCCACAGGTGACGTGGCCCTCGCCTCGGCCAGCGCCCCCGCCTCCAATTGCAGCGCCTTCAACGCCGCCGCCCTCGCCGTGGCGCGCGATCTCTCCTTCACGCCCGCGACCAAAGGGGGGCAGCCCGTCGAGGCGTGGATCAAGCTGAGCATCCGCCCGCAGCTGTCGCGTTGAAGATCCACGACACCGCCTGGGTGGCCCCGGGCGCGGACGTGATGGGCGACGTGTCGCTGGGCGAGCACTCGAGTGTGTGGTACCAGTGCGTCCTCCGCGGCGACATCGGCCCCATTCTCATCGGCCCCCGGTCCAACATCCAGGATCTCAGCGTCGTCCACGTCCTCGAGGGCGTCGGCTGCACCGTCGGCGCCGACGTCGGGGTGGGACACCGTTGCATCCTGCACGCCTGCACGGTCGAGGACGGGTGCCTGATCGGGATGGGGAGCATCGTCCTGGACCACGCCCGGGTGGGCGCCGGCTCGGTCGTCGGCGCCGGAGCGGTGGTGCCGGAGGGGATGCAGATCCCGCCGGGATCCCTCGTCCTCGGCGTCCCGGCGAAGATCATCCGGCCGGTGGACGACGCGCTCCGGGGCCGCATCCGCCTCACCACGGAGCATTATGTCGAGCTCGCCCAGCGGCATCGGGACGGAATGTACCAGCGATTCGAGGCGTGACCGCCAGCGGCGCCTGTTGATGGTCGCTAGGTTTGTGATGTGCAAAGTGAAGAGTTGAGGCAGCGACAGGGGATTCGCGGGGTGTTGCTCGCACCGCACAATCGCTTAGCTTGTCACCCCGCTTTTCTTTGCAGCCGCATCCACACCAACTCTGAGCGGATGTCGCACCAGTCGGGACACTGTCCCGGCATCGCGGCGTCGTAGGGCACGGGAGAGGGAAGCACGATGGCTTTGAGCGATTCGGCCCGCCGGAAGGCGTTGCAGCTCAGTTCGAACGCGGTCACGGTGCTGCAGCGCCGCTACCTGGTCAAGGACGATGCCGGCCGGCCCGTCGAGGAGCCGTCCGACCTCTTCTGGCGTGTGGCGCGGACCATCGCGGCGCCGGACCTGACCTACGGCGCGTCCGAAGGGGCGGTGGAGGCGGTGGCGGAGGAGTTCTACCGCCTGATGGCCGAACGGAAGTGGATGCCCAACAGCCCCACCCTGATGAACGCGGGGCGGCCCTTGGGACAGCTTTCGGCCTGTTTCGTCCTGCCGGTGGCCGACGCCCTCTCCGACGGCAAGAGCGGCATCTACGACACCCTCAGGGCCATGGCGCTGGTGCACCAGTCGGGGGGCGGCACGGGCTTCTCCTTCAGCCGCCTGCGCCCCAAGAACGACGTGGTGCGCTCCTCGATGGGCGTGGCCTCGGGCCCGATCTCGTTCATGAAGCTGTACGACGCTTCCACCGACGTGGTGAAGCAGGGCGGGACCCGCCGCGGCGCCAACATGGGCATCCTGCGGGTGGACCACCCCGACATCCTCGAGTTCATCGGCTGCAAGGACGACACCACCCAGATCACGAACTTCAACATCTCGGTGGCGGTCACCGACGCCTTCATGGAGGCGGTGAAGGACGGCCGGCCGTACGACCTGATCCACCCGCGCACCCACAAGGTCACGGGCCAGCTCGATGCCCGCGACGTGTTCGCGAAGATCGTCACCGGCGCCTGGAAGACGGGCGAGCCGGGCGTGTACTTCATCGACCGGGCGAACGCCTACAATCCGGTCCCGCACCTCGGCGCCTACGAGGCGACGAACCCCTGCGGGGAGCAGCCTCTCCTCCCCTACGACGTCTGCAACCTCGGCTCGATCAACCTCGGCCTGTTCGTGAAGGACGGCGAGGTGGATTGGGAGGACCTGCGGCGCACGGTGCACCTGTGCACGCATTTCCTCGACAACGTGATCGACGCCAACCGCTACCCGATGCCCGAGATCGACGACCTGGCCAAGCGCATCCGGCGGATCGGGCTGGGCGTGATGGGCTGGGCGGACATGCTGGTCCGGCTGGGCGTGCCCTACCATTCGGCCGAAGCGGTCGAGTTCGGGCGGCAGGTGATGCGGTTCGTGGACGAGGAGTCGAAGGTCGCGTCGGAGAAGCTCGCCGAGTCCCGCGGCGTGTTCCCGGAGTGGGAGCGGAGCATCTGGGGCCCTGACGCCAGCTGTGCCCGCACCGCCGCCGGCGAGCGCGTCCGGCCGATGCGGCGCCTCCGCAACTGCAACATGACGACCGTGGCGCCCACGGGGACGATCTCGATCATCGCCGGCTGCTCGAGCGGCATCGAGCCTCTCTTCGCCGTGGCGTTCCTCCGGAACCAGGCCGGCACGCTGATGACGGACGCGAACGAGGACTTCGTCCGCTTCGCCAAGGACGGGAACTGGTACTCCGACGAGCTGATGCAGAAGATCGCGGCGGAGGGCCACATCCACTTCCCGCAGGTGCCGGAGCTGCTGCAGCGGGTGTTCGTGACGGCGCACGACGTGATGCCGGAGTGGCACATCCGGATGCAGGCGGGCTTCCAGGAGTTCACCGACTCCGCCATCAGCAAGACCTGCAACTTCCCGCAGGAAGCGAAGCAAGAGGACGTCCGGCGGATCTACGAGCTCGCCTTCGAGCTGCAGTGCAAGGGCGTGACCGTCTATCGCGACGGCAGCCGCGACATGCAGGTGCTCTCCACCGGCAAGACGGCGAAGGACGTGGCGCAGAAGGGGAGCGGGGCGCCGGCGCCGGGCGCGGCGGTGGACGGCGGCGAGCCGCCCTTCGAGATGGAGCGGGAGATGGCCGACCTGCGCGGGCAGGTGGCCGAGCTGGAGGCGGAGCTGGACCGCGTGCGGCGGCAGCTGCACGACGCCGAGTCGGAGAACGCCCAGCGGCGGGCCAAGCGCTCGCGCCCCGACCTGCTGCGCGGCATGACGCGGCGGATCGAGACCCCCCTCGGCACCGCGTACGTCACCATCACCGAGGACGAGAAGGCGCAGCCGTTCGAGATCTTCATCTCCCTCGGCAAGGCGGGCGCCCCCCTCATGGCGGACGTCGAGGCGATCGGGCGGCTCATCAGCCTGGGCCTCCGCTCCGGGATCCCGATGTCGGAGATCCACCGCCAGCTGCGCGGCATCTCCAGCGACCGGGTCATCGGCCTCGGCCCCAACAAGGTCATGAGCGTGCCGGACGCCATCGGCATCGCGATCGAGAAGTGGATGCAGGAGAAGCACGAGGGCGTGCAGCAGGAGCTCCTGGCGCCCCCGGCGCCCGGCACCCTCTCCCCGCGGCCCGTGACCGTGAATCCCCCGTCGCCGCGCGCGGAGGAGGCCTTGGCCGAGCTGGAAGCGCCGCGCCGCGAGCAGTCCTTCGTCGGCGCGTGCCCGGACTGCGGCTCCCAGCTCGAGTTCGCGGAAGGGTGCATGAAGTGCCACGTGTGCGGCTACAGCGAATGTGGGTGATGAGTGAGGAGTGATAGGTGAGAGGTGATGGGTCCGGCCCCGTTGACGATGGGGCCGGCCTCTTTTCGGGAACCGCCACCGGAGGACCGATGATGCGCCCGCGACTGCTCTTCGCCCTCGCGTCCCTCGCCGCCTGCGCGCCCGCAGGCGCTCCACCGCTCACCGATGCCCATCGTGCCGCCATCGCCGACAGCGTGCGGCTGGTGGCGGAGGGGATGCCCGCCCAGGTCGGTGAGCACGGGTATCGCGGCTTCGTCCCCTTCATGGACAGCGTCCCCGGCTACCTCTGGGCGTACAACGGGATGCTCCCCTTCGCGTCCTTCGACTCGATGACGGCGTGGACCCGGTCCGAGCCCGAGGCCGCCACGCGCGAAGTGTTCACCTGGGACACGATGCGCATCCAGGTCATCGCCCCCGGCGTCGCCGGCTTCGCGGCCGGGTACAGCGAGACGCGGCCCGATAGTACCGGGGTCTCCAAGACGGAGAGAGGGTTCTTCACCGCGGTGGCGGTGCATCGCCCGAGCGGGTGGAAGTTCACGACCGCGCACACCTCGACACTGCCTCCGCCCCAGCCGCGACGCTGACGGCGCGCACCTTGAGGCGCGCACCGTGATGAGCGCACCGTGATCGCCACGGTGTGACAGCAAGAGGGGCCGGCACCGGAGTAGATCCCGGCACCGGCCCCTCGTTCGTCGGCGGACTACGGTCAACGGTTCACGGTCAGCGGTCTACGGTCTCCGCGGCGTGCGGTTCTCGTACGCCGGTCGGCGCGGCGGCGCGACGGCGTGCTCCTGCAGCTGCCGCAGGCACTCCTGGATGGCCCGCTCGAGCTGCGGGTCGGTCCCCCGGGCCAGCTGCGTCGGATCGTCCACCACGGCGATGTCCGGTGCCACGCCCACGCCCTCCGGGAACCACTCCCCCGTCGGGCTGTAGAGCCGGAAGGTGGGCACGGTGACGCTGCCGCCGTCCACGAGGGGCGGGGCGCCGGTGATGCCGATGAGGCCGCCCCACGTCCGCTGGCCGATCAGCGGCCCGAGCCCCTTCTCCCGGAAGAAGTACGGGAAGGCGTCGCCGCCGGAGCCGCTCCATCCGTTGATGAGCATCACTTCGGGGCCGAAGTGCGCCGCCGGCGGCCACCGCCAGTCGGCGCCGTCGCGCACCGCCCAATAGCCCAGGACCGGGCGGTTCAGCATCTCGATGAACCGGTCGGGGATCTGCCCCCCGCTGTTCCAGCGCTCGTCGATGATCAGGGCGTCCTTCGTGAATTGCGCGATGAACTGCCGCTCCAGCTCCGTCTGCCCGTCGATCCCGGTGCTGGGCACGTAGATGTAGCCCACGCGCCCGTTGGTGGCCTGCTCGACGCGGCGGCGGTTCCCCTCCATCCAGGCGAGGGTCCGCAGGCGCGTCTCGTCCCGCAGCGTCTCGACGACCACGTGCCGCGCGCCCTCCGGCGTGGGCCGGTCGTTCACGGTGAGGTCCACGGCGACGCCGGCCAGCCCCTCGAAGGCGGCCCACGGGTCCTTCGTCACGTCCATCGGGATGCCGTTCACGGCGAGCACGTACTCGCCCTCGTGCACGTTCACGCCAGGGCGCGCGAGGGGGGAGCGCGCCTCGCTGTCCCACGCCCCGCCGTCCACGATGTGGGCGATGCGGAACGCCCCGTTCTCCAGCGCCCAGTCCACGCCGAGGAGGCCTACGGCCCGCTCGGGCGCCGGCTCGAGGTCGCCGCCGCCGCGGTAGGTGTGCGAGCTGCTCAGCTCGCTGATCAGCTCGCCGATCACGAAGTTCACGTCCCAGCGCGTCACGGCGTCGCCGATGAGGCGGCCGTACCGCTCCCGCATCGCCGCCCAGTCCACGCCGTGCATGTTCGGATCGTAGAAGAAGTCGCGCTCGATCCGCCACACGTCGTTGAAGATCTGCCGCCACTCGGCGCGCGGGTCCACCGTCATCTCCATCTCGGCGATGCGCAGCGGCTTGTCGAGCTTCTGGTCGGCCTTGAGGTCGATGATGTAATACCGGTGCTCCTGCGAGACGCCCAGCTTCTTGCCGTCGTACGTCATCTGGAAGCCGTCGGCGTCGGGGACGACCGTCTTCTCCTCGCGCTCCTTGAGGTCGTAGTACATGATCGGCGTCTTGGTGTCCGTCGAGCCCGCCGTCGGCGTCTTCCGATAGACCACTTTGCCCGACACGGCGTACAGCTCGGCGAAGTTGCCGCCGGTGATGGGGAGGACGACCGCGCGCTGCTCGAAGCCGGCGGTGTCGATCTCCACGGCTGCCGGGGGCTTGGGCGGCACGACCGGAGTCCCGGCCGCCGCCGGTGCGGCGGTGGCCCGGCCGCCGCGGGCCGGCGCGGCCGCGGGGGGCGTGACGGGCGGCGTGGCGGCGCTGTCGTTCCGCGTCCCTTCGGCGTCGTTGCGTGGCTCGAGAGGGGAGGGGACGTCACGCCGGAGCGCCACGGCGACGATGCTGGTCGCGTTCGGATAGACGAAGGTGTTGTCGAGGTCCGAGTAGACGGGGCGCAGCGTCCGGTTCGAGAAGAAGTAGAGGTACTTCCCGTCGGGATCGAAGACGGGCTGGGTGTCGTTGTAATAGCCGGAGGTGACCTGGGTGCTCCGCCCGGCGCGCGCGTCGTAGAGGAAGATCGCGTGAGCCTGCGTCTCGAGGTCCCTCTGGTAGGCGAGCCACCGGCTGTCGGCCGACCAGCTCGGCCGGAAGCCGTCGAGGTTCCCGAAGTACCAGTTCCGCGCCTGGTCCACCCGGGCCGTCTGCCCCGACTCGATGTCGAGGACGCGGATCGTCATCGTCTGGTCCACGAACGCGAGCTTCTTCCCGTCGGGGGACCAGTACGGGTGGAAGCGGTACCCCGGGCCGTAGGTGGTGAGCTTCCGCTCGGCGCCGCCGCCGGCGGGGCGCACGTACAGCTCGTACTCCCCGGACCGGTCGGACCAGTAGGCCACCTGCTGGCCGTCAGGCGAGTAGGCGGGATAGCGCTCCGCGGCGCCGGAGGTCTGCGTGATGTCGAGGACGGGGCCGTACTGCGCCGGCACGGAGAAGAGGTCGCCGCGGGCCTCGAAGATGGCCCGCTGGCCGGTCGGGGAGAGGGTCCCGCCCTGGATGAGGGACGCCACCCGCTCCGCGCGGGGCCGCAGCGTCGCGAGGTCGGTCACGACGGTCACGGTGACCTCGTGCGACTGCTCGGTGGCGAGGTCGAGCAGATAGAGCCGGCCGCCCGCCTCGAAGACGATGTCCGAAGGGCCGACGGCGGGGAAGGTGATGTCGAAGTCGGTGAAGTGGGTGATCTCGCGGAACTGGCGCGTCTCGAGGCTGTACGCCCAGATGTTGTTGCGCGCGGCGGAGTCGCGGTCGGAGAGGAAGTACATCGTCCGGCCGTGCCACATCGGGTGGGCGTCGTTCCCCTCCCAGGTGGTGATCCGCTCCGACGCGAACGTCTGCAGGTCGAAGGTCCAGATGTCGGGGGCCCAGCCGCCGCGGTAGCGCTTCCAGGTGCGGAAGTCCTGCGCCATCGGCATGTAGGCGAGGGTCCGGCCGTCGGGGGAGATCGCGCCGAACTCCGCGTACGGCACCGGGAGCCGCTCGGGGAGCCCGCCCGTCGCCGGCACCTTGTAGAACTGCGAGTAGCGCTGGCGGCCCGACGCCATCGCGGTGGCGACGAGGAGGCTGCGGCCGTCGGGGTACCAGTCCACGATGCGGTCGGCCATCGGGTGGTGCGTCACCCGCAGCGGCTCGCCGCCGTGGGCGTCCACCACGTAGACGTCCTGGTTGCCGTCGTAGTCGGCGCTGAAGGCGATCTTCGTCCCGTCGGGGGAGAAGCGCGGGAAGCTCTCCTCACCCGGCGGCGAGCTGAGCCGCTGGGCGGCGCCGCCGGTCTTGGGGACGATCCAGATATCGCCGGCGTAGACGAAGGCGATCTCGGTCGCCGAGACGTCGGGCTGCCGGAACATGCGGGCGCTGACCTGCGCCTCCGCGGCAGGGGCCGCGAGCAAGGCGAGGGACGCGAAGAGGACGGCGGACGCGAGGACGCTCACGGGCCGAAGGCGCATACGCTGCTCCGAAGGGGGGTGTAGGACGGAGAATCTAGGGCCAATACGCGGGAGGCGCTAAGTTGGTGCCATGCGCATCTTGGTGGTCGAGGACGACCGGAAGGTTGCCCGCTTCATCCAGCAGGGGCTGGAGGAGGAGGGGCACGCCGTGGACGTCGCGGGGGATGGCGAGGAGGGAGCGCTCCTCGCGCACGTCAACCCGTACGACGTCATGGTCCTGGACATCCAGCTGCCGAAGAAGAACGGCCTCCAGCTCGCGGCCGAGCTGCGCCGCGAGCAGGTGCGGACGCCGATCCTGATGCTCACGGCGCGCGACTCCACGGAGGACGTGGTGCGCGGCCTCGACGCCGGCGCCGACGACTATCTCACGAAGCCCTTCGCCTTCGAGGAGTTGGTGGCGCGCCTCCGGGCCCTCGGCAGGCGATCGACCTCGACGCCGGCGGGCGGGGTGCTGCGACTCGCCGACGTGGAGGTGGACCGCACCCGGCACCGCGCCTCGCGAGGGGGCCGCGAGCTGGCGCTCACCCCGCGCGAGTTCCGCCTCCTTGCCTACCTGCTGGAGCGCCCCGACGAGGTCGTGACCCGCGTCGAGCTGCTCGAGAAGGTCTGGGACATGTCGTTCGACCCCGGCACCAACGTCGTGGACGTCCACATCTCGAACCTCCGCCGCAAGCTCGAGGAGGGCGGGGCGCCGCGGCTCCTGCACACCGTCCGAGGGGTCGGGTTCTCGTTTCGGCCCGGCGTCTGATGCTCCGCTCCTTCCGCGTGCAGCTCGCCGTCCGCTTCGCCCTGACGATGCTCGTCGTCATCGCCGGTGTCGGCGTCGCGGCCACGTGGTCGTTGCGCGTGATCCTCCAGCGGGAGCTGGACGCGACGCTGCTGCAGCTCGCGGAGGTCGAGGTGCTCGCGGGGGCGTCCACGTCCGGCCCCGACTTCACCTTCCACGAGGGGGTGCTCCTCGCCCGCACCCGGCTGCCGAGCTCGGAGCTCACCCGCTACGGCGAGCTGTGGGATGCGGAGGGCGTGCCGGTGGTCCGGAGCGCGAACCTCGGCGACCGCGACCTCCCGCTCCCGGCCACCGCGATGGCGGAGGCGCGCCGGGGCGTCCCGGGCCTCGCCACGCACACCTGGGGCGCTGACCGGCTGCGGTCGCTCGTCTACCCGCTCCGGCTCGTGGGGGCGATGCACGGCTCTCACTACCTCCAGGTCGCGGCGCCCCTGGCCCCCTTGGATGCCGTGATCTGGCGGTTCGCCGGCCTCGTGGCGGTCCTCGGATTCACCGGCGCGGCGGCCGCCTTCGGCGGAGCGTGGTTCTTCGCCCGGCTCGCCACCCGTCCGGCGGAACAGATCGCCGCCCAGGCGCAGGCCATCGAGGCGGGGACGCTGTCGGCGCACATCACGGCGCACGCCGAGGTGGTGGAGTACGCCAGCCTCGTCGCGGTGCTGAACGCGATGCTGGACCGCCTCCGCGCCGCGTTCGACGCGCAGCGCCGCTTCGTCGCCGACGCGAGCCACGAGCTGCGCTCCCCGCTGACCGTGATGCGCGGCGACCTCGACGTGGCGCTGCGGCGGGACCGGAGCGTGGAGGAGCTGCGCGCCGTCCTGGCGCGGATGCGGGAGGAGGTGGACGGGATGACCGCCCTGGCCGGCAACCTCCTGCTGCTCGCGCGCGCCGACGCCGGCCTCCCCGCGTCGGCTCTCGGCGAGGTGGACCTGGCCGACGTGGTCGACCGCGTGGTGGCGCGCTCAGCCGGGCCTGCGGAGGCGGCCGGCGTCGTCCTGACCGCCGCGGCGCAATCCGCCCCGGTGCACGGCGACGCGGCGCTGCTCGACCGCGCCGTCGGCAACCTGGTCGAGAACGCCCTCAAGCACGCCCCACGCGGCGCGCGGGTCGCGGTCCGCTGCGCGGCGGCCGGCGGCGTGGCCACGCTCGAGGTGGAAGACGGCGGACCCGGGATCGCGCCGGAGCACGCCGAGCACGTCTTCGAGCGCTTCTATCGCGCCGACCCCGCTCGGGGACGGGACGCCGGCGCGGGGCTCGGCCTGCCCATCGCGCGCGCCATCGCGGAGGCCCATCGCGGCGCGCTCGTCCTCGCCCGCGCCACGCCGGGCGCGCTGTTCCGTCTGACGGTTCCGTTGGCCGGCGGGGGCTGACGGGCGGCGGCCACGCGCTCCAGGCCCCCGGGAAGGCCGTCCGGCACGAGCCGCAGTACGAAACCTCACGCACGCTTCAGACTCCCTTAACAGTCCCGTCCCTAGACTCCTCGACGCGTCGACCGCCGTGTCGGTGGTCGCACGGCGTCGCCATCGGCTCCATTCACCGGTCGCACGCGGTTCCACCTCGAGAGGAGTCGCCGGATGACTGCTCGCTCCCTCGCAGGCCTCCCCCTGCCAGACGATCCGCGCCGCCGCGCCTTCGTGGTCACGGGGTTCGTCGTCGGCGCCCTGCTGGCTGGTGTGGCGATGTCGGTGTGCGTGGTGCTCCATGCCGGGACCGCCGAGCCGAGTTGGTGTCCCTTCGCGGCGACGGGGGGCTGGAGCGACTGGTTCCGCGCGATCGGACGGGCCGCGGTCGTGGGTGTGCTCGCCGGTGCGCTGGGAGGAGTTGCGGGGTACGTCGGCGCACGGCTCGGGTCGTATCACTGGACGCCCCGGAGCTAGTCGCGGACCCATGCGTCGCCTGAGGAGCACGCTGATCGTGGTGGCCCTGTCCGGCGTCGCGCTGCCGGTGGCGGCGCAGCAGCCGGCCGATACCCTCGACCTGGCGCAGGCGATCGCCATCGCCCGCGCGCAGAACCCGCGTATCGCCGCCGCGAGCGCCGGCGTGCGCGCCGCGGGGGCGCGGATCGGACCCGCGGGAGCCCTGGCGGATCCCACCGTCACGCTCGGAGCGATGAACTACATGCTCCCCGCCCTCTCGCCGCGCGGCGACCCGATGACGATGAACCAGCTGACGGTGATGCAGATGCTGCCGATCAACGGCACCCTGCGGCTCCGGCGCTCCGCCGCCCGGTCCGACAGCGCCGGCACCGCGCTGCGGCGTGACGCGCTGGCGCTCGACGTCGAGCACGAAGTGCGCACCCGCTATTGGGAGCTGTACCACACCGATCGCGCCCTGGAGACGATGGGCACCACCCTCGGGGCGCTGCGCGATCTGGTCGGCATCGCCACGGCGATGTACGCCGTCGGCAGCACCTCGCAGGCCGACGTCGTCCGGGCCCAGCTCGCCGTGACGCGGATGCAGCAGGACATCGCCGACATGGCACTGCAGCGGTTCACCGCCGCCGCGGCCCTGAACGGCCTCCTCGGCCGCGACCCGGAAGCGCGCATCGCGCTCCGCCCCGGGGTCGCGCACGAGATGCACGGCGGCGAAGTGATGGCCCTCGAGATGCCCCCGCTGCCGCCGACGGATTCGCTCGTCGCCTGGGCCGACACCGGCAACCGCGAGCTCGCGGCGCTGCGCACCGGCGTCTCCGCCGCGCGCGCCAACGAGGAGGCGGCCCGCCGGATGCTCATCCCCGATCTCACCGTCGGGCTCTCCTACGGCCAGCGGACCGGCTCGAACGACGTGGTCTCGGCCATGTTCGGGATCAGCGTCCCCGTCTTCGCACGGTCGCGGCAGCTCAGGATGCGCGACGAGTCCCGCGCGATGCGCGAGATGGCGGAGGACGAGGTCGCCGCGATGCGCCTGTCCGTCCGCACCGAGCTGGTGACCGCGCGCGCCGGGGCCGAGACGGCGCGGCATCAGGTGGCGATCTACACCGGGACGCTCGTGCCGCAGGCGGAAGCGGCGTACGAGGCCTCCCTCGCCGCCTATCGCGTCGGCCGGGTGGACTTCATGGCCGTGCTCGACGCGCAGATGGCCCTCCTGATGTATGAGCACGACGCCCACCGCTTCGAGTCCATGTATGGGACCGCGATCGCCGATATCGACCGGCTGACAGGCCGGCTCTACGTCGCGCCGATGCCGGGGATGGGGATGGAGTAGGCGATGAGAATGAAGACAGGACCATTCGCGATTCTGCTGCTCGTGGCGGCCATCGTGGTGCCGGGATGCTCGAAGGGGAAGGGCGGCGTTCCAGCGGTGGACCACAGCCAGCACGGCGGAGGGGCGATGCCCGCGGCCGGCCCCGGGCCCGTGACGGTCGCGCCGGAGGTCCGGGCGCGCCTCGGCATCCTCGTCGTGACGGCGGAGATGGGCACGCTCACGCGCGACCTCCGGCTGGTGGGCCGTGTGGTGCCGGCCGAGACGGCGCGGCGCACGGTCGCGAGCCGCGTGGACGGATTCGTCGAGCGGCTGGCGGTGGACTTCACCGGCCGGCCCGTGCACCGGGACGAGGTGCTCCTCGAGCTGTACAGCCCGATGCTGGTGGCGGCGCAGCAGGAGCTGCTTCTCGCGGTGCGCCTGCGGAGCGCGCTCGGCACCGGCTCGACCGCCGACGCGGCCCGGAACGCCGATTCCCTCGTGGCGGCCGCGCGCCGGCGCCTCCAGTACTGGGACATCAGCGACGACCAGATCGCGGAGCTGGAGCGGAGCGGCACCGTCCGCCGGACGCTCACGCTGCGGTCCCCGTCGGACGGAGTCGTGCTCCAGAAGAACGTGGTGCAAGGCCAGTCGGTGGCGGCCGGCGCTCCCCTGTTCGAGATCGCCGACCTCGGCACCGTCTGGCTCGAGGCGGACGCCTTCGAGGACGACCTCGCCGCCGTGCGCGTGGGGCAGGTCGCGGACGCGTCCTTCGACGCCTATCCGGGCGAGGTGATGCGCGGCCGCGTCGCGTACGTGTACCCGACGGTGGACCCGGCCAGCCGCACCGGCAAGGTGCGCGTGGAGCTGGCGAACGCCGGCGGCCGCATCCGACCGGGCCTCTTCGGCACGGTGCGCATCAGCGCGCCGGGCGTCCGCGGCGTCGTGATCCCGCGCCAGGCGGCGCTGGTGACCGGCGACCGCCAGCTGGTGTTCGTGGAGGATTCGGCGAACCGCTTCCAGCCCCGGCTCGTCGAGCTGGGTGCCGAGAACGACAGTCTCGTCGTGGTGAAGGACGGCCTGCGTGCCGGCGAGCGCGTCGTGTCCGCCGCCGCCTTCCTGCTGGACGCCGAGTCGAACCTGGGCGCGGCGATGGCGGGGATGGCCGGGATGGCGGGGATGACCCCGGCCCCGGCGCCGCACGGCCCGACGAAGCGCTAGGGGCGGAGCCATGCTGCGGCGCATCATCGAGTGGTCCACCCGCAACCGCTTCCTCGTGGGGCTCGCCGTGGTGTTCGTGGCGGGCGCCGGCGTCTGGGCCATCCGGACGATCCCCCTCGAGGCGCTGCCCGACCTCACCGACGTGCAGGTGATCGTCCAGACCGACTTCGCCGAGCAGGCCCCGCAGATCGTCGAGGACCAGGTCACCTACCCGATCACGACCCAGATGCTGAAGGTGCCGGGCGCCACGACCGTGCGCGGCTATTCCTTCTTTGGCATGAGCCTGGTGTACGTGATCTTCGCGGACGGGACCGATCTCTACTGGGCGCGCTCGCGGGTGATCGAGTCCCTGAACGGCCTGCGTGGCCGCCTCCCGGCGGCGGCGAACCCCACCCTCGGTCCCGACGCGACGGGGCTCGGCTGGGTGTACGAATACGTCCTCACCAGCGACCGGCACTCCCTCTCCGAGCTGCGCGCCATCCAGGACTGGTACCTCCGGTACGCCCTGACGTCGGTGTCCGGCGTCTCCGAGGTGGCCTCGGTCGGCGGCTACGAGAAGCAGTACCAGGTGGAAGTGGACCCGGTGCGGCTCCAGGCGTTCGGCATCCCCATCACCCGGGTGATGGACGCGGTGCAGGGCGGGAACACGGAGACCGGGGCGCGGGTGCTCGAGGTCGCCGGCCGCGAGTACATGATCCGCGCCCTGGGCTACGCGCAGGGGATCCCCGACCTGGAGAACGCGGTCGTGGGGACGACGGCGTCGGGCACGCCGGTGCGGGTGCGGGACGTGGCGCGCGTCGCGATCGGCCCCGACATCCGCCGGGGCGCCGCCGACCTGAACGGCAAGGGCGAGGCGGTGGGCGGGATCGTCGTGATGCGCTTCGGCGAGAACGCGCTCACGACCATCGAGCGGGTGAAGGCGCGCCTCGCCGAGGTGCAGCGCGGCCTGCCGGCGGGCGTGAAGGTGGTGCCCGTCTACGACCGCTCCGACCTGATCCACCGCGCCATCACGACCCTGCGGGAGAAGCTCACCGAGGAGTCGGTGGTCGTGGCGGCCGTCTGCGCCCTCTTCCTCCTCCACTTCAGCTCCGCGTTCGTGGCGATCCTCACGCTGCCCCTGGGCGTGATGATGAGCCTGCTGGTGATGCGGTGGATGGGCCTCTCGGCCGACATCATGAGCCTGGGCGGCATCGCCATCGCCATCGGCGCGATGATCGACGCCGCCATCGTGATGATCGAGAACCTCCACAAGCACCTGGAGCGGGCCGGCGGCTCCGAGAACGTGACGGGCGAACGGCGCTGGGAGATCGTGCGCGAGGCGGCGGGGGAGGTCGGCCCGCCCCTCTTCTTCTCGCTCCTGGTGATCACGGTGTCCTTCCTGCCGGTCTTCACTCTCGAGGCGCAGGAGGGCCGGCTCTTCAAGCCCCTGGCGTACACCAAGACCTTCGCGATGGCGGCGTCGGCGATCCTCGCGGTGACCGTCGTGCCCGTCGCGATGGGGTGGTTCATCCGCGGCCGCATCCGGCCGGAGCGGGCGAACCCGGTCAACCGGGGGCTGCAGGCCCTCTACCGCCCGGTGCTGCTGCTGGTGCTCCGGCACCCGTGGAAGACCGTGGCCGCCTGCGCGCTTCTCCTCGCGGCGACGGTCGTGCCGGCCCTGCGCCTCGGGTCGGAGTTCATGCCGCCCCTCGACGAGGGCACCATCCTCTACATGCCGACCACCATCCCCGGCGCGTCCATCGGCGTGGCCCAGCGGGCGATGCAGGTGCAGGACTCGATCCTCGCGGCCTTCCCCGAGGTGGCGAGCGTGTTCGGGAAGGTGGGCCGCGCGAACACGGCCACCGACCCGGCGCAGCTCGACATGATCGAGACGACGATCGTGCTGAAGCCGCAGAGCCAGTGGCGGGCGGGGATGACGCGCGAGCGGCTGGTGAGCGAGATGGACACCGCGGTGAAGACCGTCGGCTACGTGAACGCGTTCACCCAGCCGATCCGCGGCCGGATCGACATGCTGGCGACGGGGATCCGCACGCCCGTCGGGGTGAAGATCTTCGGCCCCGACCTGGGGGAGCTGGAGCGCATCGGCAAGGAGATCGAGGCGGCGGTGGGGATGGTGCCGGGGACGCGGAGCGTCTTCGCCGAGCGGGCGGTGTCGGGGTCCTACCTCGACATCCAGGTGGACCGGGAGCAGGCGGCGCGCTACGGCGTCAACGTGGCGGATGTCCAGCGCACCGTCGCGGCGGCGATCGGCGGGATGGAGGTGACGACCACGGTCGAGGGCCGCCAGCGCTTCAGCGTCAACGTCCGCTACCCGCGCGACCTTCGCGACTCGCCCACCGCCCTGGGTCGCATCCTCATCCCGGTGTCGCTGGGCTCGGTGGGCGGCGCCGAGGGCCCCGGCGTGACGGCTCCGACAGCGGGAGGCGGGGGGATGGGCTCGGGCTCCGCCCCGGCCGCGAGCGCTGCGTCGTCCAGCGGCATGGGCTCAGGCCCGGGGCGGGTGGTCCAGATCCCGCTGGCGCAGCTCGCCACCATCCGGCTCGTGAACGCGCCGATGCAGGTCAAGACCGAGAACGCCTTCCTCACGGCGTGGGTCCAGATCGACATGACGAGCCGCGACCTGGGGAGCTACGTGCGCGACGCCAAGGCGGCCGTGAACTCGGCCGTCACCCTCCCGCCGGGCTACACGCTGACGTGGAGCGGGCAGTACGAGTACATGCAGCGGGCCACCGAGAAGCTCAAGGTGGTCATCCCGCTCACCCTCCTGATCATCGTGGTCTTGCTGTACCTCAACTTCGGGAACGTGCGCGACCTCTCGATCGTGCTGATGTCGCTCCCCTTCGCGCTGATCGGCGGCATCTGGTTCCTGTGGGCGCTCGACTACGAGCTCAGCGTCGCGGTGGCGGTCGGCTTCATCGCGCTCTTCGGCGTCGCGGCCGAGACGGGGGTGGTGATGCT
>JADGQW010000201.1 GCA_017881505.1 Gemmatimonadales bacterium
GATGGGGGGCGTGGCGGTCGTCCTCGCGGCGCGCGCGGCGTGGCGTGCGGCGGCCCTCGCGGGCGTGGCGTCGGTGCGGGACGCGGCGGCGCTGGTGGAGGGGGAACTCGGCCTCCGGCGCGGGAGCCTCGTCGGGCTGGTGGACACGCGGGACGGCGCGCCGGCCGGCACCTCGGCCGCGCTCCTCACGGCGCACGAGCGGAGCGTCGCGGCCCGGTTGCCGGCGAGCGGGCCCGAGCGCTGGGCGCCGCGGGCGTGGCGGGAGGGAGGGCGCTCGCTCCGCCGACTCGGCGTGGTCCTGGTGGGCGCGCTCGCGCTCGCGGCGGCGGGCTTCCGAGCCGCGGGGGACGCGGCGCTGGTGCTGGCGTCGCCGGCGCGTGCCCTCCGCGCGGGGCTGGGCTCCGCGGTGGAGATCGCCGTCTCGGCGACGCGGGTGCGCCGGGGGGGCGGCGTCCTGGTCACCGTCGGCTCGCCCGGCGCGGCGCGGGCGGCGCTGCAGGTCCGCGAGCCGGGAGAGCCGTGGCGGCCCGTCGCCCTCGACGCCGACGCCGACGGGCGCGCGACGTACCGGCTGGCCGGCCTGCGGGCCACGGTGCACCTCTTCGCCACCGCCGGCGGAACGGCGTCGGACACCCTCACCGTCGAAGTGGTCCAGCCCGCGGCGCTCCTCGACTTCGGCGTGACGGCCTCGTATCCCGCGTACCTCGCGCGCGAGGCCGAGGTCCTCCCCGCCGATGCCGGACCCCTCGCGCTTCCCATCGGTACCGTGCTCACGCTGCGCGGGACCGCGAGCGCGCCGCTCACCCGCGCCGCGCTCCTGGCCGGGCCGGACGCCGTGGCCCTCGCGGTGAAGGGCGTCGCGGTGTCGGGGCAACTGGTCGTGCGCGGGAGCGCGACGTGGCGACTCGCGCTCGAGGACGCTGCGGGGCAGGCGGTGCCCGAGCCGCTCCCCACCCTCGACATCCGGGCGGTCCCCGACAGCGCACCGGTCGTCACGGTGGCGGTGCCGGGCGCCGACACCACGGCGCCCCTCGACCTCCGGCAGGGGCTGGTGGTGGACGCGCGCGACGATCACGCCCTGGGGAGCGTGGCGGTGGTCAGCTGGCGGGTGAGCGCGACCGGCCTTCGTGGCGATCCGGTGGTGGATACGCTCCCGGGCGCCGCAGGCGTCGACCGGGTTGTGCTCGCCACGGTGCTCGACCTCACGGCGCGGGGCCTCTTCCCCGGCGACACGCTGCGGTACCTCGTGCGGGCGGCCGACCGCGCTCCCGTACCGCATGTGGGGACGAGCCGCGAGTACGTCCTGCGCCTCCGCTCCACCGCGGAGCTCCGGGACGCCGTGCGTGCCGACGCCGACACGCTGGCGCGGGCGGCGGGGACCCTGGCGGGGGACCAGACGGCGCTGGCGCGGCGGACCGAGGATCTCGCGGCGCAGCGGCAGCGCGCCGCGGAGACCCCGCCATCGGGCGCAGCCGCCACGCCGCAGCCGCCGGGAACGGGGCCGCTGCCGTTCGAGCAGGCGCAGGAGGCGGCCCGCATCCGCGACGAGCAGGCGCGGCTGCTGCAGCGCGCCGATTCGCTGCGCGCGGAGCTGGGGCGCCTCGCGCGCGCCGCGTCCGACGCCGGCCTCAACGATCCCGCCTGGCAGCAGCAGCTCAAGGACCTCGACGACCTGCTGCGCCAGGCGATCACGCCGGAGATGGCGCAGCAGCTCGAGGCGCTGCGGCGGGCGCTGGCGCGGCTCGACCCGGAGGCGGTGCGGCAGGCCCTCTCGCGCCTCGCGGAGTCGCAGCGGGACCTGCGCCAGCAGCTGGAGCGGAGCCGGGAGCTGTTTGAGCGGGCCGCGCTCGAGGGGGCTCTGCAGACGGCGGCGCTGAACGCGGAGGAGTTGCAGCGGAGCGAGGAGCGGTGGGCGCAGCGCGCCCCGGCGCGGCGGGACTCGGCTGCCGCGGCGCGGGAGCAGGCGGGGCTCCGGCGCGACCTCGATTCGCTGGCGCGGGACCTCGCGGACCTGCAGCGCCGCCTCGAGGCGCGGCGCGACACCGCGGGGACGGCGCTCTTCAGCCGCCAGCAGCAGCGCGCCCAGTCGGCGGGGGGCGCGATGGACGCCGCGGCGCAGGGGATGCAGCAGGGGGAGCGCGCCGACGCGGCGCGGCGGGGGAACCAGGCGGCGGAGACGCTGCGGCCGATGGCCCGCGAGCTGCGCGAGGGGCAGCAGCGGCTCTCGTCCGGATGGCGCGCGGAGGTGCTGCGACTCCTCCAGGACGCGGTGAACGAGACGGTAACGCTGGCGGCGGAGCAGCAGCGCCTCGCCCGCGAGGTGCGCGAGGGCAGCGCCGGGCCCGCGGAGGCGCGCGGCCGGGAAGGGGCGCTCCAGCAAGGGGTGGGGCAGGTCGTGCGGCGGCTCGCGCAGGCGGCGGGGGAGAACGCCCTCGTCTCGCCGCGGCTCGGGGCGAGCCTGGGGCGCGCGCAGCGCCAGATGGAGGAGGCGCGGCAGTCGCTGGAGGGGCAGCACCCCTCTCCCGACGCGGCCGCGGCTCAGGGGGACGAGGCGGCGCGCTCCCTCTCCGCGGCGGCGATGGAGATGGTGCGCAACGGTGACGCCGTCTCCAGCGCGCAATCGGGATCGGGGCTGGCGGAGGCGTTGCGGCAGATGGCGAGCGCCGCCCAGCAGCAGGGTGCCTTGAGCGATCAGGCGGGGGGCCTCCTCCCGCTCATGGGCGCCGGCGGCGACGCGATCCTGATGCAGATGCGCGCGCTCGCGGCGCGCCAGCGGGCCATCGCCGACCAGCTCGAGCGGCTGGGGAACTCGGGGCTCCCCGGCCATCCCGAGCAGCTGGCCCCCGAGGCGCGCGACCTCGCCGACCGGCTCGAGGCGGGGCGCCTCGACCGCGCGACGCTGGAGCGGCAGCAGCGGCTCTTCCACCGGATGCTCGACGCGGGGCGCACGCTGCGGAACGACGACGACGAGCAAGAGCCGGAGCGCCGCAGCCGCACGGCGCAGGACGGGCCCGTCGCGATCCCGCGCGGCGCGGTGCCGCGCGATGCGGGACTGCGCTATCCGCCGCCGTCGTGGGAGGCGCTGCGGCAGCTCTCCCCCGGCGAGCGCGCGATGGTCCTCGACTACTTCCGCCGGCTCAATGCGCCCGCGCCCCGCTAGGGTCCTCCTCGCCCTCGCGGTGGCGGCGGCCATGGCCGCGCCGGGCGCGCGGGCCCAGCAGCGCGACTCGCTGGGCCGGGCGCTCGAGCTGGAGAGCGAGGGCCGGCTCCCCGACGCGCTGGCGGCGTACCGGGCGCTGCTCGCCGCGCAGCCGGCCAACCTCCTCGCGCTCCTCGGCGCCGAGCGGGTGTACGCGCAGCTGGGGCGGCGCGATTCGACCGCCGAGCTCGCGCGCCGCGCGCTCGCGGTGGACTCCACCGACCGCACGATCCACGTGGTCCTCCTGCGCTCCCTGCTGGCCTTGCGCGACGACTCCGCCGCGACGGCGGAGTTCGAGCGGTGGGTAGCGGCGGCGCCGCGGGATCGCGCCCCGTACGAGGAGATGGCGCGGCTTCTCCTTGCGGACGGCCGCGACGCGCAGGCGCGCGCGACCGTCCTGCGCGCCCGCCAGCGGCTCGACGACGTGCGCATCGGCGCGGCGTCGCTCGCCGAGGTGGAGATGCGCGAGGCGGCGTACGGCCCCGCGGCGGAGGAGTGGCGGAGCGCGGTGGCGCGGGAGCCGGGGATGCTGCAGGCGGCGGTCTACAGCCTGCGCAACGTGCTCCCGACGGACCGGGACGCCGTGCTGCGGATCCTCGCGAGCGGCGCGGACGCGGCGACGGGGCGGAGCATCGCGGTGGACCTCCTGCTGGCGTGGGACGACCCGCGCCGGGCGTGGGACATGGTCCGCGGCGCGCTCCCGGTCGCCGGGGCGGGGCGCGTCGGGATGCTGCGGCGCTTCGCCGCGGGAGCCGCACGCCTCGACGGACCGGAGGGGGAGCGCGTCGCTGCGCAGGCGCTGGAGCTGCTCGCGGCGGACCAGCGCGGGGCGGATGCGGCGCGTACCCGGATCGAGGCCGCGCGGGCCTACGCCGCCGCCGGCGACCCGGCCGCCGCCCGCCGGCTGCTGCGGGTCCTGGCCGAGGGGTCCGACACCCCCGACGGAGTGGCGTCGGCGGCGCGCGCGACGCTGATCGAGCTGGCCGCCGCGGAGGGCGCCCCCGAGGAGGCGGCGCGGCTCCTCGACCGGGAGCGCGGCACGCTGCCGGTGCGCGATCTGCAGCGCCTCGCCAGGCGGGTCGCCTTCGCGTGGCTGCGCGCCGGCGA
>JADGQW010000202.1 GCA_017881505.1 Gemmatimonadales bacterium
CTTCCAGGGAGGACGTATGTCGTTGTGGTCACGAAGGTTGGAAGGCGCGCTGGTCGTCGCGTCGGTCGCGGCGATCGGGCTGTCGATGACGAGGTCCCCGAACACGCGGGTCACGCAGGGTGAGTGCCGGACGGTGAACGGCGCCCAGGTATGTGTCTGGGCCGAGACCGTGGACGACACCCTCACGGCCTTCGGCGCGACGATCCCGATGCAGGCCGTCGAGAACGCGCCCAACGATGCGCCGATGGCGTGGCCTCCCGTGGCGGACGCGACCATCCCGCTCCCCGACGTGGTGCGCACGGCGTCCGGCTTCGACAACATGACCGTCTACTGGGAGCCGCACGGCCATCCGCCGGGCCCATACCTCGCCCCGCACTTCGACTTCCACTTCAACGCCATCTCCTCCGCGGACGTCGCGGCGATCGACTGCTCCGACTCGGCCAAGCCGGCGCGGCTGTCGTCGCGCTACGAGCTCCCCGACGTGCCGATCCCGAACATGGGGACCCTCGTCGGTCTCTGCGTGCCCGGAATGGGGATGCACGCGCTCCCCAGCTCGGAGCTGCGTTCCACGAAGACGTTCCAGAAGACGATGGTCCTCGGCTACTACCACGCGCGCCCCATCTTCCTGGAGCCGATGATCACCCGCGAGACGCTGCTCAAGCGGCGCTCGTTCGCGCTCGACATCCCGCGCGTGCCCGGCGAGCCCGCCACGGTGCGCGAGCCCGCGCGGTTCCGCGCCGAGTACGACCGCGCCGGCCAGTCGTACCGCTTCGTCTTCTCGGGGCTCACCAGCTCCACCCGGTAGCTCCCAGGCGGATCCGCCTCCCGCGCCCCTCCGGGCGGGGGGCGGATCGGTCCCGCGATCCGACGCGCCGGCCTTTCCCCGCGCGGCGGCAGCCCTTCCCCTCGGCGCGCCCTGCCGCCAATCTCCAGTGATGCACGACGAGAAGCAGCCCCGACCGGAGGAGAACGATCCGCCCGCGGAGTCGCCGGCCTCGGCCGCCGCCCTGCCGGCGCGCGGCGAGCCGTCGTTCGCCCGGGCGCTCTGGCGGATCGCGGCGGCGGACGTCTCTCCCGGCAATCAGGTGACGCTGTTCTCGGACGGGGACACGACGTTCGACGCGATGATCGCGCTGATCGAGGGGGCCAGGAAGTCGGTCGCGCTCGAGGCCTACATCCTCAAGCACGACGGCGTGGGGCAGCGCTTCGCCTCGGCCCTGACGGCCGCCGCCAAGTCCGGCGCGCACGTCCGCGTCCTCGCCGACTGGGTCGGGATGCGGGGCATCTCGCGGCGCTACCTGCACGGCCTCCGCGCCGGCGGGGTCGATCTGCGCGTGTTCAGTCCGCCGGGGTTCCGCCCCTGGCTGGGCCTGGTCCCGCGCGACCACCGGAAGCTGCTGGTGGTGGACGGGACGGCCGGAGTGACGGGCGGGATCGGTATCGGCGAGGAATGGGAGCGGGGGCTCATCCGCAAGCGCCGCTCGCCGTGGCGCGATCGCTGCGTCCGCATCGCGGGGCCGGCGGCGGCCGACATGGAACGCGCCTTCGAGCGCATGTGGCGCCGGGCCGCTGGGGAACGGCCGTCCCGGGCGGCACGGCGGCTGCGGCGCAAGCCGCGCAACTCCAATCTCGACCCGGCGACCGCCGCTCCCGCGCTGGTGGGCATCGTCGAAGGCGAGCCGTGGCGCCTCCGCGTGGGCCGCGCGCTGCACCTGCAGGCCGCCGCTGCCGAACGCTCCATCTGGCTCTCCAGCGCCTACTTCGTGCCGTCGTTCGCGGAGGTGGACGCGCTGAACGGCGCCGCCCGGGACGGCGTGGACGTGCGGCTCCTGGTGCCGGGGAGGAGCGACCATCCCTGGGCCCAGTCCCTGACCCGGGGCTTCTACCGGCGGCTGCTGCGCAACGGCGTGCGCATCTGGGAATGGCGTGGGGACATGATGCACGCCAAGACCTCGATCGTGGACGGGCGCTGGATCCGCGTGGGCTCCACCGACCTCAATCCCCTCGGCGTGGCCATCAACTACGAGCTCGACGCGTACATCGAGGATGCCACGTGCGCGGCCGCCGCCGAGGAGATGTTCCTGCGGGAGCTCGACCGGTCGCACGAGGTCCGCAGGGTCCCCCGGGCCTGATCCGCGGCGCCGTGCCGATGGCTGATGGCTGACGGCTGATGGCAGCCTGCGCTTGCCTCCCGCCACTCGCCTGGACATCCTGCAGGGTGCGCACCGCCTCCATCCACCCCAGCCCCGATCTCCCCATGCGACGCATCCCGCTCCCGGTCACCTTCGCGGTCCTCGCCGCGCTCCTCCCCCTCAGGGCGGCGGCCGCGCAGGACACCACGCGCTACTCGCACGCCGACACGCTGCGGGGCTCGAACGGCTCGGCGCGCGCTTGGTGGGACGCGACCTTCTACGACCTCCACGTGACGGTGAACCCCGCCGACAGCAGCATCCGCGGCTGGAACGGCATCACCTACCGCGTGCTGCAGCCCGCGCAGGAGATGCAGATCGACCTCCAGGTCCCCCTCGAGGTGGACAGCATCGTGCAGGACCGCCGGAAGCTCCCGTACCGCCGGGACGGGAACGCCTTCTTCGTCACCCTCGCCGCGCGCCAGCGCGCGGGCGCCGTCGGGACGGTCACCGTCTGGTACCACGGGAAGCCGCGCGCCGCCCGGCGCCCGCCGTGGGACGGGGGCTTCAGCTGGGCGGCCGACAGCCTCGGGAACCGCTGGATCGCCACGTCCAACGAGGGCCTCGGCGCGTCCGTGTGGTGGCCGAACAAGGACTACCTCGCCGACGAGCCCGACAGCCAGCGCATCGCCATCACCGTCCCGGACCCGATCGTGGATGTCTCGAACGGCCGGCTCCGTTCGACGACGCACAACCTCGACGGCACCACGACGTTCGAGTGGTTCGTGACCGAGCCGATCAACAACTACGACGTGGCCGTCAACGCGGGGACGTACGCCCACTGGGCCGACACCCTCGACGGCGAGGCGGGGCGCCTCACGATGGACTTCTGGCCCCTCGCCTACCACCTCGACGCGGCGCGGCGCCAGTTCCGGCAGGCCACGCCGATGCTGCGCTGCTTCGAGCGGTGGTTCGGCCCGTACCCTTGGTACGCCGACGGCTACAAGCTCGTCGAGGCGCCGCACCTCGGGATGGAGCACCAGAGCGCGGTGGCGTACGGCAATCACTTCCAGAACGGCTACCTCGGCCGCGACCTCTCCGGCACCGGCCTCGGCCTCCGCTGGGACTTCATCATCGTCCACGAGAGTGCGCACGAGTGGTGGGGGAACAACATCACGATGCAGGACCAGGCGGACATGTGGCTCCACGAGTCATTCGCCAACTACGCGGAGGGGATCTACACCGAGTGCCAGCTGGGGAGGACGGCGGGCGCCGCGTACATGATCGGGGTCCGGATCGGCATCCGGAACGCGCAGCCGATCATTCCCGCCTACGGCGTCAACGCCGAGGGGTCGGGGGACATGTATCCCAAGGGCGGGAACATGCTGCACACCATCCGCCAGGTGATCGATGACGACGCGAAGTGGCGCGGCATCCTCCGCGGCCTCAACGCCACCTTCCGCCACCAGACCGTCACGGGACGGCAGGTCGAGGCGTACATCAGCCGTGAGGCGGGCATCGACCTGAGCGCGGTGTTCGCGCAGTACCTGACGACGACGATGGTCCCCGCCCTCGAGTACAAGGTCGAGGGGACGACGCTCTCCTATCGCTGGGCGAACGTGGTGGCGGGGTTCGACATGCCGGTGCGGGTGAACATTCCGGGGATGGGGACGCGGGTCCTGCGTCCGACGACGGCGTGGCAGACGCTGGCGGTGCCCTCCCCGCAGGCGGCGGCGCTCGTGGTGGACGACAACTTCTACGTGACCGCGCGGAACGTGGGGACCGCGGCGCCGGCGGGCCGCACACCCTGAGCGCGGTCCGGCGCGGGGGCGTCCCGGTCAGGGCCCTCCCACCGTGCGGCGCACGATGGTGATGGAGCCCGGATAGGTGATGGGGCCGAGGGCGGTGTCGATGGTCGGGACGGCCCGCAGCACGACCTCGGTGCGCCGGGTGCCGACGCCCGCCAGCCCCAGGGCGAGGTCGAGGGCATCGCTCGCGCTCCCCTGGAAGAACTGCCACAGGTCGAGGCGCACGGGCACCCGCACGTCGGTGACGCCGCCGGGCACGAAGACGTAGGCGGAGTCCACGACGCCGGAGACGGTCTCGCGCCCGTTGAGGTCCAGGATCCACTGGAGCCGGACGAGGCGCGCGGTCGTGGGATTGCCCTCGGGGTTCCG
>JADGQW010000058.1 GCA_017881505.1 Gemmatimonadales bacterium
GCGAAGCCCTCCCACCCGATGGGGCTTCCGGCGTCGCGCTTGGTCGGGGAGGCGGCCACGGGGCCGATGCCGAGGTAATCGGGACGCTGCGCCGCGGCGCGGCGCGCCTCGTCGGGCGTCCCGGCGGAGCCGCCGAGCAGGAAGCCGGGGGGCGCCATCCGCCGGGCGACGTCGATGGGGAGGTCGTCCTGCCCGAGGTGGCACCCCGCGGCGCCCGTGGCCAGGGCGACGTCGAGGCGGTCGTTCACGAGCACGGGCACGCTCCCCGCCTGCGCGCGCACCGCGCGCACGAGCGCCGCGAGCTCCCGCGCGGAGGCCCGCTTGGCGCGGACCTGCAGCAGCGTCGCGCCTCCCGCCACGGCAGCGGTGGCGAGCGCCGCGAGGTCGCGGCCCCCTGCCGCCTCGGGATCGAGGATCACGATCAGGCGGAGGGCTTCCTCGAGGGGGGGCACGGTCGCGGGGCTCAGTGGGGCGTCTTGCCGGTCTCGGGGGTCGCCGCTTCGGTGCGCAGGCGCCGGGCGACCGCCACTGAGTCGGCGTGCTCGCCCGTGCTCCGGGTGAACATGTTCGTCCCGTCGGGCCGCGCGACGAAGAAGAGGAAGTGGTGCCGCGCGGGGTGGAGCACCGCGAGGATTCTGGCCTTCCCCGGGTTGCCGATCGGGCCGGGCGGGAGGCCGTAGTGCAGGTAGGTGTTGTAGGGGGAAGGGACCAAGAGGTGCTTGAAGAGCACGCGGCGGACGGGCTTGCCGAGTGCGTAGATCACCGTCGGGTCGGCCTGGAGCTTCATCGGCACGCGGCGCTTCAGCCGGTTGAGGTACACGCCCGCGATCATCGGCCGCTCCCGCGGGACCTTCGCTTCCGCCTCCACGATGCTCGCGAGGGTGAGCACCTCGTGACGGGTCATCCCGAGGGAATCGGCGGCGAGGCGGTCCCACGCGGGGTCCCACACCGTCAGGAACTCCCGCACCATGTGCGCGACCAGCTGCTGCGGCTCGGCGTCGTAGGGGACGCGGTACGTCTCGGGGAAGAGGTACCCCTCGATGCCGCGCACGTCGGCCGGCACGCCGAGCCGTACGCGGAACGCGGGGTCGCGGGTCGCGGCCACGAACGCCGCGCTATCCATCCCCAGATTGGCGTGCGCCACGCCGGCGATCTCCGCGATCGTGGCGCCTTCGGTCACAGTGAAGAGGGCGTCGTCGGTGCGTCCGGTGATGAAGGCGCTGAGGATGACCGTCCAGCGCTCGCCGCGGGGGAAGTCGTACCGCCCGGGGCGGAGGCGGCGGTCCACGTCGCGGTAGCGCGTCGTCAGGAGGCTCAGGGCGCGCGCCACGCCGCGGAAGGCGCGCGGCGACGCGACGATGCCGTGCGCCACGAGCGAGTCGGTGACCGCCGCGAGGGTGGTGTGCTTGGGGACGATGAGGTGGTCGTGGGGCGCCCCGGCGGCGGGGCCGCCACACGCCGCGACGAGGGCGCAGGCGGCCGCGAGCGCCGCGCGGCGCGGGCCGGCACTCATGCGTCCCCCGCCGCGCGCGCGGCCGCGGACCGCTGCGCGTCGAGGAAGTGCTGCAGGATCGCCACGGCGGCCATCTGGTCGATGCGGCCCCGCGAGTCGCGGTCCTTCACGCCGGCGGCGCGGGCCGAGCGCCGCGCGTGGACCGTCGAGAACCGCTCGTCCCAGTAGGTGAGGGGGAGTGCGGCGCGGCGCGCCAGCGCGTCGCCGAAGGCGCGCACCGCGGCGACGGCCTCGCCTTCCGTGCCCTCGGGCGTGAGGGGGAGGCCGACCACCAGCTCGGTGACGTCGTGGGTGTGGATCAAGGCGAGGAGGGCCGCGATCGGCGGGCGGTGCCGCTCGCGCCGCACCAGGGTCGTGAGCGGCTGGGCGATCAGGCGGCCCGGGTCCGAGAGGGCCACGCCGAAGCGCTTCCTCCCCCAGTCCACCGCCAGCACCCGCCCCGTCACCCCGCCGCCCCGGGGGAGGGTCATCCTACCCCTGGGCCATCGTGGCGAAGAACTCCTTGTTGTTCTTCGTCCGCTTCATGCGCTCAAGGAGGAACTCGATCGCCTCCACCGGCGGCATGTCCGCAAGGAAGTTGCGCAGCAGGTAGATGCGGTTCAGCTCCTCCGCGTTGAGGAGCAGGTCCTCCTTGCGGGTGCTGCTCCGCTGCACGTCGATGGCGGGGTAGATCCGTCGCTCGGCGATGCGCCGGTCGAGCACCAGCTCCATGTTGCCGGTGCCCTTGAACTCCTCGAAGATCACCTCGTCCATCCGGCTGCCCGTCTCGATCAGGGCCGTGCCCACGATCGTGAGCGAGCCGCCCCCCTCGATGTTCCGCGCGGCGCCGAAGAACCGCTTCGGCTTGTGCAGCGCGTTCGCGTCCACGCCGCCCGAGAGGATCTTCCCCGAGTGGGGCACCACCACGTTGTGGGCCCGCGCCAGGCGGGTGATCGAGTCGAGGAGGATGACCACGTCCTTGCCGTGCTCCACCAGCCGCCGCGCCTTCTCGATGACCATGTCGGCCACCTGCACGTGGCGGTCGGCGGGCTCGTCGAAGGTCGAGGAGATCACCTCGGCCTTCACGTTCTCCTCCATGTCGGTCACTTCCTCGGGACGCTCGTCCACGAGGAGCACGATGAGCGTGACCTCCGGATGGTTCTCGGTGATGGAGTTGGCGAGCTTCTGCAGGAGGATGGTCTTGCCGGCCTTCGGGGGCGAGGAGATCAGCGCCCGCTGGCCCTTCCCGATAGGCGCCAGGATGTCCATCACCCGCATCGAGAGGTCGCCGTCCTTGCGCTCGAGGCGGAGGCGCTGGTCGGGGTAGCGCGGCCGCAGGTTCTCGAACGCGATGCGGTGCTTCGCCTTCTCGGGCTCGTCGAAGTTGACCGTCTCCACCTTGAGGAGCGCGAGGTACCGCTCCCCCTCCTTCGGCGGCCGCACCTGCCCCAGCACCGTGTCACCGGTGCGCAGGTCGAAGCGCTTGATCTGGCTCGGCGAGACGTAGATGTCGTCGGGGCCGTAGAGGTAGTTCCAGTCGGGGCTGCGGAGGAACCCGTAGCCCTCGGGTAGGATCTCCAGCACGCCCTCGCCGCGCAGCACGGTGTCCGAGTCGAGCAGGCCCTGCTCGATGCGGAAGATGAGGTCCTGCTTCCGGAGGCCGGAGTAGTTCGTGATGTTGAGCTCTTCGGCCATCGCGTGCAGTTCCGCGACGGATTTCTTCTTGAGGTCGGCGATATCCACGAGGGTTGCTCCGATTGCGCTGCGTACGCCGGGCTGGAGGGCCCTGCCTCGAGCCCGATGGGGCGATGTCTGAGTGTGGAGCCCGGCGCGGTGGCCGGGAGGGGAACGGGCGACTGGTTGAATAGGGGAATGGCTGCGAGCGCTTGAACTTACGCCCGCACCGCCCGGCGGTCAAGCAGGGCGAGGGGTGGATGGGGCGAGCGCATGCCTCTGCTGCGGTTCCGGCCCCGGGACCCCGTGCGAACCGGTCGGGCGTTTGTATTGACCGAACGACGTAACTCGTTATATTGCTTCAAACTCGGAGCTTGCCAGGGGTCGCGGGCCGCTCCGGGTTCGGGTACCCCCTCAAGGCCAGGAGGAATCCGATGCCGGTTTCGCAGGTGCGGTCCAATCTCCCCGATCCATCGGAGCCGGTGCTCCACGACCTGCAGCCCGTGCGCTACGACGGGCAGCTCGTCGCGGTGCGGCTCGCGGTGCGGCGGAGCGAGGACGGCATCTGGCGGGCGCGGATCCAGTTCGTGCCCGTCGCGGAGCCGGAGCAGGAGACGGCGGAGATCTTCTGCGCCACCAGCGAGCAGGACCTGTGGCAGGCGGTCCGCGACCTCCGCGAGCACCACCTGCGCGACCTCTATCGTTCCCTCGTGACCTGACCGGGGCGATGGCCGACCGCCCGTCCGACCCGTTCCGCCAGCTGCGGCACGATCTCGCCAACCCGCTGGCGGCGCTCCTCGCCGAGACCCAGCTCCTCCTGCTCAACGCCAACCGCCTCGACCCTGAGACGGTGGACAGTCTCCACGAGATCGAGTCGCTGGCGCGGCGGATGCGGGACATCCTCGCCGCGTCGCGCCTGACCGCGTAGGTCCGCGGCGCCCCCGCCGCTCCCTTCCGTGACCGACACCCCCGCCATCTCCACGCGCGACGACCACCGCGTGTGGGACGTGCCGCCCCTCGCGCCCCTCCTCGTCCTGCGTTCGACGCACGTCTTCCCCCTCGGCGTCGCGGCGGTGCCGCTCAGCGACCCGGCCAACGTGGCGGCGGTGAAGGCGCTGCACGGGAAGTCGCCGGTGGTGATCGTGGTGCGCGCCGACGCCGCCAACGCGCCGGTGGCGGACTTCGCGGGGCGGGTGGGCGTCGCGGCGAGCGTGATCGACCGGATGTATCTCAAGGACGACGCGGTGCAGGTGACGCTCGCCGGCAAGTTCCGGGTCGCGATCGACGCCGTGGAGACGCAGGGGGTGTGGCCCTCGGCGCGGGTGAGCCCCGTCCCCGCGTCGGAGGAGAGCGGCGCGGAGCTGGAGCGGCATGTCGGTGCGGTGCTCCGCCTCGCGGGCGCGCTCGCGGCGCTCGACCCCGCCGTGAGCCCCGAGGGCGTCGAGAACCTCCGCGCCAACCGGGAGGACGCGAGCCACTTCGCCGACCTCGCGGCGGCGCAGCTCCCCCTGACGTTGCAGCAGCGCGACCGCCTCATCGGTGAGCCGGCGGCGGACGCGCGCCTCGACCTCCTCGCGGACTTCCTTGCGCCCGCGGTGGAGCGCGCGCAGGTGCAGCGCGAGGTGGACCGGCTGACGGCGGTGCACGTGGAGCGAGGGCGGCGCGAGTCCCTTCTCCGGGCGCAGCTCGAGGCGATCCGCCGCGAGCTGGGGGAGGACGACCCCCTCCGCGAGCTGCGCGAGATGAAGACGCGCCTCGAGGCCGCGGCCCCGCCCCCCATCGCGCGCGCCGAGGCGGCGCGCGAGCTCGACCGCCTGAGCCGCCTCCCCACCGCGTCCCCGGAGTACCAGGTCGCGCGCACCTATCTGGATTGGATGCTGAACCTCCCGTGGAACGTGCTCGCCGAGGTGCGGCGCCCCGATCCCCAGGCGGTGCGCGCGGTGCTCGACCTGGGCCACGTCGCGCTCGACGACGCCAAACGGCGCGTCGTGGAGTACCTCGCGGTGCGGCGCCTCGTCCCCGACGCGCGGCCCCCGATCCTCTGCTTCGTCGGGCCCCCGGGCGTCGGGAAGACGTCCCTCGGCCGCGCCATCGCGGAGGCGCAGGGGCGGCCCTTCGTGCGCCTCAGCCTCGCCGGCGTGGACGACGAGCAGATCCTGCGCGGGCGCCACCGTTCGTACGCGGGCGCGATGCCGGGGAAGATCCTGCAGGAGATCCGGCGGGCGGGCGTGCGCAACCCGGTGATGATGATCGACGAGATCGACAAGCTGGCGCAGCCGCGGCCGGGGCAGGGCGACCCCTCGGCGGCGCTCCTCGAGCTGCTCGACCCCGAGCAGAACGGCGCCTTCCTCGACCTCTACCTCAACGTTCCCTTCGACCTCTCGGCGGTGCTCTTCATCGCCACGGCGAGCACCGAGCCGGAGATGCCGGAGGCGCTCCTCGACCGGCTCGAGATCGTGGAGCTGCCGGAGTACACCGTCGAGGAAAAGGTGGCCATCGCGCGGCAGCACCTCCTCCCCCAGCTCCTCCCCGAGCACGGGCTCTCCGACGCGGAGGTGCTGGTCACCGACGCGACGCTGGAGCGGCTGGCCGAGGGGTACGCGCGGGAGACGGGGGTGCGGAGCCTGCGGCGCCACCTGGCCGCGCTCCTCCGCCGGCTCGCGATGCGGAAGGCGGGGGGCGCGGCGGGGCCGTGGTCCCTCGACGCGGCGCTCATCGACGAGGTCCTCGGCGCGCCCCCCTTCCGGAACGAGCGCACGCCGGCGGAACCCACCATCGGCGTCGCCAACGGGCTCGCGTGGACGGGCACCGGCGGCGACCTCCTCCCCGTGGAGGCGATCGCGATGGTGGGGACGGGGCAGTTCTCGGTCACCGGCCAGCTCGGCAACGTGATGCTCGAGTCGGTGCAGGCCGCCGCGTCGTGGGTGCGGAGCCGCGCCGACGACCTGGGCATCCGTCCGGGCGCGTTCCGGAAGGTGGATGCGCACCTCCACTTCCCCGAGGGCGCGATCCCGAAGGACGGCCCGTCCGCCGGCGTGACGATCGCCACGGTGCTCGCGAGCCTCTTCACCCAGCGCCCCATCCGCAACGACCTCGCGATGACGGGGGAGATCACCCTCACCGGGCAGGTGCTGGCGATCGGCGGCCTGCGCGAGAAGCTCGGCGCCGCGGTGCGCAGCGGCATCGGCACCGTGATCATCCCGGCGGCCAACGAGTCCGACCTCCGCGACGTGCCGGAGAGCGTGAAGCGGGCGCTCAAGATCCACCTGGTCGAGCGGGCGGACGAGGTCATCAAGCTCGCCCTCCTCCCCGCGAAGAGGCTCCGCGCGGCCCGCCGCCGCCGGCGTCCGTTGACGAAGCGCCGCCGCACCCGGTAGCATCTCCCACTCCCCACTCTCCGAGGACGCCCACGTGACCGGGACCAGCACCTCCCTCGTCCGCGGCATCAACCTGACCGCCGCCGTCGCCCTCGTCGTCGGCTCGATGATCGGCTCGGGCATCTTCATCGTCCCCGCCGACATCGCCCGCCAGGTCGGCACGCCCGGCCTCCTCGTGGTGGTGTGGGCGGTGACCGCGATCATCACGGTGATGGGGGCGCTCACGCAGGGCGAGCTCGCGGCCATGTATCCCAAGGCGGGCGGCCAGTACGTCTTCCTGCGCGAGGGGCTCTCGCCGCTGTGGGGCTTCCTCTACGGCTGGACGCTCCTCCTGGTGATCCAGACGGGCACGATCGCCGCCGTGGGCGTGGCGTTCGCAAAGTTCCTCGCGGTGCTCTGGCCCGCCGTCTCCCCCACCGTCTTCCTCTCCCTCGGGCACGTCCCCTCCCTCGGCGACGCGCTCTTCACGCTCCTCGGGAAGCCCCCCGCCGCGCCGCAGATGATCGAGATCGGCGTGAGCTGGCAGCGGATCGTCGGCATCGGCACCGTGGTGCTGCTGACCTGGGTGAACGTGCAGGGCGTCCGGATGGGGGCGTGGATCCAGACGGTCCTCACCGCGGCGAAGGTCGTGGCGCTGGGAGGCCTCATCCTCCTCGGGCTCACGATCGGGCGGCAGGCCGCCGCGGTCACGCAGAACTTCGGCGGCTTCTGGGGCGGGCAGGGTTTCTCCCTCGCGCTGGTGCCGGTGATCGGCGCCGCGATGGTGGGCTCCCTCTTCTCGTCGGACGCGTGGAACAACGTGACCTTCGCGGCGGCAGAGGTGCAGAACCCGCGGCGCAACCTTCCCATCGCGCTCGCCTCGGGGACGCTCCTCGTCGGCCTCCTCTACGTGCTCGCGAACCTGTCGTACCTCAGCGTCCTCCCGTGGGCCGACCTCCAGCACGCCGCCGAGGATCGGGTGGGCACGGCGGCGGCGCAGGTGATCTTCGGCGACGCGGGGCGGACGGTGATGGCGATCGCGATCCTCATCTCGACCTTCGGCTGCAACAACGGCCTCATCCTCTCGGGGGCGCGGGTCTCGTACGCGATGGCGCACGACGGGCTCTTCTTCCAGACCGCGGGGAAGGTGGACCCGCGGCACCACACGCCCAAGGTGGCGCTCTGGGTGCAGGCGCTGTGGACCTCGCTCCTGGCGCTCTCCGGCTCCTACAGCCAGCTCCTCGACTACGTCATCTTCGCGGCCGTGCTCTTCTACTTCCTGACGGTCATCGCCCTCTTCCGCCTCCGCTACCTCCGGCCCGCGGCCGAGCGGCCCTACCGGGTGTTCGGGTACCCGTGGATGCCGGCGCTGTACATGGTGCTGACGGGCGCGGTGATGGTGATCCTGCTGGTCGAGAAGCCCCTCTACACCTGGCCGGGCCTGCTGATCGTGGTGGTGGGGATCCCGGTGTACTTCGTGTGGAAGCGCTTCGGCGTGGCGAGCGCGATCGAGGAGGCGCCGGAGTGAGCGGGGCGGCGGGCGCCGCCGCGGCGCCCATCGGCTGGGACGACTTCGTGAAGGTGGACGTGCGCGTGGGGCGGATCGTGGCCGCCGAGCCGTTCCCCGAGGCGCGGAACCCCGCCTACAAGCTGCGAGTGGACTTCGGGGAGTTGGGAGAACGGCACTCGAGCGCGCAGATCACGAAGCGCTACCGCCCGGAGGATCTGGTGGACCGCCTCGTGGTGGCGGTGGTGAACTTCCCGCCCAAGCGCATCGCGGGGTTCCTGTCGGAGGTGCTGGTGCTGGGCGTCTACGCGGCGGAGGGGGACGTGGTCCTCCTCCGGCCCGACCAGGAGGTGGCGCCGGGCCACCGGGTGGGCTAGCGGCGGTGGACTCCCGCGCGCGGCGGGGGCACATTTCGGTCATTCGCTCGACAACTCGGAGACTGCCGTGGACGGTGTACCGCTCCATCCCGCGCTCGTGCACATCCCGCTCGGACTCGCCTTCCTCCTGCCGTTCCTCGCGCTGGCCGCCGTCGTCGCCTGGTGGAAGGGTGCGGTGACGCAGCGCGCGTGGCGGGTGATCGTCGTGCTCCAGCTCGTCCTCCTCGGCGCGGGCCTCTACGTGAAGCAGACTGGGGAGCACGACTCGCGGATCGTGCGCCGCATCCTCCCGCGCGGCACGGTCCACCCGCACTCGGAGGCGGCGGACTGGTTCGTCTGGGGAGCGGGCGCGACGCTGGTCCTCGCGGGCCTGGGCATCGTGTTGAAGGACCGCAAGGCGCGGTGGGCCGCGACCGCGGCCACGGTGGCGACGTTCGTCGTGGCGGGCATCGGCGTGCGGTTGGGGCACCTCGGTGGCGTGCTGGTCTACCAGAAGGGCGCGGCGATGATCTACACCGCGGACTCGACGATGGCGCTCCAGCGCGCGGCGCCGCCCGCCCCGCCCCGCTGACCCTGGCGGGGTCGCGGACCGGTGGGATGCGAGGGGCGGCGCCGGCCGGCGCCGCCCCTTCGTGTCGCCGGGGCACGACAGGCGTGGTATGCTCTTTGCGCGCTTCGGCGGCGTCCAAGGAGGACATCCAATGGCCGTGAAGACCGTCCTGATCACCGGAGCGAGCGGGGAGATCGGCCACGGGCTGATCCAGGCCCTCGCCGAACAGGCCGACGTCCGCGTGGTGGCGCTCGACCTGCACCCGATGGCCGACGCGATGGCCGCCAAGTGCTACCGCGTCGTCATCGGCGACATCCTCGACAAGGCGCTGATCGAGAGCCTCTCGGCGGCCCACGACTTCGACGTCATCCACCACCTCGCCGCGCTTCTCTCGACCAAGTCGGAGCGCCAGCCGATGCTGGCCCACAAGGTCAACGTGGAGGGGACGATGAACCTCCTCGAGCTGGCCATCGGGCAGTCCCGGCTGCAGGGGCGGGAGATCACCTTCCTCTATCCCAGCTCGGTCGCGGTGTACGGCCTCCCCAGCCTCGACGCGAAGCGGAAGGCGGGGAAGGTGAAGGAGACCGAGTGGCTCACGCCCCGCACCATGTACGGGACGAACAAGCTCTACTGCGAGCTGCTCGGCACCTACTACTCGGAGCACTACCGGCAGCTCGACGCCGACGCCGTGCAGGGTCGGGTGGACTTCCGCGGCCTGCGTTTCCCCGGGCTCATCAGCGCCGACACCGTCCCGACCGGCGGGACGAGCGACTACGGCCCCGAGATGCTGCACAACGCCGCGCAGGGGAAGGCGTACCCGTGCTTCGTGCGCGAGGATGCCCGCATCCCCTTCATGGCGATGCCCGACGGCGTGACGGCGCTCCTCCAGCTGGCCGCGGCCCCCGCGAAGAAGCTCACGCGGCGGGTCTACAACATCGGCGCGTTCGCGCCCTCCGCGGGGGAGATCCTCGCGTTCACGAAGAAGGCGTTCCCCAAGGCGGCCGTCACCTTCTCCCCCGACCAGAAGCGGCAGGGGATCATCGACGGCTGGCCCGAGGACGTGAACGACGACGCCGCCCGAGTCGACTGGGGCTGGAAGCCGGCGTTCGGCCTCGAGCGGGCGTTCGCGGAGTACCTCCTCCCCGCCATCACGCGGCGCTACACGAAGTAAAGCGCGGGCCCGCGGAGGCGGGCGGACCCCGGACCAGCGCGCGCGGCGCCGACGGACGGCGCCGCGCGGCGCGTTCGGGGGGAAACGAAAGGGCCCGGGAGGTCCCGGGCCCGTCCGTCCGCCGGCGTGGCGCGGTCAGTGGCAGTTGGTGACGGCGCGCGTGACGAGGTTCAGGTTGCAGGTCTGCGCGTCGATCGTGAGGACGACGTTCCCCTGGGCGTCCGCGGGGAAGTCCACCTCCACCCGCTTGCTGTAATCCTTCGTCACCTGGGTCGTCGCGTTCTGGAAGGTGACGTGGATGGTCGCTCGCCGCACCATCATCCCGCTGGCCGGCCACGGATTGGACGCGCGCGGCAGGTCGAACACCACCGCGACCACCGAATCGAGGGCGGACGTGGCGTGGGTCCGCGTCATCGTCGCGGTCGTGACGACGGCGGTGTCGTTCCCCGTCCCCACGCCGTCGTGCTGCCGCGCCGTCTCCGTGCCGGAAGTGAAGAGCCGGGTGAGGGTCCAGTCGCGGGTGCGGTGCACCGCGGACGTGAAGGTGGCGCCGGTCCGGCTGCCGTCGAGCGTGAGATGGAAGACGATGCGGCGCACCGACGAGAGCGGGAGGCAGTTCGTCACGACGGCGTCGCTGATGTCGTAGCAGATCCGGGAGCGCACGACGACCAGCGTGTCGTTCGCCGCCCCGAAGAGATCGAAGGCGAGTGGGGGCGCCGGGAGGGCCATCGCCGAGTCGTTGCCGATCATCGTGGCGACATCGGTCGCGATCGCGTCGCCCGCCGTGTTCGCCACGTCGGCGGTCACCTGGGCGTCGTTGATCAGGGGCGAAGGGGAGGTGCTGTCCTTGCTGCAGGCGGCGAAGCCGGACAGCGCGGCGGCCGCCAGCAGGTGGATCGCTCGGGTTCGCGTCATCGTTCGCTCCTCGGGAGTGCGGCGGGCGGCAAGCGCCGCCGACAGGTGGTCGCCCCGGTAGACGCCGCGGCCGGAGCCGTGTTAAGGGGACCATCCCCCCCCGGGTGTGACGCCCGTCACGCCCGGAGCGCTAGAAGCCCTCCCCGCAGTACTCGCGGATCCACGCGAAGCGCCAGGCCCCGTGCAGGGAGTCGGCGTGGGTCGAGACCGTGACGGAGCTCCAGACGGTGTCCCCCTTCAGCTGGCTCAGGCCGGTGGGGCTCAGGATCAGCGTCTGCTGCCCGTCGGTCCAGTTGAGCGAGAGGGAGTTGTCGGTCTGCAGCTGGTAGGTCCCCCCCGTCCCCTCGCAGCCGGAGAAGACGTAGCCGATGACCGAGTCGTTGGTCGTGGTGCCGCCGCCGGTGAGATGGCGGCGCATGTAGGCGCCGTTGGAGCCCGACATCAGGAACTGGAAGGCGCCCGACGGATTGATGTGCACCGAGTCGGTCGTCTGGAACCGGAGGCACGCGAAGCCGGCGTAGACCTGGCTGGTGTCCCAGGTGTACTCGACGGTGTCCACGCGGACGTCGAGGAAGTGGTAGCTGATCGTCTTCGGGTTGAGCGCGAACCCGAGCATCTTCCCGTTCGTCGGCCGCACGGCGTCCTGGCCGTGGCTCGGACAGGTGGCGTCGTTCGCCGGCCCCGTGGGTGCGCAGGCGGCCGCCGCCGCGGCCAGGACGGCGGCAGCGGCGAGGGCGAGGGTCGGGACGCCGGGGCGGCGGGAGAGCGGGGTCGTCATCGGGGCTCCTGCGGACGGGGGTTCGGAATCCTCACCATAAAATAGCCGGCCCACGGCGTGGGGCGATCCCCGGCGACGCGCGCCGGGAGCGCCCGGAGGTCGGCCTCGGACCGGACGCGCGCGCCGGCCACGCGGGCGCGGAGCTCGTCGGACGTGATCGGAGACTCCGAGACGATCAGCACGATCACGTCGTTCTCCGTCTCCCAGGTGCCGGCGCCACCGCCGGCGGAGAAGCGGGGCACGACGACCGGGGCGCACGGGGCCTGGGTCGGCGACGAAGTGGCGGGCGGCTCGGGCACAGGCGCCACGACCCGGCTGCTGTCGCGCGACACGCTCCCCTTCTCCTGCGGCATCCGCCCCTGGTCCCGGTTGTTCGCGATGCAGGCGTTGTATCTCCGCCACTGCTCCGTCTCCTGCGCGGCGTAGGGCACGGCGAGCGGCGCGTTCCACACCCGTCCCTCCGGGACGTCCACCGTGTGAAGGCCCGCCGCGAAGCGGCTCGACTCCCCCGGCGCGAGGGGATAGGCGGGGCGGACCCGGCCATCGGGGGCGACCCGCACGAGGGCGATCTCGGCATCGCGCGCCAGCGTGAAGGTCGCCGTGCTCGCCTGCGCGTTGACGCCGAGGAGTCCCTGCCCGAACCGCTCCGGCCTGCCCGACGTGCCGGCCGCGGGCAACCGGTCGAGCGCCAGACGCGCCGACGTGCACGCGCCGGCCGCCAGCACCGCGGCGAGCAGCATCGCCCCGCGCGCCTTCACGTCTCCTCCTCAGCCGTTGGTCCTACTCCAACGCCGCGCTCATCGTGCGCGCACCGTGATCACTTGGATCGCGCCCTGCAGGTTGCTCACCCCGAACTCCGACTCCGCTTCCGAGGGCGAGTAGTGCCGCAGCCGCACCGCGGCCGACACGGGAAGCTGGTGGAGGGCATCGGCGTCGCCGAATCGGACGCGATCGAGATACACCGCGATGGCGTACTCCGCCTCGGGCCGGAACGTGGTCGGGCTCGCCCGCGTGAGCCACTCGGGACGGAGCGAGCGGACCGCGTCCCAGAGGTTGGAGGCGCTGACGCCGGCGAGCTCCTCGGTGGTGATGACGTTGGGATCGTGACGGGGCGTGGCGAGCCGGCCGGACCGGCCAGCGCCCGACGAGCAGGACAGGGCCAGCGGCACCGCCATCACCAGCGTGGTCAGACGAACGTTCACGTCCGCTCCCGGTTGAAGGGTCGTACCCCCAGAGCTATCGGCAGGTCCTCGGGCTCGCCAATTCGGAGCGCGCCGAGATTCCGGAGCGGCGCACTCCTCTTTTCAGCTCCCGCCCCGCAGCGCGCGGATCTGGGCCGGCAGCGCGAAGACGGAGTCGGGGATGGCGCGCACCTCGGTGGTATCCACGGTGTTGACGATCCGCGCGCCCATCATGTCGGCGCGGGTGACTCGGGGCAGCCGCACCCCCGCGACCGTGCGCCACTCGAGGATTTGCGTGGTGATCTCCACGCGCCCCTGCGCCGACGCCTGCGAGCGGATGGCCCCCTGGAGGAGGCCCGACGCGGCGTCGAAGAACTCGTAGTACTCCTCGTTCCACGTCGTCGTGACCTTCACCTTCCAGCAGCGCGCACCGCCGAACACCGTGTCGCCCACCGTCTCGAGGGAGGCGACGTAGCGGTCGGGATGGAGGGGCGCCTCGGGGTCGGCGCCCTGACGCGCCTGCTGGAGCGCGACCCCGTCGAGCACCATCGGCCCACTCGCGGGATTGATGACCCACGCGACGGCGCCGTCGAACCCCCCCCGGACCTCGCCGAGCCCGGGCATCTCCGATCGGCTGGCCTGGCGATTGGGCGCGGCGAACAGCTCGTACCGCACGGCCAGCCCGGCGGAAGCGAACTCCATCCGCCCCCGCTCCCAGCGGGAGGGGAGTCGCTCGATGGCGGCGCGACCCCCGATCGCCTCCACGTACCGCGCGATCACCTCGCGCGCTGGCGGCAGCCCCGCCTTGGGCGCTCCCTGTGCCGCCAGCAGGGTGGGGAACGCCACGCCCGCCGCCAGCGCCACCACACCGCCGATCCTCGTCATCGTCCGACTCCTTGTGGCCGGCCCGCGATCCAGCGCAGCGCCGCATCGAGCGTGGGGTCCCGTCCCGCGAGCAGGTCGGCCCGCGTCGCGGTCACCGAATCGTCGGGGACCACGCCGCGGCCCTCGAGCGCCCGCCCGCCGTGCGCCACGATGTCGCCGAGGGCGTGGTAGAGGACGTCGCCGTCGGGGAGGCGGTCGAACGACGCGCCGAGCACCGCCCCCATCGAGGTGCGTCCGAACACGCGGGCGCGGCCGAGCGCCTGCATCCCGCCCGCGAACACCTCCGAGGCGCTGGCGCTCCCCTCGTCCACCAGCACCGCCAGGGGACCGGCGAAGGG
>JADGQW010000059.1 GCA_017881505.1 Gemmatimonadales bacterium
CCGCATCGCGTGCGCGGTCGGCGACGGCGCGGCGGCCGCGCGCTTCCTCCGCGGCTGGGCTCCCGACGTCGTGTATCTCCACGGGCTCCGCTCCCTGGAGACCGAGCGCGCGCTCGTCCCGGCGCATCCCGCGGTGCTCTTCGCGCACAATTACTACGGCACCTGCGCCACCGGTACGAAGCGGCACACCCGGCCCGACGTCGCGATGTGCACCCGTACGCTCGGGGCGGCGTGCCTGCCGCTCAACTACCTGCGCGGCTGCGGCGTCGCCAATCCGGCGGCGCTGGCCCGGACCTACCGCCTCCAGGCGGGGCGCCGCTCACTCCTCGACGGATATCGCGCGGTGGTCGTGGCGAGCCGGCACATGCGCGACGAGTTCGCACGGCACGGCGTCCGGGACGAACGGCTGCGCGTCCTTCCCCTCCCCCCGACCGACCTGACGCCCGACCCGGAGCCGCCGGCGCGCCGGCCCCTCGGCGACCGGGTGCTCTTCCTGGGCCGGCTCACAGACCTCAAGGGGGGCGCGCACCTCATCGCCGCCGTAGCCCGGGGCTCCGTGACGCTGGGCCGGCCCGTCTCCCTCGTGGTCGCCGGCACAGGGCCCGAGGAGGAGGAGTGGCGCGCACTGGCCGAGCGGCTCGGCGTGACGGCGGAGTTCACGGGGTTCGTGGACGGCGCGCGCCGCCTGGCGCTGCTCCGTGCCGCGGACGTGGTCGCGGTGCCGAGTCTCTGGCCCGAGCCCTTCGGCCTCACCGGCATCGAGGCGGGATGCGTGGGGGTGCCCGCCGTCGCGTACGCCGTGGGGGGCATCCCGGAGTGGCTGACGCCGGGGGTCTCGGGTGAGTTGGCGCCCGGCGACCCGCCGACGGTCGAGGGGCTGGCGGACGCGCTGGTGCGCGCCCTCGGCAGCGCGGACCATCGCGCACGGCTGGCGCGGGGGGCCTGGGAAACGGCGCGCCGCTTCTCGATGGAGACGCACGTCCGCGCGCTGGGCGCCCTGCTCGCCGACGCCGCACGCGGGCCGCTGGGCTAGGACCGGAACGCGATCCGATGCGCATCCTCCTGGTCTCCAACATCGCCGACGACCCGCACACCGGCATGGGCAAGTGGACGGCCCGGATGGTCGCGTGTCTCTCCGCGCTCGGCCACACGCCGACCGCCTGGTTCGCCGGGGATTTCCCCGGAGCGCGGCGGACCGGGCGCCTGGCGGTCCTCGTCTTCCCCCTCGCGCTCGCCTGGCGGCTGCTCCGCTCCCGCGGCCGGTTCGACGTCGTGGTCGTGCACGAGCCGACCGGGTGGTGGTGCACCATCCTGCGGCGCGTCGTCCCCGGCTTCCCGCCGGTGATCGCCGTCTGCCACAACGTGGAGAGCAAGGTCGCCCGGATCCTGGATGCGGCGGCAGCGCGCGGACTGGCGCGACCGACACCGTGGGGATGGATCACGCGCCCGCTCCTGCGGACCTGGCAGTCGGACGGGACCATCCGCCGGGCGGATGCGGTAGTGTGCCTCTCCGAGGAGGACGCGTCGTACATCCGGTCCGAGGGGCTTCGGCCTGCCGGCGATGTCGCGGTGGTCCCGAACGGCGCCGATGTGGCACCCCTCTCTCACCGGCATGTCGCGGCGGGTGCGAGCGCGCTCCTGTGGGTGGGCGGGTGGCTCGACGTGAAGGGGCGCGCGCTCCTGCCGGCGATCTGGCGCGCCATCCGCGCGCGATTCTCCGACGCGACCCTGACGCTCGCGGGGACGGGCGTCGGCGCCGCGGCGGTCCTGGGTGACCTCGCTCCCGCGGACCGCGTCGGCGTGACGGTCGTGCCGAAGGTGGCGGACTGGTCGCAGATGGCGGACCTCTACGCCCGCCACGGGCTCCTCCTCCTGCCGTCGCTCTCGGAGGGATCGCCCCTGGTCGTCCTCGAGGCGATGGCGGCGGGACTCCCCGTGGTGGCGGCCGCCGTGGGCGGCGTGCCGGACCTCGTCCGCCGCGAGCGCGAAGCTCTGCTCTTCCGGGCGATGGACGTCGCGGACGCGGTGGATCAGGTCACGCGGCTCCTCGGCGACCCGGCGCTGGCGAGCGCGCTGGCGGCGGCTGCGGAGTCCAGGGCCGGCGGTCTCACCTGGGATCGCGCCGCCCGAGCGCTGGCGGCGGTGGCCGAGGGCGTGGCGTGAGCCGTCATCCCGCTCGCCGCGGCCCTTGGCAGCGATGTGCAGGGTATTCTATCTTTGGTCTCCCGCGCACCGGCGCAGTCGCCGATGCGGGGTCTGGGTGGTTAGCTCAGCTGGTTAGAGCGCCGGTCTCACATACCGGAGGTCGAGGGTTCGAGTCCCCCACCGCCCACTGTGAACACCCCCTCGCGCCGTTCGGGGGTGTCTCCCTATGACCGCCCCGCTCAGTCCCCTCCAGACCCGCCGCCTCCTGGCGCGGACCATGACCGTCGCCCTTGGCGGCGGTCCCGCACCCGCCCAACTGATCGATCGCTGGGCCCACGCCGACGCCGCCGAGGACGCGTGGGTGGCCGCGCTCACGTGGGATGGCATCGGCGCCACGACGGGCTGGGCCCTCGCGGCGCTCGAGCTGGGCGCCGTCGCGCCCCCCGATGTCGAGGCGGTGGCGGCCTCGGCGTTCAGGGAGGCGCGCGAGCAGTGCGTGCGCCTGACGGCCGATCTCGCGCGCCTGGGGGAGGCGTTCGGCAAGGCGGGGCTCCCGGTCATCGCCCTCAAGGGCTCCGCCCTCGCCTGCGCGAACGTGGCACCCGCTCTCGGTGTGCGGTGGATGAACGACCTCGATGTCCTGGTCCCCGAAGCGCGGGTGCCGGACGCGACGTGGGCGATGGAGTCCCTCGGATACGTCCGCGCGGCCGCCGACCGGCCCGACGCGGCCCCGGTGTTCCGCCTCTACCACGAGACCTTCGCGAGCCCCGAGGGGCGTCCGGTCGAAGTGCACTGGCGCCTCGGGCCCGCGCGATGGGGTGAGGCGGCCAGGGCCGAGGGATGGTTCGCGCGCGCGACGGACTCGTCCATCCCGGGCGTCCGCCTCCCCGCCGCGGCGGACCTCTTCTGGCACCTGCTCCTGCACGACGCCCGCAATCACACCTGGTCGTCGGGCTCCCTGCGCGCCGCGTTCGACCTCGCCCTCGTCGCCCGCGCCCCCGGCTTCGATCTGCGCGACGTCCTCTCGCGGCTGGAGGAGGACCCGCACCCGGAGCCCCTTCTCGACGGCATCGCCGATGCGGCGCACCTCTCGCCGATCCTCGCCGCCGAGATCGAGCCGTCGCCGCTGCCGCGCTACCTGCGGCTGGCGCGCTGGCGCGACGCGCTCGGCCGCAAGCGGTGGCGCACCGACCGGGTCGCAGAGGGGATCGCCTGGGGCGCAACGCTCGACCGGGCGCGGCGCTTCGGGGGTTGGCGTGGGGTCGTGGAACGGGGGATCCGCGTCATCCCCGAGGCCGTTCCGGGGACCGGGATCGTGGCGGGCATCCGGCGCGCCTTCGTGACGCTCCGGCACATCGTCTTCGTCACCATCCTCGCCGCGGGCCATCTGCTCACCATCGCGGAGCCGCCCGCGCCGCGCCGGCGCACGCTGCCTATCCCAACGCCTCCCGATACAGCGTGAGATAGCGCTCGACCATCAGCGCGGCGGTGTACTCCCGCTCGTACACGGCGCGCGCCGCGGTCCCGAACGCCTCCCGCCGCTCCCGATCGGCCATCAGGGCGATCAGCGCCTCCCGCAGCGCGCCCACGTCGCCCGGGGGCACCACCAGCCCCGTCACGCCGTCCCGGTTCACGTCCGAGACCCCGGTGGGGAGCGCCGTGGTGATGAGGGGGAGTCCGCACGCCATCCCTTCGAGCAGGACGATGCCGAACGCCTCGGCGATGGTGACAGAGGGAAGGCAAAGGACGTCCGCCATGCGGTAGTACGCGGCGAGGTCGGCCTCGCTCACGCGCCCCTCGAACGTCGTGCGCGGCCCCGCCAGCGCGCGCAGCCGCAGCACCTCCGGCCCCTCCCCGACCAGCACCACCCGCAGCTCCAGCCCTTCCGCCGCCTTGAGGAGCACCTCGAGGCCCTTGTACGGCACGAGGCGGCCCACCGCGAGGACGACCGGCTCGCCGGCCCACCGCGCCCGCAGTTCATGCACCCGCGCGTCGAGGGCGGCGCTTGGCCGGAACCGCGCGTCGTCGATGCCGAAGGGGATCACGCGCGTCTTCGCCTCGAACCCCCGCAGCTCGTGGGAGACGCCGAGGAAGCGCGCCGAGCCGACCGCGACGAGGCGGGCGCGCCGCAGGGCCGCGTGCACGAGGGGCCCGTACAGCGCGCGGAACGCCCGCTGGCGCACGACGTCGCTGTGATGCGTGATGACGAGGGGCCGGCGGCGGTCGGTGAGGGCGGCGATGTCGCCGAGGGGATGGGGATGGTGGAGGTGGACGATGTCCGCCGCCGTGCGCCGCACGAGCGCCGGGAGTCCGGGGGCGATGGGCTGCGAGAGGAGGACGCCGAGGCTCGCCGCGCGATGGACCGTGACGCCGTCCTGGACGTCGGTGCGCGAGAGGCCTCGCACCCGCGCGACGGCGCACGCGACCTCGACCCCGGCCCGCACCAGCCCGCGGTTGAGGTTGACCATGACGGACTCGAGCCCGCCGAGGTACTCCGGGGGGTAGAACTTGCCGACGTGGAGGAGGCGCAGGGTCGCCACGCCTAGGCGGCCGGCGGTTCGATGCGCGCGGCCGCGGCCGCGATGGCGGGCCGCAGGGTCTCGATGATGAGGTCGAGGTCCGCGAGGAGCGGGCGACGGCCGTACCGCCGGAAGACCGCGAGCTCGGCGAGCATCTGTGCCTTCGGACCCACCTCGAACGGCATGCGGATGCCCCATTCATCCGCCATCGCGGGCCGGAAGCGCTCGACGAACGCGCCCTCCGTGAGATCGAAGGCGCGCGACGGCCCGCCCGGGACGCTGGGCCGCAGCTCCAGCGAGGCGCCATCGAACTCCGAATCGGAGAGGACGTCCGCCAGCGCGACCGCGAACGCTTCCCACGTGTCCACCGTCCGGAGCGCGAGGGCGGCGCGGCGGACCTCGACGTTGAAGGCGATGGCCCGCGTCTGCGTCATCCCCCGCCGGGCGAGGCGCCCGAGCTCCGCGAACTCGTGGACGTGCAGGAACCGGACCGCCAGCCAGAACGCCAGGCCCACCATCGCGAGGACCACGGCCATGCCGCGGACGTTGGGATTGATGAACAGCATCGAGGCGAAGGCGAACGCCGCCGAGATCATGTAGACGATGATCGCCGCTTGCGCCTTGGAGAGCCCGAGGTCGAGGAGCCGGTGGTGGACGTGTCCCTGGTCGCCGGTGAAGATCGGCGCGCCCCGCATCGCCCGGCGGACGATCGCCACGCCGGTGTCGAGCACCGGGAGGCCGAACGCCACGAGGGGGATGGTGAGGGCGACGACGGCCGCGCCCTTCTGCGAGCCCTCGATCGCCAGCGTGGCCAGCATGAACCCGAGGACGAGGCTGCCGGCGTCACCGAGGTAGACGCGGGCGGGCGCGAAGTTGAAGGGGAGGAAGCCCAGCGTCGCGCCGCCCAGCGCGACGGTGACCAGCGCCACCAGCGGCTGCCCGAGGGTCACGGACGTCACGAACATCGCGAGGAGGGCGAACACCGCCGCCCCGGCCGCGGCGCCGTCCATCCCGTCCAGCAGGTTGAAGGCGTTGGTGATGCCGACGATCCAGACCACGGTCACGACGAGACCGACGACGGGCCCCAGCTCCACGATGCCGGTGGGGAGCCAGAGGGTCGTGGCGCGCACGCCGCCCCAGAGGAAGAGCGCGACGGCGAGGGCGATCTCCGCCATCAGCTTCGGGCGCGCCATCAGCCGGTGACGGTCGTCCGCCACGCCGAGGACCAGGAGGCCCAGCGCCGCCCACAGCACCGGCGCCATCCGGGCGATCCCATCGAGGAGGATGGCGCGCGCCGGGGCGAACCCCAATCCCAGCACCAGGAGCGCGAGGGCCGTCGCCGCAACGACGGCGAGCCCGCCGGCGCGCGGCACCGCCGGATCCGTCGTCCGGTCGAGGAGGGCGAGGCGGCGCCCCACGACGATCGCCAGCGGGGTGAGCGCGAGACCGAACACCACCGCGAGGACGAAGGTCAGCAGGTATGATCGCACGCCTAGAGTTAACGTGGCGGTCGCAGCGCGGCAATCCCATATTAGGGCGTGATCTACGCCCTCATCCCCCTCTCCGTCGCCGGCCTCTGCCTCTACCTCGGCAAGCGTCGCCTGACGCTCGTCCTGATGTTCGGCTACCTGGTGGTCGAGGGCTTCCTCAAGCTGATGTCGAACTACAATCCCGTGGTCCACCTCGGCATGGACCTCATCGTGCTGACGGTGGCCGCGGCGTGGGTGGCCGACGCGATCGCGCGCCGCCGGGCCCTGCTCCCGGCCCTGCCGTGGATCCGCTGGATCGGGCTGTACGCCCTCTGGGTCGTGCTCCAGGTCTTCAATCCCTATACCCCGGGCCTGTTCGCGGCGGTGGCGTCGTTCAAGCTGTATCTCACGATGATCCCGCTGTACTTCATCACCGCGGCGGTGATCCGCACGCGCGAGGACGTGCTGGCGATCCTGACGGCGATGGTGGGGATCGCCCTCATCCCCTACCTCGCGGCGCTGGTGCAGTACCCGCTCGGCCCTCGGAGCGTGTTCGACCTGTCGCCGCGGTTCGCGCAGAACCTGTCGGGCATGCATGAGTGGCGACCGTTCGGGACGAGCGCCGTGCCGGGGGGGACCTGCGTCGTCGCGTTCCTGGTGACACCGCTCGCGGTGGCGCTCCTGCTCACGCGGCAGCTGCCCGCCCGGCTGCGCTGGCTCGCGGCGGGCTCGATCGCGCTGTCCGCAGGGGTCTTCGTGGTCTCCGGAGGCCGGCAGGTGTTCCTCGGCTGCGTGCTGGCGCTTTTCACGATGGGGGCGCTGGTGGGGCTCCGGCAGAGCGGGCGTGGCGTCTTCGCGGTGGCGATGGTGGCGCTGCTCGGCATCGGGGGGTACGTCGGCGTCCAGGCGGTGCTGCGCCCGATGGCGGCCGAAGCGCTCCGGGACGACCCGCGGGCCCAGGGATTGTGGCGGGAGTCGGACGTCACGACGCGGCTGGCCACGCTGGCCGACATGCAGACGTATCTCACGGCGCGCCAGGACCCGTTCCGGGAGATCGGGCTGCGGCTCCAGTACTATCCCCTCGGGGCCGGGCTGGGCCGCGTGGGGCCGGGCGCGGCGGTCCTCGAGGGGCCCCGCGCCGACCAGTACCGCAACACCATCGAGACGCGCATCGGCTACTCGGAGAACTTCTTCGCGACGATGCTGCAGGAGATGGGGATCCCGGGGGCCCTTCTCGTCGCCGTGCTGCTGATCGGCATGCCTATCGGCGCCGCCCGCCTGGCGCGGCGCTCGCGCGATCCGGTGATCATGTCCACCGCCGCCGCCATCGCCGGGATCTGGGTCGGCGTGCTTGCGATGTCGTGGGGCTCGCAGCCCTTCCTGGGGAATCCCATCACGGCCACGTACTGGATCCTCGCCGGCGTGCTCGCCACCCTGCGCCGCCTCGAGGCGGAGGCCCCCGCGGCCGCCGCCGTCGAGCGCGCGCTGCCCACGTCGCGTGCGACTCGCCCTCTTTTCGCCTGACGTCCCCGGCACGCCCGGCGGCGTCGCCGATCACACGCTCGCACTGGCGCGCGCCCTCGCGGCCCGCAGCGCCGCCGTCGCCATCCTCGCGGGACGGGGGGACACGTCCCGCTTCGCGCCCATCCCCTGCCGCCTCGGGGTCGGCCCTGGCCCGTACGGCGGCGCCGACCTCGCCGGCGCGCTCGTCGAGGCCGGCGCCGACACGGTGCTGGTGCAGTACGTCCCCTTCCTCTATGCGCGCTCCGGCGTGGCACCAGAGCTGGTGCGCGCGCTCCGCCGCGTCCGCGAGGCCGGCGTGCGCATCGCCCTCTTCGTGCACGAGCCGTACGTGCCCTTCACGCGCCTCCCGTGGCTCGCTACCGGCGTACTCCAGCGCCTCCAGCTCCGGGCGGTGCTGCGCCTGGCCGAGCGCGCGTACACACCGGTCCCCGCGTGGGCCGCGCGACTCTCGGACTGGAGCGGCGGCCGGACGCCCGTGACCCTCGCGCCCGTCGGGGCCACGCTGCCGATCTCCGCGCTCTCCCGCCAGGCCGCGCGCGCGAAGCTCGGTTGGCGTGACGACAAGCTCGCGATCGGCGTGTTCAGCCCCGGGGCCAACGCCTTCCGGTCGGACTGGATCGTCGAACTGTGGCGCTCGGCCGCCGCTCCCGCGGGAGCGCGATGGGTGCTCTTCGGGAATGGCAGCGTCGAGCTCGGCGCGCGCCTCGCGGGACCGGCGGTCACCGCGCTGGGGACGCTGGGGGCCGAAGCGGCGTCGGACGTGATGGTGGCGATGGACCTCGCGCTCGCCCCGTACGCCGATGGCCTCACCCTCCGGCGCACCTCCGCGATGCTCGCCCTGGCCCACGGCGTGGCCACCGTCAGCTCGACCGGTCACCTCTGGGACCCATCCCTCGGGACGATGGCCCGCTGCGCCCGGACCGCACCGGCCTTCGCCGCAGAGGTCGCCGCGCTGGCGCGGGACGGCGCGGCGCGCGCCGCGCTGGCCACCGCCGGCCTGGAGGGGTACCGCCGCACCGCGTCCGTCGAGGTGCTCGCCGACCTCCTCGTCACGGACCTTCAGCGCCGAGCAAGCTCATGAGCATGACCGCCCCGCGGCCCGACGGGCCGATCCGTGTCCTCTACGTCTCGCCACACGCGGTCCTCGGAGGCGCGGAGCGGATCACGATGGACCTGATCGCGGGCCACGATCGCGCCGTCGTCGAGCCGTCCGTCTGCTTCCTCGGTGAAGGGCCCCTGGTGGAGCGCTGCCGCGACGGGCTCCAGGTGCCGACCACCGTTCTGCCTCGGCCGCGCCTCAGCTCGTTCGGCCAGCGCCGCCGGACGGTGCGCGCCATCGTCGACCTGGTGCGGGAACAGCGCATCGACATCGTGCACAGCGCGATGGCGTGGGGCCACGCCTTCGGGGGCCGCGCCGCCGCCAAGGCGGGGCGCCCCGCGGTCTGGTTCCAGCACAACCGCGCGTCGTGGGGAAGCCCCGTCGAGGTGGCGGCGGCACTGGTGCGCGCCAGGAGGATCTTCGCGAATTCGGCGTTCACGGCGGCGGGTCAGCACCGGGTCAACCCGCGTCGCACGACGATCACCGTCGTGCATTGCGGCACGACGCTGCCGACAGAGCCGCGCGAGGCGCGGCGGGAACGGGGGCGCGCCGCCCTCGGCCTGGGGGAGGAGGACTTCGCCGTCGGGATCGCGGCCCGCCTGCAACGGTCGAAGGGCCACGACGTGCTCCTGCGGGCGGCCGCTTCGCTCCTGAGAGTCCGCGAGGCCGCCCGGCTCCTGGTGATCGGCGGTTCCCTCTTCGACCTCGAGCCGGAGTACGCGGAGGAGCTGAAGCGCCTGGCGGCCTCCCTCGGCATCGCCGACCGCGTGACCTTCACCGGCTTCCGCGAGGACATTCCAGACTGCCTGGCCGCGCTCGATGTGGTGGTACACGCGTCGATCCACGCGGAGTCCTTCGGCCTCGCCCTCATCGAGGCGATGGCCGCGGGCACCGCGCTGGTGGCCGCGGACGCCGGCGCGGTGCGGGAGATCGTCACGCCCGGAGTGGACGGGCTGCTCGTCCCGCCGGGCGATCACGAGGCGCTGGCCGTCGCCCTCCTCGCGCTCTACGACGACCGCGAGCTGCGCTGGCGGCTGGCCCGCACAGGGGAGAAGACGGTACGGGAGCGCTTCGACGCCGCGGGGATGACCCGGCGCGTCGAAGCCGCCTACGCGGAGATCCTCCAGCGATGAGGGTGGCGCTGGTCGCGCACCACGCCCGGGCGACGGGAGGCCAGGACCGCTACGCTCTCGAGCTGGCCCGCCACCTCGCCGGCCCCTGCGATGTCTCCCTCGTGGTCCTGGACGCCGACACGGGCCTCCCTCCCACCGTGTCGGTGCTGCGCGTCGGGACGCGGGGACTTCCGCTCCTCCTGACCGCTCCCCTCTTCCGCCGCGCCGCGCGCGCGGCCGTCGCGCGGGGGCGGTTCGACATCGTGCACGCCATCGGCGGAGCGCTCCCCGGCGCCCACGTCGTCACCGCCCAGTTCTGCCACGCCGCGTGGCGGGAGGTGGCGGGTCCCCAGACGCCCTACCAGCGCCTCGTGACCCGGCAGTCGCTGGCGGATGATCGCGCGGCGTATCGGCACCCCGCGCTGCGCGCGGTCATCGCCGTGTCGCAGCGCACCGCGGACGAGATCGCGGCGCACTACGGGCCCCTCCGCTGCCCGATCACCGTCATCCCGAACGGCGTGGATCCGGCGGTGTTCGCCCCCTCCGGCCCCCCGCGGCCCCCGCGCGCGGAGCCCGTCGTCCTCTTCGTCGGCGCATTCGCCCGCAAAGGGCTCGACACCGCCATCGAGGCGCTCGCCCTGATGCGGACGTGGGCCGTGCTCCGTGCCGTCGGCGGCGGTCCGACGGAGGCGTTCGCGCGCCTGGCCGAACGCCGCGGCGTGCGCGAGCGCGTGCGCTTCGAGGCCCCGACGCGGGACATCGCCGCCGCCTTCCGATCGGCCGACGCCTTCGTCTTCCCTTCGCGCTACGACCCCTTCGGGATGGTGGTCGCCGAAGCGCTGGCGTGCGGCGTGCCGGTGGTCACGAGCCGCGTCGCCGGGGCGTCGGAGCTGGTGCGCGACGGCGTGAACGGCGTCGTCGTGGCGGAAGCGACGGACGCCGCCGGCTTCGCCGCGGGCCTCGACGCCGTGCTCCGCGACCGGGCGCGGATGAGCGTGGCGGCGCCGGCCGCGGTGACCGGGCTCGACTGGGGCGCGATCGCCGAGCGCACGCTCGCCGTCTACCGGACCCTCGCGTGAGCGCGCTCATCGTCGTCTCGCACACCTACGTGGAGCCGGCGAACCGCGGCAAGCTGCGCGCGCTCGCGGCGGACGGGGCGGTGACCGCGGTGGTGCCGGATCGCTGGGAGGAGTCCGCCCTGGGCCGTTCCTGGCGCCTCCCCCCCGAATCGCGCGACGGGGCGGTGACCTTCGTCGCCGCGCGGTGGCGCGGCGCGGCGCGACCGTCCCTCGGCGGGATGCGCGTGCCCTGGGAGCGGCTCCCCGCGGCCGACGTCCTCCAGATCGAGGAGGAGCCGTGGACGCCGACCGCGTACCTCGCCGCGCGCACGCGGCACGCCGCCGCCACGGTCCTCTTCACCTGGGAGAACGTCGCGCGGCGCCTGCCCGGCCCGTGGGGGTGGATGCGGCGCGTCACGCTGCGCCGGGTGGACGGAGTGATCGCCGGCAGCACGGGGGCGGCGGAGGAGGCGCGGCGCCTGGGCTTCCACGGGCCCCTCGCGGTGATCCCGCAGCTCGGGGTGGAGCCGGCGAGCGTGCCCGTCCGCGCGGCGGGGAGCACGGGCCCCCTCCGCCTCGCGTTCGCCGGCCGCCTCACGCACGAGAAGGGCGTGGATCTCCTCCTGCGCGCCCTCGCGCGGATGGAGGCCCCCGCGCACCTGCGGATCCTGGGGGATGGTCCCGAGCGGGGCGCGCTCGAGCGCCTCGCCGGCGCGCTCGGCGTGACGGACCGGGTGCAGTTCCTCGGCGCGTGGCCGCACGAGCGGGTCGCGTCCCTCTGGCCCGAGACCGACGTCCTCGTCCTCCCTTCCCGCTCCACGTCCCGGTGGAAGGAACAGCTCGGTCACGTGCTCCTGGAGGCGATGGCGCATCGCGTGGCGGTCGTGGGCTCCAGCTGCGGCGCCATCCCCGACGTGATCGGCACGGCGGGACTGGTCTTTCCCGAGGGCGAGACCGCGGCGCTCACCGCGCACCTCCAACGCCTGGCGCGCGAGCCGGAGGCCCTCGCGCGCCTCGCCGCCGCCGGGCGGGACCGCGTCGCCGCGGAGTTCACCGACGCGCGGATCGCCGCGCGGACGCGCGCCTTCCACGCCGAGGTCCTCGCCCCCCGATGAGGGACGTGCTGCTCGTCCCCGATCTCGCCCTCGAAGGGTGGCGGAGCATGGACCGCTACGCCGCCGCGCTGGCGTCGCGGATCGCGGGACTGACGGCGGCACCGGAGGCGCGGCGCATCCGGGGGCTGCGCTATCAGGCACGGTACGTGAGCTATCCGTCCCTGCTCCGGCGCTACCACCCCGCGATGGTCCACATCGCCGACCACTCCTACGCGCACTGCCTCCGCTCCTTCCCCGACGTCCCGTCGGTGGTGACCCTTCACGACCTGTACCCGCTCGAGGTGCTCGCCCGCGGAAGCCACGGCCTCCGGGCCGCGGTGCGGGACCGGCTCCTGCGCTGGGTCGTGGAGTGGGTGCGGCACGCCGACCGCTGGATCGCGGGGAGCGGCTTCACGGCCGGCGAGGCCGTCCGGCTCCTCGATCTCCCGGCGGACCGGATCAGCGTGGTCCCGTACGGCGTGGACGAGGCGTTCTCCCGGCGCCCCGCCGAGGGGGAGGTCGCGCGGCGGCGCGAGGCCTGGCTGCACGCCACCGGCGCGGCGCGCGAGGCGCGGATCGTCCTGCACGTGGGTTCGTGCGAGCCGCGGAAGGGGATCGAGACCGCGCTCCAGTCCCTGGGCCTGCTGCGCGCCGGGGGGATGGAGGCGATCCTGGTGCAGGTCGGCGGGCGGTTCTCGCCGGCGCAGCGGCGCGTGGCCGACGCGGCCGGCGTCGCGTCAGCCGTGGTGCAGGAACCGTCCGTGGATGAGGCGAGGCTCGTCGCGGCGTATCACTCCGCCGACGTGCTCGTGCTCCCGTCCCGCTACGAGGGGTTCGGGCTCCCGGCACTCGAGGCGGCCGCCGCTGGCCTCCCCGTGGTCTCGAGCGGCGCCGGCGGTCTCCGCGAGGCGGCCGGACCCGCGGCTCCCACGGCGCCGACCGGCGACGTCCGGGCCTTCACGGCGGCGATCGCGCGGGTCCTCGGCGACGGGGCCGTGCGCGCCGCGCTCGTCGCAGCCGGGAAGGCGCACGCCGCGGCGCACAGCTGGGACACGACGGCACGACTCACCGCAGAGGTCTATGACCGACTCGCCCTCACCGCCTGACCGCGGCGCCGCACCGGCCGGTCGGGCGCAGCGACTGCCGGTCGCGTGCCTGCACATCTCCGCCGAACTCGGCGGGACGGAGCGGGTGCTCCTCGACTTCCTGGCGCGCGCGGAGGCGCTCGGCATCGCGCCGTCCCTGATCCTCCCCAAGAGCGGCCCCCTCGTCACCGAGGCGGAGGCGGCGGGCGTCCCGGTCTGGATCGCGCCGGCCCCGGAGTCACTCCTCGAGGCCTCGCAGCGCAAGGGCAACGCGCTCGGCGGGGCCACGGCGTTCGCGGCGGGACTCCACACGTGGGCGGCGGCGATCCGCGCGGCGCTCGCGCGCGCGGCCGAGGGACCGGCCGGCAGGCCGCGCGTCCTCTACACCAGCGGCTTCAAGGCGCATCTCGCCGGCGCGCTGCTCGGCGGGTACCGTCGCGTCTGGCACGTGCACGAGTTCCCCCCCGAGGGCCTCGGTGCCGCGTGGCGGCTCGTGGCGCGCGCCCTCCCCGACGCCGTCATCGCGAATTCCGAGGCGGTGGGACGCGCCTGGGCGCGGCTCGGCGGGCCGGAGGCCACCGTGGTCCTGAACGGCGTGGACCTGGAGCGCTTCCGGCCCGCGCCCCGCACCTTCCGGATCCACGACCAGCTCGGCCTCGAGCACGACGCGCGGCTGATCGGGATGCCGGCGGTGTTCGCGCGGTGGAAGGGGCACCTGCAGGTGATCGAGGCGTTCGAGCGGATGGCGGGGAGCCGCGACGACGTCCACCTCGTCCTGGTGGGCGGGCCGATCTACGACACCGTGGCCGAGTCGGGGTACGCCGAGGAGCTGGTCCGCCGGGTGCGGCGCTCGTCGGCCGCCGGCGGCGCGACGCCGGTGCCGCTCGACGGCCGCATCCACTTCATGCGGTTCGACCCCGAGCCCTGGCATCTCTACCCCGAGTTCGACGTCGTCGTGCACTTCTCGACGCGACCGGAGCCGTTCGGGCGGGTGGTGGTGGAGGCGGCGGCGTGCGGGATCCCGGTGATCGCCGCCGACGCCGGCGGCCCGCGCGAGATCGTGACGCACGGCGTGACGGGGTGGCTCACCCCACCCGGCGACGTGCCGGCGCTCGCGA
>JADGQW010000203.1 GCA_017881505.1 Gemmatimonadales bacterium
GCCGGGAGGCGCGCGAGGCGCGCGTACGCGGCCATGAAGCGGGCGAGCGTCTCGGCGCGCGCGGCGATGAGGTCGAGCCCGGCGACCACCTCCGGCGCGGCACCCGCGGGATCCAGACGGGCGCGCAGGCTCTGCGCCACCGAGCGGATCGGGGCGAGGGAGTTGTTGATCTCGTGGCCGAGCACGCGCAGGAGGCGCTGCCAGGCAAGCCGCTCCTCCTCGCGCAGGGCGCGCGAGAGGTCCGCCAGCATCAGGAGGGTGTGCGGCCGCCCCTCCAGACGGAACGCGCCGCGGCGCACCTCGAACCGGCCCGCGCGGCCGCCGAAGACCCCGTCGCGCACCGCGCCCGACGGCGCGGCCAGGAAGCCGTCCAGCCCCAGCTCTCCGGCGGAGCGCGCCATCACCTGCTCCGCCCGGCGGCCGAGGAGCCGTGCGGCGGCGCGGTTGACGAGCCGCGCCCGCCCCGCCTCGTCGAAGGCGAGGACGGCGACGTCGATCTCCCCCATCACGCGGTCGAGGAGCGCCGACGCCTCCAGCGCGCCGAGGCGCTGGCGCCGCAGGATCTCGGCGAGGGCGTTGAGCTCCAGATAGGCGAGGCCGAGGTCGTCTGAGGCCCGCGCACCCCGGGCGCGGACCGTGTAGTCCCCTTCGCGGAGCGCGCCGAGGACGTTGGCCATCGTCTGCAGGGCACGGACCGCCCGCTCCCGCAGCGCCGCGGCGAAGCCCAGCCAGCACCCCACCACCACCAGCGCCACGGTCCACCGGGCCGCCGCGCTCCAGTCGCCGAGCCACGCCACGGCCAGCGCCAGCGCGACGGCCGGGAAGCCGCCGGCGAGCGCGTAGAACTGGAGCCGCCGGTCGTGGGTCAGAGGCGGTGCTGCTGGAGACGGCGGTAGAGGGCGCTCCGGGAGAGCCCGAGGGCCCGAGCCGCCTGGGAGACGTTGCCGTCGGCGCGCTCCAGCGCACGGCGGATGAGCGAGCGCTCCGCTTCCTCGAGCGAGAGCTCCTCGAGGGGCGAGCCGGCCGCCCCCGAGGGCCGGAGCGCGAGGTCCGCCGCCGCGACGGCGGGACCGGCGGTCAGGAGGACGGCGCGCTCCACCGCGTGGTCCAGCTCGCGCACGTTCCCCGGCCACGGGTGCGCGAGCATCGCCTCCACGGCCTCGGGCGCGAACCCGTCGACGCTCTTGCGGTACCGCGCGGCGTGCCGGCGCAGGAAGTGGAGTGCCAGCGGCACGACGTCCTCGCGCCGCTCGCGCAGCGCGGGGAGATGCACTTCGATCGTGTTGAGGCGGAAGAGGAGGTCCTCGCGGAACCGTCCCGCTGCCACCTCGGCGCGGAGGTCGGCGTTCGTCGCCGAGAGCACCCGCACGTCCACCCGCCGCCCTCGCGACGAGCCGACCCGCTCCACCACCCCCGCCTGGAGGACCCGCAGGAGCTTGGCCTGCTGCGCGGGCGGGATCGTCGCGATCTCGTCGAGGAAGAGGGTGCCTCCATCGGCGACCTCGAAGCGCCCCATCCGGTCGCTCCGCGCGTCGGTGAACGCCCCCTGCACGTGGCCGAACATCTCGCTCTCGAAGAGGCCCTCGGGCACCGCACCGACGTTCACCGGCACGAAGGGGCGCGCCGCCCGCGGCGAGGCGGCGTGGATCCACTCGGCCACCAGCTCCTTCCCCGTACCGTGCTCTCCCGTCACCAGCACGTGCGCGTCCGAGGGCGCCACCCGGGCCATCAGGGCGAGGACGGGGCGCATCGCCGGCGACTCGGACACGATCTCCGGCAGGGTGTCGCGCCGCATCAGGCTGGCGTGCTCCTCGAGCCGCCGGCTCCGGCGCAGGGCGCGGCCCAGCTCCACCTGGTTCGCCACGGTGCGGAGCAGGCGGTCGTTGTCCCAGGGCTTCTCGACGTAGTCCCGGGCGCCGCGCCGCATCGCCTCCACCGCGCCCTCGACGCTCCCCCACGCCGTCATCACGATCACGGGCAGGAATCCGTCGAGCACCCGCAGCCGCGAGATGAGGTCGAGGCCCTCGAGCCCGCCGGTCGTGTCGCGAGTGTAGTTCATGTCGAGGAGAAGGGCGTCGAAGTCCTGGCGCTCGACGGCCGCGAGCACGCCGCCCGGCGAGAGCGCCGTCTCGACCGCGTAGCCCTCGCCCCCGAGGAGGAGCTGGAGGGCCGAGAGGACGTCGCGCTGGTCGTCTGCGACGAGGACCCGCCCCCGTCCACCGCCCTGGGCGGGCGCGTGCGGGGTCGGTCGGGACAGAGGGCCACTCATGGGAAGGCGAATCTACGCCGCGCAGGGGGCCACGCGTGAGGGGGCGAGGCCGCCGCGGCCCCGCCCCGGGAAAGGACGACGCCTACTCGTACCGCAGCGCGACGAGCGGATCCACGCGGGCCGCGCGCCGGGCGGGGAGCCAGCTCGCGAGGAGCGCCACCGCCGTCAGGATCACGAGGATGGCGAGGAAGGTGGGCGGGTCCCACGGCTTCACCCCGAGCAGCAGGCTCCGCAGGACCACCCCCGCCCCCGCCGCCGCCACCGCGCCGATGGCGAGCCCGATGCCCACCATCCCCAGGGAGCGGCGGAGGACCAGACGCACCACGTCGCGCCGCTCGGCGCCGAGGGCCATCCGCACGCCGATCTCCCGCGTGCGGCGGCTCACCGTGTACGCCATCACGCCGTAGATGCCGATCGCCGAGAGGAGCAGCGCAAGGAGGCCGAAGCCGCTCAGCATCCACGCGCCCAGCCGCTGCGCGAAGACCGACGCCGCGGTGTGCTCGGCGAGCGTCCGCACGTCGAGGAAGGGGAGGTCGGGGGACCCGGCGGCGAACGCGCGCCGCAGCGCCGGGACGAGCGCCGCCGGCCGCCCGGCCGCGCGGACGTGCAGCGAGAGCCCGCGCGAGAAGGACTGTTCGTACGCGTACCAGATGAACGGGATCGGCGCCTCGGAGAGCTGGCGGTACTTGCCGTCCTTCGCCACGCCGACGATCCGGACGGGGCCAGTGCCGTGGTCGAGCGTGGCGCCGAGGGGGTCCGCCCGGTCCGCGAGGAACCGCCGGACGAACGTCTCGTTCACCACCGCCACCAGCGGCGCGCCGCGCCGGTCGTCGTCGGTGATCGGCCGCCCCCGCACGAGCGGGAGCTCCATCGCGCGGAAATAGTCGCCGGAGACCTCGTAGTAGCCGATGGACATGTTCTCGCCGGGCTTCGCCGTGTACCCGGCGATGTCCACGCTCATGCTGCTCGAGCCCCCGAAGCCGAGGGGGACGTCGGAGGAGAGCGCTGCGGCCCGCACGCCGGGCACCGCCCGCGCCGCCTCGAGGAGCCGCCGCGTCACCGGGATCCCGGACGTGTCGCGGTACCCCGCGAGGCTGAGATCGGTGTCGATGAGGAGCACGCCCTCCGGATGGGCGAAGCCGACCTCCACCTTCCCGCTCGACAGCAGGCTGCGCACGAAGAGGCCCGCGCTGACGAGGGTCACGAGGGAGAGCGCCACCTGCACCACCACCAACGCCGCCTGGAGGCGGCCGCGATGGCCGTGCCCGGCGCCGATGCCGTCCTTCAGCTCGTTGGTGAACCCGGCCCGCGTCGTCTGGAGGGCCGGCGCGAGCCCGAAGACCAGCGCCGTGGCGAGGGTGATCCCGAGGGCGAAGACGAGGATGCGCGGGTTCATCGCGAAGTCGATCCGGATCGGCACGGAGCCCTGCGGCACGAACGTCCCCAGCAGGTCCCTGGTCCAGAGGGACACGAGGAGGCCCACGGCGCCCGCCACCGTCGCGAGCACCAGGCTCTCGGTCAGGAGCTGCCGCACGAGCCGGAGCCGCCCCGCGCCCACCGCCTGCCGCACTGCGATCTCCCGCTGCCGCGCGGCGGCGCGGGCGAGGAGGAGGTTGGCGACGTTGGCGCACGCGACGAGGAGGATGATGGCGGTCACGCCGAGGAGGGCTAGCAGCACCGGCGTCAGGATCTTGGCGGTCGGGTTCTGCGAGAACGGCTTCACGGCCGCGCCGAGGCGGTCCGCGTCGGACCCCGCGGCCACCGACGCCCGCTTCGCCACCGCGTCGATGTCCCCGCGGGCCTGCTCGAAGGTGTACCCGGGCCGGAGCCGGCCCACGACGTTCAGGAACTGCCACCCGCGCCGCGCGCTGGGGTCCCTGCTCCCCAGCAGGACATGGCGCATGCCGATCGGGATGTAGAGGTCGAAGTGCAGGCCGACCTGGTCTCCGGCGAACCCTTCCGGCATCACGCCGACGACGGTCGTCGGCGTGCCGTTGAGCG
>JADGQW010000204.1 GCA_017881505.1 Gemmatimonadales bacterium
GCGCCGACGGCTCCGGACGCGCTGCGTCGCATCGCCGCGGCGGGCCGGGCGTTCATCTCGCGCGGCGACTCCTCGGGGACCCACATGCGGGAGCTGGCGCTGTGGCGGCAGGCGAGGGGCCGCCCGGAATGGCCGGGCTACGCGGAGACAGGACAGGGGATGGGGGCGACGCTGCTGGTGGCGGACGAGCGCCACGGGTACACGCTCTCGGACCGCGCCACCCTGGCCGCGTTCCACGGCCGGGTGGACCTCGTCGCGCTACGCGCCGAGGAGCCGGCGCTGCTGAACGTCTACCACGTCATCGAGGTGGATCCGGCGGGCCGCCCGCGCGTCAATGTGGCTGGCGGCCACGCCTTCGCGGAATGGCTCCTCGCGCCGCACGGCCAGGAGGTCATCGCCGCCTTCGGCGGGACGCGCACCCCGCTCTTCGTCGCGGCGCACGGGAGAGAACCGTAAGGGATAGCAGCCAGGAGCCAGACGCCAAGACGCCAAGGAGCACAGAACCGCTGTCCCTTGGCGTCTTGGCGTCTGGCACTTGACGACTTGTCCTTGGCGTCTTGGCGTCTGGAAACTGGCTACTTCTCTTCCCCCGGCACGCCGATGTCGGTCATCGCGCGGTAGTCGAGCACGGCGTCCAGCTCCTTCCCCTTCAGCAGCCCCTTCTCCTCGACGAGCTGGCGCACCGTCATCCCCCTGGCCAGGGACTCCTTGGCCAGCTTCGCCGCCTCGGCGTAGCCGATCCGCGGTGCGAGCGCGGTGACGAGCGCGGGGCTCCGCTCCAGCCAGTGGGCGCACATCGCCGGGTCCGCCTCGATCCCCGCCACGCAGCGCTCCGCGAGGACGCGGACGGCGGCGGTGAGGATGCCGAGGGTGAAGAGCAGGTTGTGGGCGATGACGGGCATCATCACGTTGAGCTCGAGCTGCCCCGCCTCGCAGGCGAGGGCGATCGTCGTGTCGTTGCCCATCACCTGGTAGCAGACCTGGTTCACCATCTCGGCGACGCTCGGGTTCACCTTCCCCGGCATGATGCTCGAGCCCGGCTGCACCGCCGGCAGCACGATCTCGGCGAGGCCGGTGCGGGGGCCCGAGGCGAGGAGGCGCAGGTCGTTCGCGATCTTGTTGAGATCGATCGCGAGCGCGCGCACCGCCCCCGAGAACCCGGCGACGTCGCCCAGGGACTGCATCAGCTGCACGCGGTCCTTCCCCTCCCGCAGCTCCTCCCCCGTCATCGCGGCGAGGTGCTTCACCATCAGGGCCGGATAGCGCGCCTCGGCGTTGAGCCCCGTGCCGACCGCGGTGCCGCCGATGCCGAGATCGCGGAGGTCGTCGGCCGCCCGCGCCACCCGCGCCCGGCCGCGGCGCAGGGTGTGCCCGTACGCGGCGAATTCCTGCCCCAGGCGGATGGGCGTCGCGTCCTGGAGGTGCGTCCGCCCCGACTTCACGATGGGGTCGAACGCCTTCCCCTTCGCCTCGAAGGCCGCGGCGAGGAGGTCGAGCGCCTCGAGGAGCCCCGGCAGCAGCGCGAGCGCGCCGAGCCGGATGGCCGTCGGGATCACGTCGTTGGTGCTCTGCGCCATGTTGACGTGGTCGTTCGGATGCACCGGCGCGTACGCGCCCCGCGCGGCGCCGAGGATCTCGTTGGCCCGGTTCGCCAGCACCTCGTTGCAGTTCATGTTGTGCGAGGTGCCCGCGCCCGCCTGATAGACGTCCACGACGAACTGGTCGCGATGCTGTCCGCCGAGGACCTCGTCGGCCGCGCGCACGATGGCGTCGGCGAGCTTCGCGTCGAGACGGCCCGTTTCCCGGTGCGTGAGGGCGGCGGCCTTCTTGATCCGGACGACCGCGTCCACGAACGCGGGCAGCGGCCCGAGGCCGGAGATCGGGAAGTTCCGCCGGGCCCGCTCCGTCTGCACGCCGTAAAGCGCCGCGGCGGGCACCGCGAGCTCGCCGAGGGGGTCGCGTTCGCTGCGCGTGTCCGCCATGGGCCAGGTCCGTTCGCTGGAGGGTCGGGGGATCCCGGGAAATGCTACTGCGAAGCGCCCCGATTGGGGAGCGCCGTCGCCGCGGGCTCGGGCAGCCGGCCCAGGAGGCGCAGCAGGCCGTCGAGCAGGGTGTATGGGTGCGGGGGGCAGCCCGGGACGAAGAGGTCCACGGGGATGTCCGGCGGCATCCCGGCGAGGGAAGCGTCCCCCGGGGCGAAGGGGCCGCCGCTGATGGCGCAGGCGCCCACGGCGATCACGATCCGCGGCTCCGGCACGGCCTCCCAGGTCGCCCGGAGCGCCGCGAGCATGTTGGGCGTGACGGGGCCCGTGACCACGATCCCGTCGGCGTGGCGCGGCGAGGCCACGAACTGGACGCCGAAGCGGCCCAGGTCGAAGACCACGTTGCCCAGCGCGGTCAGCTCGGCGGCGCACCCGCCGCAGTCGCCAGCGGCGACGTGCCGCAGCTTGAGGGACCGGCCGAAGAGGCGCCGCATCCGCTCCTCGAGCGCGGCGGCGAGGCGCGGGCCCTCACCGCCGTCCACGAGGTCGTCGCGGGCGCGGGTGGCGAGGCGGTGGTCGCTCGTGAAGGCGACGGCCCCCTCCGGGCACGCTTCCGTGCAGATCGGGCAGAAGAGGCAGGCGCCGAGGTCGATCGCGAGGGGATCGGTGCGGATGGCCGCGGTGGGGCACGCGTCGGCGCACGCGGCGCAGCCGTCGGCGCACCGCGACGCGTCGAGCACCGGGCGGCCGCGGAAGCGCTCGGGGAGCGCCGCCGGCCCGTCCGGGTAGGCGGTGGTCCGCGATCCCTGCGCGAGGCGCGCGCGGAGCAGGTCTAGCACCGGCGCCTCACAGGTCGTGCCCCGCGTACGAGAGGTTGAAGCTCTTGTTGCACAGCGGGAAGTCGGAGATCTGCTCGCCCCTCAGTGCCATCGTGAGCGCGAACCAGTTGTGGAACGACGGGTCCACGATCCGGTAGCCGCCGAGGGAGCCATCCTGCGCCGTAGCCGCGACGTGCACGATCTCGCCGCGCCATCCCTCGACCAGCGCGGCGGCGACGCTCGCGGGCGGCGGCGCCGGGAGGGCCGCGACGAGGGGCCCGCCGCGGAACTCGGCCAGCTGCTCGCGGACGAACACCAGGGAGCGCTGCGCCTCGAGCCACCGCACCATCGCCCGCGCCATGACGTCGCCGGTGTCCCCCCCCGAGACGGGGATGATGACGAAACGGTGGATCCCGCTGGGATGGTCGCGGCGCACGTCACGCGAGACGCCGCTGGCGCGCGCCACCGGCCCGACGACGCCGAGCTCCTCCGCCACCTCGCGCGGCACGACGCCGGTGCCCTCGAAGCGGGAGAGGACCGAGGCGGCGCCGAAGACCACGTCGGCCGTGGCACCGAGGTCCCGCTCGATCCCGTCGAGCCGGGCGATCCAGTCGCGCCGCTGGCGGTCGTCGGGCGCGAACCGCACGCCTCCGGGGAGGAGCAGCCCGCGGCCGAAGCGGTTCCCCGTGAGCTCGAGGAGCAGGTTCAGGAATTCACCGCGCAACCGGCCGAACCACGAGGCCCCGGGGAGGAAGCCGATGTCCCCCGCGAGGGCGCCGAGGTCCCCGGCGTGGTTCGCCAGCCGCTCCAGCTCGAGCGCGATCCCCCGCACCACCTGCGCGCCGAGGGGGAGCTCCACCCCCGCCAGCGCCTCCATCGCGGCGCAGTGCGCCAGCGCGTGTCCGATCACCGTGTCGCCGGCGGCCGACTCCGCGACCGCGAGGCGGAGCGGTCTCGTCGCCCGGCGCAGCGCGCGCTCGACGCCGCGGTGTTGGTAACCGAGGTGGATCTCGAGGCTCAGCACCTCCTCGCCCCGGCACTGGAAGCGGAAGTGACCGGGCTCGATGATGCCGGCGTGCACCGGCCCCACGGCGACCTCGTGGATGCCGACACCCTCCACGCGGAAGAAGGGATGCGCCGCGGCCGCCGTCCCTCCCTGCCCCGCGAGGGCCAGCTCCGGATGGCGCCGCAGCGGCTTGAGCCAGGGGTGACCCTCCGGCACGGCGCCGAGGTCCTCCCACAGCTCGCGCTCGAACGCCTGCGCCGAGGGGACGCGCGGCGTGGCGGACGGGAACGACTCCCCCGCCGCGAAGCGCACGCGCAGCATCGCGAGGCGGCCGCCCGCGTCGTCGGCCCAGACCGCGACCGTCTCGCCGGCGCGCTCCCGCGCGCCCTCCGCGAGCGGCATCAGGGCGATGAGGCGCGCGCTCTCC
>JADGQW010000205.1 GCA_017881505.1 Gemmatimonadales bacterium
TCCCTTCGCGAAGGCGCGCGGATCACGGCGCAGGGTACCGCCCGCTTCCACTTCCTCAACACCGGTGCTGACACGACGGTTGCGTGGGCGTCATCGGCCATCATCAAGCACGGCGTCGCGACGGCGCCGACGAACACCGGCCCGACTTCGCTTGCCGCGACGGCGCCGGGGCTGCTGTTGCAACTGGCAGTGGCGAATCGCGCCGTGCCTGACGCGCGCGGCGTACAGACCTTCACCTACACCGACACGATCCGGCATCACGTCTCCCGCCTCGTCGCCACCCCCGGCCCGGCGTCGGGAGCACCCGCCCGCCTGGAAGGGTACTTCGACGGGCAGAAGGTGATGGAGTCTGACTTCGCGTGGACGCGCGAGGCGGGCGGCTGGCGCGCGCAGTCGGCGCACTTCATCACGTACTACCGGGGTGCGATCCTAGCGGAAGGCGATGTGACCGCGACGAGTGGCGAAATCGCGGCTGCCTCGTTCGACCTGATGCGTCCCCTCGCGCGCCTCGGCGCCGCGTTGCTGCCGAACGAACTGCGGGCCGCGCAGGCACAGATTTGCGACCTTGAATGGATGGCCTACGTCACGGCGGAGATCGGCCTGATCGTTGCCACAGGGGCGTTCTACACGGACCCGAACTTCTTCACGGCCGGAGCCTACGTCGGCGCCGTGGGTGCGGTCGAGATCGCGGAGTTCCTCGTGTACGACTGCTACTCGAAGCAAGGTCACGGAGCGTGAAGACCAGCGGCGTAGTTCTCGCGACCGCCGTGGCGATCCCTCCGGCGGTCTTGGCCGTCGCCCTTCTTGTCGGGCACGACGACATCGCGCATCGGATCATCCTCGCCGGGACCGTCGTCGTCCTCTCTGTCGGGGCGTGCCTCCTCGGGTATGCGCTGTTCCAGCGTATCGTATTGCGCGGCCCTGCCGCTGAGTTCTGGCCGACGCTCCTAACGGCGACCGGCTTTCTGGCGTACGCGGCCCGCGTCGCGGCGGACGTGCCGTTCCACACGGCGGGCGGCATCGCGCTCAATTTCGGCGGTCTGCTCCTCGCCATCGTCGGCATTCTCCTATACGCCCGCGCGCGCCGTGACCGGCGAGCTATCGCGAGCTAGATGGACACACGTAGCGGGACGCCACTGGGCGGGAGGGGGCGGGGGCGGTTTCCCCCGCCCCCTCTGCCACGCTGGGGGTCAACGACGGGGGGGCGTTGCGGTCGCCAAAGAAGAAGGGGGGCACCCCGCCACGCCGCCGAGACGTTGACGGGGGGCGTGAAGGGCACCGCATTGTCGGCCCCCGGCCTTCGCGATGACGGGGGGGGCGTTCTCCGACAGGAGTTTTGCCGTTGTTTTGCCGGTCAGTACCTGCCAATGCGGTCCAATTCACCCGCCAGAATGCCGATGCGGGAGCGCAGCGTCGCACTCCCGCACGGGTCCAGTAGAATCCAAAGTCCGGGGTCCTGCCATTGAACGAGGGACCAGCGGTGCTACGGCGCCGTGCTCATGTTGACCAGAACGAGCCCGCTCCCCGCCTGATACGCCGCGAGCGTCGCGTGGCCCACGGCGACGTACGTCCCCGTGCAGCTCGTGCCGATCCGGTACACGCGGACGTCCACCGTAGGCGTCAGCAGGTAGTACGCGAGCTGGAAGCTCGTCGTCGCGGTGAGCTCGACGCAGAGTCGCACAGCCCCGTTGTCCACGATCGCGGCGTCCACCGTGACGCCCGTCAGGTTGTAGAGCAGCGGCGTGAAGTACGCCTCGCCGCTCACCACGTTCGTGATCACGACGGTGTCGGTCAGGGCGGCGAAGGACGCCCCCTGAACGGTCAGATCCGTCGGCACCGGCGTGCTGTCGCTGTAGAGGCGCGTGGCCGGCGTCCAGGTGAGCGCCGTCGCGGTGTGGGGGAAGGCGAGGGTCGTCCACCCCGGCGCGAAGGTGCCGTAGGTGATGCCGTCCGATACGACCGTCACCGGCGACACCAGCTGGTTGTGGATCGCGACCCGCACGGGCTGCCAGGCGTCGGTGGGCGCCTTGTAGCAGCCCCCCAGGACCAGCAGCAGCAACGGAACGCACCCGAGTCTCCTCGTCATACGGACCTCCCAGCCGGTGTCTTCCCGGCCTTCAGAGGATACTCCCGCATCCCCGCTCCCGCCACGACCCCGCTGCGCCGTCCGTCCCTGGCACCTTGGCGTCTGGTCACTGGTCACTGCCCATGGCGTCTGGTCACTGGTCACTGATCATCACCGGCGGTGCCTCCAGCGTTTCGCACCGCAGCACGCTCTCGTCCCCGCCCAGTGTCTGCCAGGCGGCGTCGCGCTGCGCGGCGGTCTGGTAGAGCGCGACGATCGCGCCGCCGCTCCCGGCGAGGGTGACGAGGAAGGCGGACGTCGCCTTCAGGCGGTCGATCCAGTGTCCGATGGCGGGGAGGCGCCCTGCCACGGCGGGCTCGAAGTCGTTGTGCGCTCTCCGGCGGACCGCGTCCCACGACGTCAGCGCGTCGGCGGGGATCACCGTCGCGAACTCCCCCGTGTCGTCGGCCCCGCGGTCCTTGTCGAGCCACGCGTACGCCTCGGCGGTGCGCACCGGGGCGGGGGGCGGCACCACGAGCGCCGGCCGGCTGGGGAGCGCCGGGAGCGGCAGCAGCCGCTCGCCGCGCCCCCAGCCGAGGGCGAGCGCCGCACCGCTCAGGAAGAACGGCACGTCGCTCCCGAGGCCGGAGCCCATCTCGAGGAGGTCCCCCGCCGGAAGGGGATCGCCGAAGAGCCGGTTCAGGGCCGCGAGGGTCGCCGCCGCGTCGGAGGATCCGCCGCCCAGGCCGGCGGTCCACGGCACCCGCTTCGTCATCGTGATGGTGATGCCTCCCTCGACCCGTGCCGCCGCCATGAACCACCGCGCCGCGCGGACGGAGAGGTTCTGGTCCACCGGCCCGAGCGCGGGGGGCGCGCCGAGGAGCCGCACCCCCGGCGCTCCGCGCTCGACGGTGATCTCGTCGGCGAGCCCCAGCAGCTGGAACAGCGTCTCGATCGCGTGGTAGCCGCGGGCGTCCTTCCCGAACACCCGCAGCCAGAGGTTCACCTTGGCGGGCGCGACGGCCCGGACGCGCGAGGGGTTCACGCGGTCTCCGCGCGGCCACGCAGGTCGCCGAGGGAGAGGTTGGCGCGCGCCAGCGTCCACAGGCCGATCACGGTGATCGGTATGAACCAGCCGAGGTGGATGCCCACCGCGAAGGAGACGGCCCCGGCGGCGGCGACCCCGTACAGCCCGAGCCCCGCGCGCGAGGCGTACTCGAAGAGGCCGAAGAACCCTGGCGACGAGGGGATCGCGACCCCGATGGCGACGATGCCCTGGAGGAGGAGCGCCGAGCCGAAGGGGAGGCTGTCCAGGTGGAAGGCGAGGAAGCCGGTGTAGAACGCGAACCCGTTGAGGACCCAGAGGACGAACGACCAGGCGACCACCAGCGCGAAGTCCCGCGGATTCCGCAGGATCGAGAGCCCCTCGATGAAGGACCGCGCGATCCCCACCACGAAACCGGCGGCGCGCTCGGGCAGGAAGCGCCGCAGCGTCCGCCCGGCGACGCTCAGGGCGCCGGCCGGCGCGTGCACCACCGCGAAGAGGAACGCCAGGATCGCGACGAAGGCGGCCCCCGTCCACGCCGCGATGGTGGAGAGGCTCCGGCCGGCGATGGTCGCCTCGGCGGGGAAGCCGGGCGCGGCGATCGCGACCGCCATCAGGAGGACCAGCACCAGCCCGTCGAACACCCGCTCGACGGCGATGGATCCGAGCGCGGTGGTGAAGCGCACCGGCGCGAGGCGCGAGGCCGCGTACGCGCGCGCCAGCTCGCCACCGCGCGCGGGCAGGACGTTGTTCGCCATGAAGCCGATGGCGGTCGCCCTCCAGACGGCGCCGAGGCGGGCCTCGGGGCAGGTGGTGGCGAGCATGATCCGCCAGCGGACGGCGCGCACCGGGAAGGTGAGCGTGGCGAGGACGACCGAGAGGAAGTACCAGCCGAACTGCGCGTGCGCGATCTCGTAACCGATGACCGCGAGCGGCACGCGGCGCAGCGCGAGATAGAGGAAGAAGGCGGAGATCGCCAGGCCGAGCGCGGTCTGCCAGGCGCGAGAGCCATTCCGGCGGGGCGCGTCAGCGGGCGGGATGGAGTCCGATGCCGATGAGATCGAAGACCTCGCCGAGGAGGGAGCGGACCTGCGCCGAGGTGCCGGCGGTGG
>JADGQW010000206.1 GCA_017881505.1 Gemmatimonadales bacterium
CCGCGCCCAGACCCCCCTCAGCCTGCGCCCCTACCTGCGCGAGGAAGTGGCGGAGCTCGAGGAGGCGCTGCTCGCCGGGGACGAGGGCCGGATCGCCGGCGAGCTCGGCGACCTGCTGCTGCACTTCTGCTTCCAGGTGGACCTCGCCGAGGAACGCGGCGCGTTCACCCTCGCCGACGTCGCGCGCATCCTGGTGACGAAGATGAAGCGCCGCCACCCGCACCTCTACGGCGGCGGAGCCGCCGACGCGTGGGAGAAGCAGAAGATCCGCGAGCGCCGCGTCGAGGCCGCCGGCGACGAGCCGCCGAGCGTCCTCGGCCACCTGCCGCCGACGCTCCAGGAGCTGGAGACCGCGTTCCGGTTCCAGGAGCGCGCGGCCGCCGTCGGGTTCGATTGGCCCGACCTCGCCGGACCGCTCGCGAAGCTGGAGGAGGAGGTCGCCGAGGCCCGCACGGAGCCGCGGGAGGAGATCGGCGACGTGCTCTTCGCGGCGGTGAACGTGGCGCGGAAGGCGGGGGTGCACCCGGCGCAGGCCCTCGAGGCCGCCACCCACAAGTTCGTGGCGCGCTTCCGTCAGGTGGAGCGGCTGGCGCGCGAGCGGGGGATCGATATCGAGACGGCGGGGCTGGAGCCGCTGGACAAGCTGTGGGAACAAGTGAAGGAACTGGAACGACAGTAGCCAGGCGCCAAGGGGTCAGGAACGAAGCCCCGTGGCGCCTTGGCGTCTGGTTCCTGGAACTGTCCTACGGATACAGCCGATACATCATCCGGGGGTAGGCGATCGTCTCGCGGATGTGCGGCGTGCCGGTGATCCACTGCACCGTGCGCTCCACGCCGAGGCCGAAGCCGGAGTGGACGAAGGTGCCGTAGCGCCGGAGGTCCAGGTACCAGCCGTACGACTCCTCCGGCAGCCCCTGCGCGCGGATGCGGGCGAGGAGCAGGTCGTAGTCGTCCTCGCGCTGGCTCCCCCCGATGATCTCCCCGAGGCCCGGCGCCAGGCAGTCGTCGCACAGCACCGTGCGGGGATCGGCCGGGTTCTCCTTCATGTAGAAGGCCTTCGCCTCCTTGGGGTAGTTCATCACGAAGAGCGGCCGGTCGAGCCCGTCCGTCAGCCTCGCCTCGTCCTCCGCCCCGAGGTCCTTCCCCCAGACGATGTCTGAACCCATCCCCTGGAGCTTCGCGACCGCGTCGGTGTACGTGATGCGGTGGAAGGGGGGCACGACGCTCTCGAGGGGCTTCGGGTCGCGCTCGAGGTCCGCCAGCTCCGCCTTGCGCCGATCGAGGACCCTGGCCACGATGTAGGAGACGAACTCCTCCTGCAGCCGCATGTTGGCGTCGGAGTCCGCGAAGGCGACCTCCGGCTCCACCATCCAGAACTCGGTCAGGTGCCGGCGCGTCTTGGACTTCTCGGCGCGGAACGTCGGCCCGAAGCAGTAGACCTTGCCGAGCGCGGCGCAGGCGGTCTCGACGTACAGCTGGCCGGTCTGCGCGAGGTACGCCTTGCCGAGATCGAAGTACTCGGTCTCGAACAGGGTGCCCGCCGACTCCCCGATGGACCCGGTGAGGATCGGCGTGTCCACCAGCGTGAACCCGCGCTCGTGGAAGAAGTCGCGGATCGCCTGCACGACCTCGTGCCGGATCTTCATCAGCGCCACCTGGCGCCGGCTGCGCAGCCAAAGGTGGCGGCGCTCCATCAGGAAGGCGGTCCCGTGCTCCTTGGGGGTGATCGGGAACTCCACGCTCGGCCCGAGGACGGCGAGGGCGCTCAGCGAGAGCTCCACGCCGCCGGGAGCGCGCGCGTCGGCGCGCACCGTGCCCTCCAGCCGCACGCTGGTCTCCTGCGTCAGCCCCTCGAAGCGCTCCCACAGGTCGGGCGCGACGTCGCGCTTGCCCACCACCGCCTGCAGGTAGCCGCTGCCGTCGCGGACCACGATGAAGCCGATCTTGCCCGAGGAGCGGGTGGTCATCACCCACGCGTTGACGGCGACGGTGGAACCGGCGTGCGCCGGCAGGTCGGAGATGCGCAGAGTGGTCGGCATAGGGCGTTGGGCATACTAGCCGCGGCCCTGGTGGTCGTCAACGCGTGCGCCAGCGTCCAGCGCACGGGACCGGCGACCCAGGACCGCGTCTGGCGGGGCTACCTCGGCTCCGACGCGCGCGCGGGCGGCGGCAGCGACTCGGTCGCCGCCGACCCGCAGCCCGTCTGGCGCACCGATGTGGGGCGCGGGATCGTCGGCAGCCCCGCGCTCACCGAGGACCTCGTGGTCGTCGCGATGGTGGACCGGCAGCTCGCGCTCCTCGAACGGTCCACCGGCGACGTGCTGTGGCGGCGGCGCCTGCCGAACGCCGTGGGCGCGGGCCCCCTCGTGGACGGCGACCGCATCCTGGTCGCGACCCAGGAGGAGGACGGGCGCGTGTACGCGATGCAGCTCGGCACCGGGGCGCGGATCTGGAGCGTCCCGGCCGGGGACGTGGCCGCGCCCCTCGCCTTGGACGACACCACGGTCTTCGCCGGGACGACCACCGGGGACGTCCTCGCGATCCGCGCGGCCGACGGGTCGAGGGTCTGGCGGGTCCGGCTCCCGGGCGCCGTGCGCGCGGCGCCCCTCCCGACGGCCGCGGGCCTCATCGTCGCGACCGCGACCGATTCCCTCTTCCTGCTCGAGACCGGGACCGGACGGATCCGCGCCCGGGTGGGGATCCGCGGCAGCGTCCTCGCGGCGCCCGCGCTCGCCGGCGGCACCGTCGTGGTCGGCACCTCCGCGGGGGAGCTCCTCGCGCTCTCCGCCGACTCCCTCGCGCCCCGCTGGCGGGTGGACGTCGGGGACCCTGTCGCGGGGACCGTGGCGCTCCTGGGAGGCACCGCCTTCGCCCTCACCACGCGCGGGACGCTGTGGCGGGTGCCGCTCGCCGATCCCGGCGCCGCGGTGCACGCCGCGACGGACGTCGTCGCACGCGCCGGCCCCATCCCGACGCCGTCGGGTGTGTTCGTCGCCGGCGTGGACGGCGACCTCGTCCTCGTGGACCCCGCCACGGGGGCGCGTCGCTGGTCGGCCCGGGTCCAGGCGCCGCTCGAGGAGCCGCCCCTGGTGGACGGGCGGTTCTTCCTCGCCGCCGCCTCGCGCGGTCGCATCGTGGCGTTCCGATGAGGCCCCGCGCACCGGGGCAGACTGGCAGCTTCGCACTGCGCACCACTGCGCGACTGCGCGTCTGCACACTACTGCTCACTGCCCACTGCGTACTGGCCTCGGCGGCGCACGCCCAGGAACCCGCTCCCCTGCCGGCCCCTCCGCTCGTGCACTACGGCAAGTGGGCCGCCCTCGGCCTCGCCGCGGGCTTCACCATCTTCGGCGTGCAGAGCCACGATCGCGCCGACCGCGACTTCGGCGCTCTCCTCACCTACTGCCGCAGCACCGGCCCCTGCTCCCTCGGCGGGGACGGCCGCTACGCCAACCCCACGGCCGAAGCGCGGTACCAACGCGTCCGCTCCGGCGATCGCACGGCGCGCGCCTGGCTGGTCGGGGGCCAGGTCGCCCTCGTCGGGGGCGCGGTGCTCTTCGTCATCGAGCTGCGGCGGAGGAAAGGGCCGGAGAACATCCCGTTCTCGCCATACGTCGTGGGTGGACGGCTCGGGACGCTGATCGGGATGCAGTTCGCCTGGTAACGACGGCTTCGGCGAGCGTGAGGCGTCAGGAGTGAGACGTGAGGGGGGACGAGAGACGGGGCGCCGCCGCTTTGGCCGCGCCCCGTCTCGTGTCGCCTCTCACCCCTTACGTCTCACCCTCTCACGCCTTTCGCGCTGTTCACACCTTCGTGCAGTGCTCCTCGAACGCCGAGACCAGGTCCGCGGCGATCTCAGGGGCGTCCCGCCCTTCGATATCCCTCCGCTCGAGCATGAAGACCAGCTTCCCGTCCTTCATCAGGCCCATCTGCGGCGAGGACGGCGGATAGCCCGTGAAGTACTCCCGCGCCCGCGTCGTCGCCTCGATGTCGTTCCCGGCGAAGACCGTCACCAGCCGGTCGGGCCGCGCCCCCGTCCGCTGCAGCGCCAGCGTCACGCCGGGGCGCGCCCGCCCCGCCGCGCAGCCGCAGATCGAGTTCACCACCACCAGCGCCGTGCCCGGCGCGTCCTTCACCTGGGCGTCGAGCGCCTCCGGCGTCCGCGCCTCCGCGAAACCGAGTCGCGTCAGTTCCTCCCGCATCGGCGCCACC
>JADGQW010000207.1 GCA_017881505.1 Gemmatimonadales bacterium
AGGTGCGAGAGGAGGACCACGCGCGCCCCCATCTGACTGAGGGCGCGGATGGTCGGCAGGGCGGCCCGGATGCGGGTGTCGTCGCCGACCACGCCATCCTTGACCGGGACGTTGAAGTCCACGCGAACGAGAGCCCGCTTCCCCTCGATCGCCCGGGGATCCAGGTCCGCGATCGTCCGCTTGCCCGTCATAGCTTCGCCGCCACGAGGTCGAGGAGGTCCACCACGCGCATCGAGTAGCCCCACTCGTTGTCGTACCACGCCGTCACCTGGAGCAGTGTGCCGTCCACGACGGTGGTGCTCAGGAGATCCACGGTGGCCGAGGCGGGGTTCCCGATGTAGTCGGTCGAGACCAGCGGCTCGTCGCTCACCGCCAGGAAGCCCTTGGTCGGCGGCGTCGCGGCGGCCTTGATGAACGCCGCGTTCACCTCGGCGACGGTGGTCGGCTTCTCGAGGTTCACGACCAGGTTCACCGACGAGACGTCGCACACCGGCACCCGCAACGCCACGCCGTCGATCTTCCCCTTCACCTCGGGGATGACGAGCGCCGTCGCCTTGGCCGCCCCGGTCGTGGTGGGGATGATGCTCATCGCCGCCGCCCGGGCACGCCGCAGGTCCTTGTGCGGCAGGTCGAGGATCTTCTGGTCGTTGGTGTAGGCGTGCACCGTCAGCATGAACGCCTTCTGGAACGCGAAGTTCTCGCGGATCACCTTCACGACCGGCGCGAGGCAGTTCGTGGTGCACGACGCGTTCGAGATGAGGTGGTGCTTCGCCGGATCGTACTTGTCGTGGTTCACGCCCATCACGATCGTGATGTCTTCGCCCTTGGTCGGCGCGGTGCAGATCACCTTCTTCGCCCCGGCGGCGAAGTGCGGCGCGGCCTTCTCCTTGTCGTTGAACTTGCCCGTCCCCTCGACCACGAGGTCCACCCCGAGCGCCTTCCAGGGGAGCTTCCCCGGGTCCTTCTCGGACAGGACCTTCACCAGCTTCCCGTTGATGACGATGCCCTCGGCGGTCGCGGCGACGTCGCCGTCGAACCGCCCGTGCACCGAGTCATACTTGAAAAGGTGGGCGAGGGTCTTCGCGTCCGTGACGTCGTTCACGGCCACGAACTCGAGGTTGGTGCGGCCCGTCTTGAGCGCGCCGCGCAGCACCAGGCGCCCGATGCGCCCGAACCCGTTGATCCCGACTCGTACCGCCATGGTCCCCGTCTCCTCGGATGATTGCGTCAGTCAGTCCGGCACCGCGGCCCGCGCGAACGTCACCGCGCCGGCCTCCCCTGCACCTCCCGCCGCGAGGGCCGCCGCGCACGCGGCGAGCGTGGCCCCCGTCGTCAGGACGTCGTCCACCACCGCAACCTTCGCGCCCGCGATTCCTCCGGCGGCCGCGAAGGCGCCCTGCACGTTCGTCCACCGCTGCGCGGGGCCGAGCGCGGTCTGCGTGCGCGTCTCCCGCACGCGGACCAGCGCCCCCTCCGCCACCCGCGCGCCCACCCGCTCGCCCAGCGCGCGTGCCAGCACGCCGGCCTGGTTGTAGCCCCGCTCCCGGAGCCGCCGCGCCCCGAGGGGCACCGGCACCAGCAGCTCGACCCCCGCGAGGCGTCCGGCCGCCGCCCGCGCCATCGCCGCCGCCATCGGCCCCGCAGCGACGCGCCAGCCACCGTACTTGAGCGCGTGCACCAGCTCGCGGGCGGGTCCGTCCACCATCCACACCGCCGAGGCCGCCCAGACCATGCTGTCCGGCCACGTCCGGCAGAAGCCGCAGGTCCGCGCCGCCTCGGCGTGCGGGCGCCGCTCCCACGGATCGAGGGGCTGGCCGCAGCGCGCGCATCCGGGCGCCCCCAGCCGCCGCATCCGGCTCCCGCACACCGCGCAGATCCCCGCGCCCTCGGACGCCGCAGGCAGGTAAGCGCCGCACCCGAGGCACGCCGCCGGCAGCGCCAGCGCCTCGAGATCCCGCAGCAGCGCGCCCGGCGTCGCCAAGATACTACGCCCCGAGGGCGTCCTCCACCGCGGCGCGCATCACCTCGCGCGGCGGCTGTGCGTCGAAGAAGCGCTGGAACGACGCGGCGCCCTGCTCCACCAGGACCCCGCGCCCGTCCTCCGCCGCGATCCCCGCCTCCCGCGCGCTCCGGACGAATCGCGTGCGCCCGCGGACGTACACCAGGTCGAGCACCGCGGCGGGGTGCATCGTCCGCAGCCGCGCGACGTCCAGGGGCAGCGGATCGGCCGTGGAGAGTCCGAGGGGCGTGGCGTTGACGACGAGGTCCGCCGGGGCTTCCGCCGCCCGCTCGGCGCGGATCCCCGCGCCCGTCGCCCAGGTCAGGAACTCGCCCGCGCGCTGCGCGTCCCGGGAGAGGACGTCCACCGTCGCGTCCGGCCACCCCTCCGCGACCGCCACCGCGGCCGCGCGCGCCGAGCCCCCCGTCCCGATCACCAGGGCGCGACGCAGCGGCCGCTCGCCGAGGAGGCGGGCCGCCTCGGCGCGGATCGCGTCCACGTCGGTGTTGTCCCCCGCGACGCCGCGCAGCCCGCCCCACACCACGTTGCACGCCCCGGTCCGCTGGGCCACCGGAGACGCCTCGTCCACGAGCGCGAGGACGGCGCGCTTGTGCGGGACGGTGACGTTGACCGCTCCGCCGGCGGCGAGGACACCGCGCACGACCAGTTCGAGGGTGTCGGCGCAGGTAGGGAGCGCGACGTAGACGGCGTCGAGCCCGAGGGCGCCGATCGCCGCGTTCTGCATCCGCGGGGAGAGGGAGTGGGCGACGGGATCGCCCACGACCGCGAGGAGTCTAGTGCTGCCCCGGATCCGCATCGGGACGCTCCGCGAGCAGACGGGGAAGCGCCGCCTCGATCAGCGTCACGAGGCGGTCGTAGGTGGCGCGATAATCCTCGAGCTCGCCCCCGAACGGGTCGGCGACCTCGGCGGCGTCGCCGGACTCGCCCGCGAACGCGCCGAGGAGGTGCGCCTTGCCGGCGCCCCCGAGCTGTTCCACGCGCTCCACGTGATGGAGGCCCATCCCGAGGACGAGGTCCGCGTCGGCGACGAGGTCCGTCGTCAGCTGACGCGCGCGGTGGCTCGAGAGGTCGAGCCCGTGTTCGAGGGAGATGAGATACGAGCCCTCCGACGCGGGCGCGCCGTCCCACGGCGCCGTGCCGGCGGAGGAGACCTCGACGCCGGTGACCCCCTGCTCCGCCAGCCGGCGGCGCAGGATCGCCACCGCCATCGGGCTGCGACAGACGTTCCCGGTGCAGACGACGAGGACGTCCATCCCTCAGCCCACCAGCGCCGGGACGACGGCACGCAGGGCCGACGAGGCGATGGCGCCCTCGCGCACCAGGCGCGGCACGCTCCCGGTGCAGTCGATCACCGTGGAGGGCGCGGAGGCCGCGAGGCGGCCGGCTTCGAGGACCAGCAGCGTGCCCCGCGCCACGTCGTCCGCGAAGATGGCCTCCACGGAGGGTCCGTCCACGGCGGGCTCTTCGCGCGGCCGGTTGGCGCTCGTGGAGGTGATGGGTGAGCCGAGGACGGAGACGATGCGGCTCGCGCCGGGGTGCGACGTCCACCGGACCGCGATGCCCCCCTCGGGACCGCGGAGGATGTCGGGAAGGGTCCGTTCGCCCCCAGGCACCACCAGCGTGAGGGCCCCCGGCCAGAACGCCGCCGCGAGCCGCTCCCCCGCATCGGTGAGGCGCAGGCCGATGCGCGCCACCATCTCGCGGCCCGCCACCAGCACCAGGAAGGGCTTCCCCGCCGGACGGCCCTTGAGGGCGCTCAGCCGGTCCACCGCGACACCATCCACCGTGCTGCCGAGGCCGTAGATGGTCTCCGTGGGATACGCGATGGCGCCGCGCCGCGACAGGTGCGTGACGATCGCGGGGATGGCCGCCAGGATCTCTGCCGGCGTCCGGAAGGGGATCACGCGGCCCCGCCCTGAGCCGCGAGCGCTTCGGCGAGGGCGAAGTCCTCGTTCGTCGTGACCTTGAGGTTGCGGGGGCTCCCCGCCACTACCCGCACCGCCGTGCCCAGCCGCTCACACAGGGCGGCGTCGTCCGAGGCCGGCGGCTCGGCCCTCCCCCGCTGATGCGCCGTCTCCAGCGTGGCGCGCGGGAAGCTCTGCGGCGTCTGCACCGCGACGAGGCGTTCGCGTGCCACCGTCCGGATGACCAGGCCCGCCGCGTCGGTCTCCTTCAAGGT
>JADGQW010000060.1 GCA_017881505.1 Gemmatimonadales bacterium
GCCGGTCCGCGAGCGGCGGGTTGCGCCGCTCGCGGGACCGGGCCGCCCGCACGAGGGCGCGCGCGAGGCCGGCCCGGAGTCGTGCGAGCGCGCCCACGGCGGGACCGCTAGACGGCGTCCCGCTTCAGCAGGAGCCGCTCGTAGACCTGCATCGCCGCGACGGAGCCGAGGATGGGGCCGATCCAGTAGACCAGCTGGGACAGCCACGCATTCGACACCAGGGCCGGGCCGAACGCGCGCGCCGGGTTCAGCGCGGCACCCGTGATCCCGCCCCCGGCCAGGACGCCCATCGCCAAAGTGAGACCGACGGCCCAGCCGGCCACCTTGGGGGCCGCCGCGTCCACGACCGTCGCCATCACGGCGAAGGCGAGGAAGAAGGTGAGGATCGCCTCGACGAGGATACCCTGGGTGAACGAGATGTCGGTCGCGAGGCGCAGCGTGCCGAGCTGGGCGATCTGCACGGCCGCGATGGGGAAGAGCCCCTTCAGGGCGAGCGCCGCGACGACCGCGCCGAGGAGCTGCGCCACCACGTAGAGCCCCGCCTGCTTCCAGCCGATCCGCCCCGTCGACCAGAGGCCGACGGTGATCGCGGGATTGATGTGCCCGCCCGAGATGTTCATCGTCGCCGTCACGGCGATCGCGAGCGCCAGGCCATGCGCCAGGGCGATCCCGACGAGTCCGACCGACCCGTCCCGGTAGGTGTTGAGGACGATGGCGCCGGCACCGATGAAGGTGAGCATGAACACGCCGATGAACTCTGCCACGAGGGGGCGCAGGGTCTTCTGCATCTAACGGCCTCACTGTGAGTTGGAGTCGCGGCGGACGCCGTTGTCCGCGGGGGCCAATATGCCCGCGTCGCGCCGCCCCACGCAAGCGGTCAGGCGTCGCGGCGCAGCACCACCGCGGCGTTGATCCCGCCGAAGCCGAACGAGTTGGAGACCGCCACCTCCGCGCCGCGCCCGTCCGCCCCCGCCGGAAGGTAGTCGAGGTCGCAGGCGGGGTCGGGCTGCGAGAGGTTCAGCGTGGGCGGGAGCCACTGGCGCGCGAGGGCGAGCGAGGTGATCGCCGCCTCGATGGCCCCGGAGGCGCCGAGGGCGTGGCCGTAGTAGCCCTTCGTGCCGCTGACGGCGAGCCGCCGCGCGTGGTCGCCGAAGACCTGCTTGAAGGCGAGGGTCTCGGTGCTGTCGTTGAGGGGCGTCGAGGACCCGTGGGCGTTCACGTAGTCCACCTCGTGCGGCGCGACGCCGGCGTCCGCCAGCGCGAGGGTGATGCAGCGCGCGGCCTTGCTGCCGTCGGGCCGGGGGGCGGTCATGTGGTAGGCGTCGTTGGTCACCGCCGCGCCCAGGATCTCGGCGAGGATCGGCGCCCCTCGCGAGCGCGCGCGGGCGCGATCCTCTAATACCAGGACGGCCGCCCCCTCCCCCATCACGAACCCGTCGCGCCCGGCGTCGAAGGGACGCGAGGCCGTCGCCGGGTCGTCGTTGCGGGACGACATCGCGCGGATGATGGCGAAGGCGCCGAAGCAGAGCGGCGCGAGGGGCGCCTCGGCGCCGCCCGCGAGCATCACGTCGGCCCGGCCGTCGCGGATGGCGTGGAACGCGTCCCCCACCGCGACCGTCCCGGAGGCGCAGCTCATCGCGTTGGTGACGTTCGGCCCCGACACGCCGAACTCGATCGCGGCGTTGCAGCTCGCGGCGCCGCCGAACACCGTCAGCGCCAGCGCCGGGTCCACCGCGTGCAAGCCCCCCGTGGCGTAGACCGCGACCTGCGATTCGGCGAAGGCCACACCGCCCAGCGCAGAGCCCATCATCACCCCCACGCGGTCGCGGTCCTCCTGCGCGAGGTCGAGGTGCGCGGCCTCCAGCGCCTGCTGCGCCGAGACCACCGTCAGCTGGGAATAGCGGTCGTACCGCCGGGCGCGCTTCGCGTCGAGGAAGTCCTGAGGGCGGAAGTCGGGGATCTCCGCCGCGATCCGGCTGCGGAACGGCTCGGGGTCGAAGCGCGTGATGGTCCGCACCGCGGAGCGGCGCGCCTGGAGGCCGGCCCACAGCCCCTCGGCGCCGGTGCCGATGGGGGTCACGCAGCCGATGCCGGTGACGACGACGCGGCGGGGGGAGGTCATGCGTCTCCTCTTTCGGCCGCGCGGGCGAGGCCGGCCAGGGTGCGCTGGGCGATGGCGTGCACGAACAGCGGCCCGATGACGAGGTTCGCCGCCGGCCCCCGGAGGAGCGGCCAGCGGGGGCCATCCCACCAGTGGGTGATGGTCACCTCGAGCCCCGCGGGCACGGGCGCGAACGCCCAGAGGACGTCCATCCCCCGCGTGATGCCGCGGACGTGCCGGTACCGGACGGCGGGCGCCTGGCGGTCCACGGTCATCTCGGAGACCCACCAGGTGGGCCAGCGCAGCGGCCCGATGTCGCGCCAGGCCGCCATCTCGACGACCCCGCCGTCGGCCCGCCGCTCGAGCATCCGCACCCAGCGGTAGTGCGGGAGGCGCGCGGGCCACCGCTCCACATCGGCGGCGAGGGCGAACATCGCCGCCAGCGGCGCGGCGACGATGCGGCGGTCCACCTGGATCACGGCGCGCTCCCCGCCGGCCGCCACGCCGCGGTGAGCCGGTACCCCGGGTGGCGCCGCATCACTGGCTCTACCCCGGCCGCGCGGCAGATGTTCGCGAGCTCCGCGGTGCGGAACCCCCGGAACACCGAGATCACGCCGTCGCGGCGGGTCACCGGCTCGACACGGAGCGCGAACGACGCGAGATAGAAGCCCGCCGCGGCGAGGGCGCTGCGCCGGAGGTCGGCGATGACGACGCCACGGCACGCCACGCGGTCGAGCTCCCGCACGAGCCGCACGGCGGCCTCCCCGGCGAAGTGGTGGAGGAGCTGCGAGCAGAGGACGTAGTCCACCGACCGGTCGGCGAAGGGCAAGCGGACGCCGTCGGCCACGAGGGCGAGAAGCCCCCGTGCCCCCGCGGCCCGGGCGGCCGCGGCGTGGTGCTCCAGGCCGACGAGCCGGAGCGCGATGCCCCGCCGGGCGGCCCGGCGCGCCGCGGCGAGCGGGATGTCGCCGAGGCCGGTGCCGACGTCGAGCAGGGTGAGCGTGGCGCCGTCGCGCTCGGCGCGCAGCAGCCCATCGAGGCGCACCACCGCGGCGCGGCGGCCGCCGAGGACGCGGTTGATCCGGGACACGTCGGCCAGGGAGGCGAGCACCGCCGCCGCGTCGGCGGCGGGGTCGTCGAGCAGCTCCACGCTCCCGCGCGCCCAGCGCCGCGGGGAGAACATCAGCGGGCGCCGCGCCGGTAACCGCCGAGGAAGTAGAGGAGCGGCTCGCCGTCCCCGGCCGCGGCCCACTCCACGACGCCGGTGACGATGGAATGGTCGCCGCCCGGATGCACGGCGGCGCGCCGCACCTCCAGCCACGCGAGCGCGCCCGGCAGCCGCGGCAGCCCCCCCGGCGTACGCGCCATCCCCGCGCCGTCGAAGCGCTGCGCATCCCGGTCGGCGTAGCGGCGCGACACGTCTTCCTGGTCGGCCGCGAGGACGTTCACGCCGAAGGCGGCGCCACCGGTGAGGGCGGCGTGCGCCGCCGCCGTGTGCCCGACGCAGGCGAGGACCATCGGCGGATCGAGGGAGAGCGAGGTCACGGCGCTGGCCGTCATCCCGATGAACCCCCCGTCGCTCTCGCGGGCCACGAGGACGGTGACGCCCGTGGCGAGGCGGGACATGGCGTGGCGGAAGAGCGGGCCGTCGATCGGCATCGGTCGGTGTTCCCCTACCAGAGGAAGGCAGCGAGGTGGCGCGGCGTGAGGAGCGCGCGGACCGGCACCGTGTCCCCCGCGGCGCCCACCCACAGGTCGGCCACGCCGGCGCGGCGGCCGAGGCGCCGGGTGAAGCGCCGCATCACCGCCGGCCGCGTGGCGGCGAGGCCGACGATGCGCTCGAGCAGCCACTTGTCGCGGAACGCGCGCCGCCGGGCGGCCACGTACGGCGCGAGCCGCCGGCGGCTGGCCGTGCCCCCGCCTGCGAGCGCGTCGGCGATCGCGCGCGCGGCGAGGCGGCCGCCGCGCAGGGCGGCGAAGACCCCTTCGCCGGTGAACGGGTCATAGAAATCGGCCGCGTCCCCGACCAGCAGCGCGCCGTCGGCCACGACGCGCCGCGCCCGGCGGGCGAAGGGGCCGGTCACCATCACCGGCCGGACGAACTCCGCGTGGGCGGTGCGCTCGGCCAGCTCGGGGAGGCTGGCGAGCCGGGAGCGGAAGTACCCCTCCGTGTCGCGGGCGATCGCCGGGCCGTCGGCGAACGGCACCACCATCGCGGCGTTCGCCACGCCGCCCCCCAGCGCGGCGACCCCCACGTACCATCCGGCGCCGCAGAACATCTCACCGCAATCGCCGAGGCGCTGCACGCCGGAGAGGTGGGCGACGAGGGCCAGGCGGTGCGGGCGCCCGCGCCGGGCGACCCCCAACGCGCTGGCCACCTTCGAGTTGAGCCCATCGGCGCCCACCACCACCCGCGCTTGGACGGGTGTCAGCGTGTCCCCGCTGCGGAGCACGGCGCCCGTCACCCAACGTCCCGCCCGGAGGAGCCCGTCCAGCGCCACCCCTTCGCGTACCTCCACGCCCGCGCGCGCCGCCGCGCGCAGCAGCGCGGTGTCGAGCACGGTGCGGCGCACGGCCAGGCCATAGGGCAGGTAGGGTGTGAAGCGCGGGTCCCCGACGAAGCGCCCGGTGACCTCCGCGCCGTCGTCGGAAACGATCCGCATCCCCGCCAGCCGCTCGGCGCCGGCGGCCTCGATCTCGTCGCGGACGCCCAGGTCCTCCAGGTCGCGCGACGCTTCGGGGCTGAGGTACTCGGCGCAGGGCTTCTCGCGGGGGAACACGGCGCGGTCGACGAGGAGGACCCGCAGGCCGGCGCGGGCGGCCAGGGCCGCGGTGGAGGTGCCGGCTGGGCCGCCACCGATGACGAGCACGTCCGGTGACTCCAGGGAACGCTCCGCGCCGGGGTGTCCGGTTAAGCTAGACCCGCCGCCCGCAGGATGACAGGTGCCGCGCCGACGACGGCGCCCACGAGCGTGCACGCGCCGTTCACCGCGCCGTTGGTGAGCCACGAGAGGCCCGACGCCGGCGCGGCGGGGCCGCCGCAGGCGCAGCGCGCCGCTTCACCCACCACGCCGCAGCGCGCGCAGCGGAAGCGCCCCTGGAGCGTGGCGCCGAGGAGCGAGTCGGCGACGCCCCCGGCGACCCCTCCCGCCGCGATCCATGCGGCTTCGGGGAGGGTCGCGAGGCCGATGAACGACGCGCAGAGGGCGAGGAGCGCGGCGCCCCCGACCCCGCCGAGGGTGCCGAGCCAGGTGACGCCCCCGGAGGTACCCGGAGGGACGGGCCGGCCCGTCGTCACGAGGCGAGGCTGCGCGCTGCTGCGCGCGCCGACCTCGGTGGACCAGGTGTCCGCCGCGGCCGCGGCCAACGCGCCGGCGAAGGCGAGGAGGAATCGCGCGTCGAGGCGCGCGAGAAGCGCGGCCGCCGCCGCGACCCCGCCGTTCGCGAGGACCTGCGCCGGCGTGCGGCGGCCCCCGCCGCGGGTCAGCGCGGAGGCGGTCACGAAGAAGACCGCGAGGAGGGCGAGACCTCGCCAGCCAGCGCCGGCGGCGACGGCGGCGCCGAGCGCGGCGGCGGCGGCCACGCCCGCGGGAGAGAGCCAGGGCGGCATCGTGCGCTAGATTGGGGAAGCGCCGCGCTCCGCGCAACGCCGCCCCTTGGTGGCGGCAGGGCGGCGCGGTATCTTGGCCCCGCTTGTCAGACATGGACGCACCGCCGCCCGACACCCACGCCATCCTCCCGCTCGCCGTCCTCGAGGCGATGCGCAACCTCGACTCGCCCACCGATGAAGAGGCGGCGGAGTACGTGGACGAGATGCTGAAGAAGCGGCTCGGCCTGTCGGACACGGTCGCGGCGCAGATCGCGCGCTACGACCTCGGGGTCCGGCGCGGACGTCCCGTCTCGCCGGAGGAGTTCGAGCAGATCCTGCGGCTCGCGGGGCGGCGACCCGACGCGGCCCTGGTGTTCGCGGACGCGGGGCGGCGGGCCTCGCGGCGGGCCATGGCGCAGCTGGGCCTCCCGACGCGGCTTGGCGCGCGCTACCTGCCGCGCTTCGTGCGGCGGGCGATCGGCTTCCGGGCCGCGCGACGCTGCCTGCGCGAGGTCTTCGCCGCGAGCCTCGTGCGGGAGGAAGGGGCGGTCGTGGCGAGGGTGGGGCACGGCATGCCGGTGCAGGCCACGCCCGACGGAGCCGCGTGCGGGTTCTACGCCGCCGGGATCGCGGAGCTGCTCCGGAACCTGATGAGCTTCGACGGCGCGGTCCGGCATCCCTGGTGCCGCGCGCGGGGTGACGAACGCTGTGAATGGCGCACGACCGATGCGCCTTCGGGGGGGGCATGAGCGTCGCGACGGTGTTGACACCCGAGGTCCTGGAGCAGGTGCGAGTCCTCCTCGCCAAGCAGCGGATCGACGGCTGGCTCCTCTTCGACTTCCACGGCCTCAATCCGGTGGCCACGCGCGTCCTCGGCGTGGGGGGCCTCGCCACGCGGCGGCTGTTCGTGCTCCTCCCCGCCGCCGGGCGGCCGATCGCGGTGGCGCACCGCATCGAGCTCGGGCGCCTGGACGGTTTCCCCGGGGAGATCCGCCCCTACGCCTCCTGGCGTGAGCTGGAGCGGGAGCTCTCTCGCCTCCTGGCGGGGAAGACGGTCGCGATGGAGTACTCCCCCAAGGACGCCGTCCCCTACCTCGACCGCGTGCCCGCAGGGGTGCTGGAGCTGGTCCGGGCCTCCGGGGCGAAGGTGGTCTCCTCGTCGGACTTCGTCACGGACCTCGCCGCGAAGTGGAGCCCCGAGGAGCTTGCGGGGCATCGGAAGGCGGCGGCCTCGCTCAAGGCGATCGCGCTGGCGGCGTTCGAGCACGTCCGCACGGAGTTCGTGGCCGGCCGGACGCCCACCGAGTACGGCGTGCAGCAGTGGGTGCTGGAGGCGATGGCGCGGGACGGCCTCTTCACCAACGACCCGCCGATCGTCGGGACGGGGGCCAACGCCGCGAACCCCCACTACGAGCCGAAGAAGGACGCCGACGTCGCGGTGCGGAAGGGGGAGGTGCTCCTCATCGATCTCTGGGGCGGGGTGCGGGTGGACACCGTGTACGCCGACCAGACGTGGATGGCGTTCGTGGGCCGGACGCCGCCGGACGAGGTCGTCCGGGTCTGGAAGGTGGTCTGCGACGCGCGCGACCAGGCAGTGGCGGTGCTGCGGGACCGCTGGCGCGAAGGGTGGTCGGTGAAGGGCGCGGACCTCGACGACGCGGCACGCAAGGTCATCAGCGCGGCGGGGTTCGGGGAGTACTTCGTGCACCGCACCGGGCACTCCATCGACAAGGAGCTGCACGGCTCCGGACCTCACCTGGACAACTACGAAACCCACGACGACCGGGTGCTCGCGCCGGGGGTCGGTTTCTCGGTGGAGCCGGGGATCTACCTCCCCGGCCGGTTCGGCGTCCGCAGTGAGATCAACGTGGTGATGCACGCGGAGGGCCCCGAGGTGACGCCGGAGGGGCCGCAGCAGGACCTCGTGTGCCTGGACATCCCGGGCGCGTGAGGCCGCGCGGGCCGGCGACGCCCTAGCGGCGCCCCGGCCCCCGGTTGTATATGAGTGCAGCGATCGGAGCATCCATCCATACGTTCGGAGCTGACAGCGTGACGAAGCCGGAAGCGACCTCGCCGCACGACATCGAGACCGTCCGCCAGCTGCTGTTCGGCGCGGACGTCCGGCGGCTCGAGGAGCAGATCGGGACCGACCGCGACGCCGCGGCCGCGCAGCTGCAGGATCTGGAGCGCCGCGTGGGGGAGCGGCTCGAGGAGCTCTCCCGCCGGGTCACCGCCCAGCTCGACGACCTCTCCCGGCGGCAGCAGCAGCACGCCGACCGGGTCACGCAGCTCCTCGACCAGGTGATGGCGCAGCTCGGGCAGCGCGTCGAGACACTGGTGGGGGAGACGCGCGCTCGGCTGGACGAGCTCCAGCAGCGCACCGCCGAGGTCGAGCGCCGCAAGCTGAGCGTCGCGGATTTCGGGGCGACCCTCGCGACGCTGGGCCAGCGTTTCACCGAGGGCGGGAAGGGGTCCCCGGACGCCGGTTGAGTGTCCTGGTAAGGGGACAATGACTTTCGGGGTTTGCTTGACACTCCAAACACGCGCGCCGCATATTGGCGGGATCAGGGGCTTCGTGCCCCTCTATGTCTCGGCGCTCTGCTGCGAGCGGGGCTGCTGAATGTGTTGTGCTGTCTGCACGAGCAATGACAATCGCAGTGTATCGTAGGGACTCTCGAAAGGAGGTGGCGTGCTGCTGCCTAGTTTGTCTTTCGTGTCCTCGTGTGTGTCTCCCTGTGGAGGTCGTCAATGACTGAACGTAGTCGCTGGGCCATCCCGCGGATCGCCCGCGTGGCGGCGGCCTGGGTGGCTGCGGTCGTGCTCGGGGCCAATGTTCTGATGGCCCAGGGTACCACCGGCAAGATCGAAGGGACGGTTCGTGACCAGTCCGGCGCACCGGTGAACGGCGCGCAGGTGTTCATCGTGGGGACGGCGTTCCAGGCCGTGTCCAATGAACGCGGTTACTACTTCATCAACAACGTGCCCGCCGGCGTGATGGTCGTGCGGGCGCAATACATCGGCTATCAGCCGGCGGAAGTGCGCAACGTGCGCGTGTTCGCCGGGCAGACGATGACGGTCGATGCGACGCTGGAGCAGCGGGCCATCGAGGTGTCCGGGGTGACGGTCACGGTGGAGCAGACGCCGATCGTGCCCCGCGACCAGGTCGCGTCGAAGGCGATCACGAACGGCGATGTGATCACGGCCCTGCCGGTCGACAACATCAGCCAGGTCCTCCGCCTGCAGCCGGGTGTCGTCGAGGGACGCACCGGGCAGACGATCCGCGGCGGCCGGCCCGGTGAGGCGGCCACCTACATCGACGGCGTGCTGGTCCGCAACCTGACGGGCGTCACCGTGATCGGTGGCGGCGCGGCTGGTGTTAGCGTCGGCACGAACGCCATCGAAGAGGCGTCCGTCACCACCGGCGCGATCGGGGCCGAGTACGGCGACGCCCAGTCGGGCGTGGTCAGCCTCGTCACCCGCGCCGGCGGCACGCGGCTCCGCGGCAACGTTTCGTTCGCGACCGACGACCCGTCCGGATCCGTGTACGGCACGGGCTTCAGCCGGCTCGAAGCGTCACTGGGCGGGCCGCTGCTCGTGCGCGGCCTCACGTTCTTCGTCGCCACCACGCTTCAGGGCCAGCAGAACGGCCGCCGGGCGAAGGGCGCGGAGAGCATCCCGTCCTACACGCTCAACGGCATCGATACGACCGTCACGGTCTCCATGACCCCGAATACGACCGGCGCGCCGACCGACAGCCAGGTCGTGAACCTGCCGAAGTTCACGCGCTACTCGAACGGCTCCCGGGCGCGCAACGCGTACTCGAGCGCCTACTCGGTGGACAGCAAGCTCCAGTACACCTTCGGGTCGGGCTCGCGCCTCGCCTTCTCGTACCACTACACGGGCGGCGTGGCGAACAACACGGGCAACACCTATGACCCGATGGCGAGCTACGGCAGCTGGAACGGCTCGAGCGCCTACATCCTGAACTGGACGCAGAACCTCGCCCAGTCCCGGGAGCGCGCGCTGTTCGTCGACGCCACGGTCAGCTACCAGAACGACCAGACCATCAGCAGCAGCGTCGATCCCCAGTGGACCACGACGCACCAGACGCCGTTCATGTGGTTCCAGCTGGGGAAGCCGAACTTCCTGTACACCCCCAGCACCTGGCCGATCAACGACCGGTTGATCGAGAACGTGCGGCTGGGGAATTGCCCGACCCTGTGCGTCCCGGCTCCGGACCGCACCGACCTGTTCGGGATCGCGAACTACCGGTTCAGCCCGTACGGGCTTTTCGCCACCACGACGGGCATCCTGACGGCGACCGGGCCGGTGCTGAGCCAGGAATCGCGCGTCACCGGCCGGGTGAACTTCGACTGGCAGGCGAACCGCTACAACCGCGTCCACTTCGGCGGCGACTTCGTCAACACGAACCTGAAGTACTACAGCGCGCCGGATTGGAACACGACGTTCTTCATGGACACCTACAAGGAGAACCCGTTCCGCTACGGGCTCTTCGCCGCCGACCGCATCGACCTGGGTGACGTGGTCATCGACCTCGGGCTGCGGTACGACCGGACGGATTCGAAGATGATGTACCCGCGCGCCCCGGGCCGGAACTTCACGGACCCGATCCGCACGGGGAGCCTGACCCAGGCCTACACCGCCGCGGACACGGCGATGGCCGGCCGGTGCGGCTCGCTCTACTCGGCCATCACCGCGGTCGGTGGTGGGACCCCCGCCGACACGCTGGCGTGGTCCACCTGCAACTACTTCAGGGCCGCGCCGCAGGGTGCGCTCTCCCCGCGCGTCGGCGTCTCGTTCCCGGTGACCGACAAGACCGGGTTCCGGCTGTCGTACTCGCACCAGCTGCAGAGCCCGTCGTTCCGGCAGCTGGCGCAAGGCGCCAACCGTGACGCCTCCCTGACGAACACCAACGACTACTTCGCCCGGGATCTGACGTACGGGAAGACGATCATGTTCGAGTTCGGTGTCCGGCACGCCTTCAGCCCGGACATGGTGCTCGACATCTCGGCCTACAACAAGGACGCGCTGTCGAACATCACGGCGCGTATCGTTCCGACCTTCGACCCGTTGACGAACAAGGTGCAGAACCTGAACCTGTGGACGAACGCCGACTTCGGGAACGTCCGCGGGATCGACATCAAGCTCGACCGCCGGATCGGTCAGCTCTTCCAGGGCACGCTGGTCTACACGTACCAGTCGAACATGACCACCGGCTCGGACCCGAACGAGTACGTCGCCCGGCTGTCGCGGGCGACCAGCAACGTGACCGGTGACCGGGCCCCGCCGCCGCAGGCGCTGATGATCTCGGCGGAGAACCGGTACCACACCATCGCGGGCAACCTGGCGTTCAACTTCCCGCACGGGTGGCGCAGTGGCACGGCGCTCGGCACGATCCTGGAGGACGTCGGCATCAACGCGACCTTCCGGTTCGCGAGCGGCCTGCCCTACACGCCCATCCCCCTCAACTCGGGCTCCGGCATCCAGGGCCCCGGGAACGCCTTCGGGGATGGCGCCACGCTCCTCGGCACCGAGACCATGAACTCGGGCACGATGCCGTGGATCAAGAACGTGGACCTGCGGATCAACCGCGGGTTCCGGGTCGCCGGCCGCGACCTGACGGTGTTCGCGGACTTCCGTAACCTCTTCAACTGGACGAACCTCGGCGGGCTGTTCGCCGAGACGGGCGACGTCGTCAACGACGCGTACATGAACAAGCTGATCCAGAACAACGCCCAGTCGATCCAGTCCGAGGCGGGGAACCTGTACCACGCGGCCGACGTCACGAAGAACGGCGTCACCACGCGGATGCCGGTGGTCGACCTGACGGACTGCAGCAAGTACGCCCCGACCCGGTACTACGGCGTGCCCAACTGCATCATGTTGCAGCGCGCCGAGGCGCGGTTCGGCAATGGTGACGGGATCTTGGACCAGAGCGAGATGAACGCCATGCTGGGCGCGAACTACCTCGCCAACTACGGGCCGTGGACGTTCTACGGCGCGGGGTTGAACATCCGGTTCGGGTTCGAATTCAACTTCTAGTCGCGATGGCGGGGGCGGCGCCCTTCGGGGTGCCGCCCACCGGCGACGTTCAAGGAGTCCGCATGGCTTCGAAAATCCGACAGCGCTTGACCCTTGCCTTGGTGCTGGCGGTCGGGATGGGCCTCGCGCTCGCCCAAGCCGCCTCCGCCGCGCCGCGGCCGGGGGCTCCTCGCCGGGCACGGCCGACCGCGGTGCGCGGTTTCAACCTCTTCGCGGGCGCGGCTCAGGCCGTGGTCAACGCGAACCGCATCCAATGCGGCATGAACAACCTGGGCGAGCAGTGCGTCAACCCCACCAACAGTCCGACGGTGGGCGGCGGCTACTGGCCCAAGGGCTCGCCCGACCAGTACGTCTTCAACGGCGGCTTGCAGCTCGCCGGGATGATCCCCGGCAACCGGGCGAACTTCGCCTGGTCGGGGGACACCGTCGGCGTGTTCTTCTTCGACGCCGCCGGGACCCACCCCCAGGGCTCGGGCGTCACCAACGTGTATTCGTCGCTCATCAAGGATGACCTCGATAACTGGCCGACGGCGGCCTACGTCAACGACGCGGGCCTGTTCGACGCCGCGCTGCTCGGCCGCAAGGTCATCTCGCAGCAGGATACCTGGGTCCGGTACTGGGACGGCAACCTGAACCTCTCGGCGGGCCGTCAGCACGCCATGGGGGTCCTGGTCGACCAGCGCACGATGATGTGGAACTTCCCGACCGGGAACCAGGACATCCTCTACTTCGTCATCCGGTTCATCAACATCACCGCCACCGACCCGGCGCGGTACGCGGGCCTGGCGGCGGCCGGCTATTCGGCGTCGGACATCGCCGACATCGTGGCGCTGGCTCAGTCGTTCCACGACGCCGTCCGCATCAAGTACGGCGTCACGCTCCCGGACACCGGCATCCAGTTCGTGAACGTGTACGCCGGGCCGCAGCAGGACCCGGACGTGGACGCGAACCAGTACAGCCAGAACCACTCGACGGCGAACCTCCCCTTCTCGATGGACGTCGCCTACCTGGGGACGTTCACCGCGCCGACCTGGCAGTATCCCCCGGATATCTTCTTCGGTCCGTGGGCGAGGACCGCCGGCTTCGAAGGGCTCAAGTTCCTCAGGGGCCCCGCGGACGTTTCGGGCAATCAGATCGGCATCACGATGTTCACCAACACCACCAACGGTGGGCCGTTCCCGGACCGGGACAACGTCCAGGCGCTGTGGCGGCTGGCGTCGAACAACCTGCTTCCGGTGGACGGGCAGTGCAACAGTCCGGTGAACACGCCGCTCTGTCAGTCGGTGCAGCAGAAGGTGGACACCCGGATGTACATGTTCTCCGGGCCGCTGACGATCAACCCGGGCGAGTCCCAGGTCGTGGTGACCGCCAGCGTGTTCGGCGCGGCGTACGGGCCGGTCATCCAGAGCGACCCCACCGGCCTCAACCTCGGCGATCCGAACTTCGACATCCCGCCGGGCTTCCCCGGGACGACGACCGGCTACATCTCGGCGACGTCGCGGTCCGGCCAGAACGGCCTCGATACCCTGCGCCAGATCGACAAGGCCATGGGGTGGAATTCGGTGGGGCCGTACGTGAACACGCTCGACGGCACCGGCGGCTCTCCGGCGAACGGGCGCCTCGACCAGAACGAGATCCCGGTCATCAAGGGCTCGTTCCTCGCCAAGGCCCTCGTGGCGCAGGCGGTCTTCGACGCGAAATTCCTGCTCCCCTACGCGCCCGATGCGCCGCAATTCTACCTGATCCCTGGGGATAACCAGGTGACGGTGGTCTGGCAGCCGTCGGCCACGGAGACGGGTGCGGGCGATCCGTACTTCGCGGTGGCGAGCAACCCCCTCAGCCCGCTGTACGACCAGGACTACCGGGCGAACGACGTCGAGGGGTACCGCATCTACCGCGGCCGGACGCAGTCGGAATTGGCGCTGATCACGCAGTTCGACTATGCGGGCACGACCATGACCGACTACACCGGCCAGTTCAGCAACAGCGACTACGGCTCGCGGTGCGCGCCGGAGCTCGGCATCGTGACCACCTGTCCGGCGACGTTCTTCCCGCACCGCGTCGCGCTGTCCGGCGACGTCGTGCAGGTCCGCACGGGCGATCGCGCGCAGCTCACCTCGCTCGACGTGATCGTCACCAAGGCCGCTACGGCCGTCACGGGCGGCAACTCCGGGTTCCCGGGGCTGACCGACACCGGCGTGCCGTTCGCCTACGTCGACCGCACCGCGCGCGACGG
>JADGQW010000061.1 GCA_017881505.1 Gemmatimonadales bacterium
CACCCCCGCCCACGGGCTCGAACCCGACTATAGCGCCGGTCGCGAGGGCCGCAAGAGCCGTGGCGGCGTCGCGGCCGCGGCCCTGCTTGCCCGCGCCCGCGGCGCGGCGCAGTATTTCACCGTCCCTCACCGCCCTCCGCGCCAACCCGGGGAAGAAGCGCCGATGTTCGAACGCCTTCGCGCCGCCCTCCAGGCCGCCCTCGAGGCGGCCACGCCGCCGCCGGACCTGCGGGAGATCGCGGGCCGGATGCAGGAGGCCGTCATCCAGGCGAAGGCGGGGGTGAGCGCGATGCGGGAGGCGCTCGCCCAGGCGGAGGGGGAGCTGGCGCACGCGCGCGCGGAGGTCGAGACGACGACGCGGCGGCGGGACCTCGCCGCCGGGATCCAGGACGCCGAGACGGTGGATGTGGCGGACAAGTACCTGGCGCGTCAGCAGGAACGCTCGGCGGTGCTGGAGCGGAAGGTCGCGGCGCAGCGCGAGGAGCTCGCGCTGGCGGAGCGCGACCTGGGGGAGATGCAGGCCCAGCTCGTGGACGCCACCAAGCACCGCGCCGTCCACGAGGCCGACCGCTCGACGGACGCCGCCTGGGCCAGTCTCGGCGCCGCGGGCATGGACCGGCCCGGCGTGGACGTGGAGCACGAGCAGCTGCGCGCGCAGCTGGACCGGGCCGCGCGCGAGGCGGCGGCCGACCAGAAGCTCGAGGAACTCAAGAAGCGGATGGGCAAGGGCTGACAGCCCGCGATCGAGGAGACGGACGATGGCGATGGACGTCAAGACCGGCCGGATGGTGTACCTCGGCTACGGCAAGTACTGGCGGTCGGATGAGATCGTCGGGCTCAACCCGATCGAGGAGGGGAGGGGCCCTGGCCGGCGCACCGAGGTGTACACCGGCTCGCGGGCCAATCCCGTCGTCGCCTCCCGGACGGAGCGCGCGATCCTCCAGGACATGGTGACGGCGCCGGAGGAGATCTTCCGGATGGAGGAGGCGCGCAGCGTCATCGGCGACCTCCTCGACGCGTTGACCGACCTCTCCCCGCTCCTGCGGCGCGTCCTCTCGAACGAGGGCGGCTTCGAGGTGGAGAAGTGGGAGGAGCGCCTCAAGTCCCTCCTCCAGCCGGAGGAGGAAGAGGAGCCCAAATCTCAGAACGACCTGTTCGCTTGAGCTTCCGGGCTGTGCGTGCCGTGGCGCTCGCCGCGGCGTCGCTCTTCGCCGCGTCGGCGCTCCGGGCCCAGACGGCCTGCGACGGCCGCCCGATCCAGTCGATCCAGATCGTGCGGGCCTCGCTGTTCGCGGGGGGTGATCCCGACGTCCTCGGCATCGCCTCCTTCCTTGGCGACGCCGTGCACCGAAGGACCCAGGGGGACGTCGTGCGCCGCGAGCTCCTCTTCCAGGTCGGCGACGCCTGCGACCCGGCGCGCCTCGCCGAGACGGCGCGCGTGCTCCGCGCCCAGCCCTACATCCGCGAGGCGACCGTCGTCGCGGTCCCCAGCGCGAGCGGCGGCGTGGACGTCCTCGTGACGACCCGCGACGAGTGGTCCCTCGGGGTCAGCGGCAGCGTCTCCGGCGGTCCGGGGTTCCCGCTGCGCCGCGCGCGCCTGGGGGAGGAGAACGTCCAGGGCGCGGCGATCCGCGCCCAGCTGCACTACGACGGGACGCTCCGGCGCCCCGCGTACGACGCCGACGTCACCGCGCACCAGTTCTTCGGTCTGCACGAGGCGCAGCTCGTCGCGGGCCGCTCGAGCGTCGGGCCGATCGTCGAGGAGCGGCTGCTCCGGCCGTTCCGCAGCGAGTACGACCGGACCGCGTGGCGCGAGTCGGCGCGCTACCGGAAGGAGCCCTTCTCGTTCCTCTCCCCGGCGCTGGGCCGGGTGGACCAGCCGCTCCTGTCGATGGGCGCGGACATCGGCGTGGCGAAACGGTTCGGCTCACCGGGCCGGCTCTTCGTCGCGGGGGTCGCCCTTTCCGGGGAGCGGCTGGCGACCGAGGGCGCGCCGTTCGCGGTGGTGGCGGCCGACGACTCGCTCGCGGCGGCCGCGCTCGCCGGCCGGTTCGCGGAACGGCGCCGCGTCCGCGTCCACCTGTTCGCGGGAGCGCGGGCGCTGCGCTACTCCTCGCGCGCGGGCATCGACGCGGTGCACGCCTACGAGGACGTGCGCGAAGGGATCGAGGTCGGACTCGTCGTGGGAAGGAGCCTCTTCGCGGGAGGGGGGCTGCAGCGGGACTGGTTCGCGGCGGCGGAGCTCTTCGTGGGCAAGGCGTTCCAGCAGATGCTGGTCTTCGCGCGCGGGAAGATCGAGGGGCGCTACCTCCTCGCCGAGCGGCAGTGGGACGGCGTGCTGGCGGACGGCCGGGTCCACATCTACACCGAGCTGGGCCCGCGCGCCTCCCTCGCGTACACGGCGGGTGGAGCCGGCGGCTGGAGCACCAGCACCCCCTTCCAGCTCACGCTCGGCGGACCGGACGGCATCCGCGGCTACGGGCTCGCCAGCCTGCCGGTGGGCCGCCGTGTCGAGCTCCAGGTGGAGCATCGCTACTTTCTGGGCACGGTGTTCGGGGTCGCGGACGTCGGCACGGCGGCGTTCGCGGACCTGGGGCGGGGGTGGGCGGGGGACGCGACGTTCGGCGCCGACACCGGGCTGCGGGCGGCCGTCGGCGGCGGCCTGCGGTTCGCGACGCCGCGCGGGTCGCGCCGCACGTACCGCCTCGATGTCGCCTTCCCCCTCACGCGCGGGCGCGGGATCGAGATCCAGCTCGCGGTGAACCAGCAGTTCGGCGTGTTCCGCGGAGAATCGGCCGACATCGCGCGGAGCCGTGAGCAGCTGTCGTCCACGACCATCTTCAACTACCCGATGTTCTAGCCCGGAGGCCGCACCACGTGAGCTTCGCCCAGCGTCTCAAGGAGATCCGCGAAGGCTTCGAGCGGCCGTTCTGGGTCGCGAACGGCGTCGAGCTCTTCGAGCGGCTCGCCTACTACGGCCCCAGCGCCGTGATGGCGATCTACCTGCACGAGCACCTGGGACTGACCAGCGAACAGTCCACGTGGCTCATCGGGTACTACGGCTTCATCGTCTGGTTCATGCCGGTGATCGGTGGGGCGCTCGCGGACCGCTTCGGGTTCCGCCGGACGCTCGCCGGGGCCTTCATGATCCTGACGGTGGGGTACTTCCTCCTCGGCTCGCTCTCGGCCGACTGGATGGCTCCCGTCCGAGGCGCGCTGCCGCTCTTCGCGCTGATGCACATCCTGATGCTGGTGCCGGCGCTGGGGCCCGCGGTCGTGAAGCCGGTCGTGGTGGGGACGACGGCCCGCGCGGCGCACGAGAACGTCCGGTCGGTCGGCTACTCGATCTACTACACGGTGGTCAACATCGGCGCGGCCATCGGGCCGATCGCCGCGAGCCTCGTCCGGACCTCCGTCGGCGTCGAGAACGTCTTCCTGGTGAGCGCGGGCCTCACGTTCGCGATGGCGATCGTGACGCTCCTCTTCTACAAGGAGCCGGGGCGCGCCAACGAGCCGCAGACCGCGAGCATCGGCGTGGCGGTCCGGAACCTCGTGCGCGTGCTGGGGAACGGGCGGTTCGTCGTCTTCCTGGTGATCTTCTCCGGCTTCTGGGTGACCTTCTGGCAGCAGTACATGTCCCTCCCGATCTACGTCCGCGACTACGTGAACAAGGACGCGAACGTGGACCGGCTCCTCTCGGTCGAGGCGACCACCGTCATCCTCACGACCTTCCTCGCGACGTACCTGATGCGGAAGGTGCCGGCGTTCACCGCCATCATCATCGGCGTGTTCCTCTCGAGCGTGAGCTGGCTGATCCTCACGGTGGGGTCCTCGACCCCCTTCATCGTCGCCACGCTCATCGTCCTCGCCCTCGGCGAAGTGACCCAGGCGCCGCGTTACTACGAGTACATCTCACGCCTCGCGCCCCCCGGCCAGCAGGGGCTCTTCATGGGGTACGCCTTCCTCCCGATCGGGGTCGGGTACCTGATCGGGGGTCGGACGGCGGGGTGGATGCTGCACCACTTCGGCGAAGTGCTCCACCGCCCCGAGCAGATGTGGTACGTGGTCTCGGGAGTGGGGCTCCTCACCGGGGTGCTGCTGATGGTGTACAACCGCATCGTGAAGCCGGTGTCGGGGGGCGATGCCGCTCCCGCGAAGTGAACGGGACTGCAGTGCCAAGTAGTAGTGCAGACGCGCAGTGGTGTGAAGTGCGAAGTGACACGTGAGCAGTGAGGTCGCGAGGGCCTGCGCGCTGCTCGCCGGGGCCGAGCGGGTCGTCGTGTTCACGGGCGCGGGCGTCAGCGCCGAGTCGGGGGTCCCCACCTTCCGTGGACCCGGCGGCCTTTGGAAGACGTTCCGTCCCGAGCAGCTCGCCACGCCCGAGGCCTTCGCGCGCGACCCGCGCCTGGTGTGGGAGTGGTACGGGTGGCGGCGCGACCTGGTGGCCGCGTGCCGTCCCAACCTCGCGCACGTCGCCCTCGCGCGCTGGATGCTGTGCCGGTCCGGGGTCACCCTCGTCACCCAGAACGTGGACGACCTGCACGAGCGCGGCGCCGCCGAGGCGGCGCTCGGACTGCTGCGCGAGGGGCGGCTCCGCGCCGCGGGCGCGCGGAGCCCGGATGCCGACCCCGAGGCGTGTCGCGCGGCGGCGAGGGACGCCGCCGCCGTTGTGCCCCCCGTCCGCCTGCACGGCTCCCTCTTCCACGTCCGCTGCACCCGGTGCGGCGAGCGCCGCGAGCATCGCGGCGCCGTGGACGCGTCGGCCGAGGCGACGCTCCCGCGCTGCGTCGCCTGCGGCGGGCTCCTCCGTCCCGACGTGGTGTGGTTCGGCGAGCCGCTCCCCGAGCGCGCGCTCGAGGCGGCGTTCGCGGCCGCGGCCGCCGCGCAGGCGTGCCTGGTGATCGGGACCGCGGGGGCCGTGCAGCCGGCAGCGGCGTTGGTGGACGAGGCCGCCGGCGCGGGGGCCGCCGTGGTCGTGGTGGACCCGGGGGAGACCGCGTACGACGGGATGGCGGAGGTGCGCCTGCTCGGTGCGGCGGGAGAGGTGGTGCCGGCGATCCTCGGGGGAAGCGGCGCCTAGCGTCGGTGCAGCGTGTCGTGCGCCGCCGCGGGCTCGATGTGCGTGAGGACCCGCGACGCGACCGGCAGCGCGTCCTCGAGCGCCTCCTCGATCGCGGTGGCCTGGGCGTGGGCGGCCTCGAGGGGGACGCCGGCGGGAAAGAGGAGGTGGACCTCCAGCCAGACCGACGTCCCGCTGTTGCGATAGCGCAACTCGTGGTAGGCGAGGCCCCGCGCGGCCGTCTCCCGGTCGAGCGCCGCGACGATCAGCTGATCGAGCTGCGGGTCGGCCTCGTCCATCAGCCCCCCCACCGACTGCCGGATCAGCTTCCCTCCCGTCCACAGGATGTTGGACGCGACGAAGATCGCGAAGATCGGGTCGAAGGGGAGCCACCCCGTCACCATCACGAGCACCAGGCCCAGGACGACCCCGAAGCTCGTCCACACGTCGGTGAGGACGTGCTTGCCGTTGGCGACGAGGATGAGGGAGCGGTGGCGCCTGCCCTGCAGGATCAGGTACAGGCCGAGGGCGAGGTTGATGAGTGCCGCGGCGGTGACGTAGAGGGTGCCGGTGCTGACGCGTTCGAGGTGCAGCCCGCCCATCCACTTCCGCGCCGACGCCACGATGATGAAGACGGCGGCGAGGGAGATCATCACCCCTTCGAATCCCGCGGAGAAGTAGCCGACCTTGTCATGGCCGTATGGATGGCTCTTGTCGGGCGGCTGCTGGCTCAGCCACATCGAGTAGAACGCGAACGACACCGCCACGACGTGCACCACCGACTCCGCGGCGTCCGAGAGGATCGCGGCCGAGCCGGTGATGAGGTACGCGTACCACTTCCCCGCGAACATCAGCAGCCCGACGGCGAACGAGAGCCGGATGGCCAGGAGCTGCTGCGAACGGGCCTTCGCGGTGTTCGCGCCTGCGGCCGGGCGGGGAAGAGTTGGCGCCGTGGGACGACTCCGACGATGAGTGGATGCGTCGCCGGGATGGGCGACTTCAGTCTACGGTAGGGCAGGCGCCGCGGGCGCGCCAGAGTGGCCGGAGTGCTTGGGAACGAGTCTCAATGTTCGCGCTGGCGCCCTCTGCGCGGCCCCGGTAGACTCCGCCTCCGGTGGGGCTCCGAGCGGAGCCGCGCCCGTCCGGAGGGGGGTCGCGGGAACCGATGCACAGCCTCTATGACCTGCTCGCGACGTCCGCCCCGGCGCTCCTCTTCACGGTCGTCGGCCTCGGGTACTTCCTCGGCAATATCCGGGTCAAGGGCTTCAGCCTCGGCATCGCGGCGGTGCTGTTCGTCGGGCTCGTCTTCGGCGCGCTCGACCCGCAGGCGTTCGTCCTCCCGGAAGTCATCTACGTCCTGGGCCTGATCCTCTTCGTCTACACGGTCGGGCTCCAGTCGGGCCCGATCTTCTTCAACCTGTTCCGCCGCCAGTGGCTGAAGCTCACGGCGCTGGCGCTGGCCGCCACGGTCGGGGCGGCGCTGGTCACGGTGCTGGCCGCGCGCGTGCTGGGGATCGCGGCCCCGGTCGCGGCCGGCCTCTTCTGCGGGAGCCTGACGAACACCCCCGCCCTCGCCGCCGCCATCGAGGCGCTGCGCATCAGCAGCGCGCACCTCGGGCTCGGGCCGCAGGCTACGCGGGACCTCCTCGACGGTCCCACGGTGGGTTACTCGATGGCCTATCCGTTCGGCGTGATCGGGCTCATCCTCGCGATGCAGCTGGCCACGAAGGTGCGGCGGCCCGACTTCGCCGAGGAGCAGCGGCGCGCGCGGAAGGCGAGCGGCCTCGCCACCGAGGAACCGCTGATCCGCGAGGTGCGCGTCACGAATGCGCAGCTCATCGGGAAGACGTACGGCGAAGCGCTTCTCGCCGACCTCACGGGGATGATCTTCACCCGGCGCAAGCGCGGCGAGCTGATCGACCTCGTGACCCCCGAGATGGTGCTCCAGGAGGGGGACGTGCTGGTGGGTGTCGGCACCGCGGAGAGCGTCCGGAAGACGGAGCTGCTCATCGGCCCGACCGTGACGGAGGCGGTGGAGCGGCTCTCGCCCGGCATCGAGTATCGCGACCTCGTGGTCCTCAACCGCCAGGTCGCCGGCACCGAGGTCGCGGAGCTGGCGGCGCTGGTCGGACGGCCGGTCATCGTGAGCCGCATCCGGCGGGGCGGCGTGCACATCACGCCGCTGGCCGACACGACGATCGAGCTCGGCGACCAGATCCGGGTGGTCGCGCACAAGGACGCCCTCGAGCGGGTGACCCAGGTGATCGGCAACCCGCTGAAGGACGTGTCCGAGGCGGACTTCCTCTCCTACAGCCTCGGCCTGGTGCTCGGCGTCGCGGTCGGGATGATCCCGATCCCCTTCTTCGGCGGCCACGTGATCCAGCTCGGATTCGCCGGCGGCCCGCTGGTCGTGGGGCTCGTGCTCGGCCGTCTGGGGCGCACCGGCCCGGTGGTATGGACGATGTCGTCGAACGCGAGCCTCACCCTCCGCCAGCTCGGGATCCTCTTCTTCCTGGCCGCGGTCGGCACGCGGGCGGGCGGGAGCTTCGTCCACACGCTCGCGCACCAGGGCGTCGCGCTGCTCCTCGCCGGGATGCTGGTCACGGCCCTCTCGGCGGCGACGATCCTCGTCATGGCGCGCAAGCTCTTCCACCTCGACGCCATCAGCGCGTACGGCATCCTCGCCGGCATCCATACCCAGCCGGCGGCGCTGGCGTTCGCGAGCGCGCACACCGGCTCCGAGAACACCAACATCTCCTACGCGGCCGTGTACCCGGTCGCGCTCATCGCCAAGATCGTCATCGCGCAGGTGCTGGTCGGGCTCTAGGCCTTGTGGCAGGCCACCCGGTGCCCAGGCGCGAGCTGCGTCAGCTCGGGCCGGACGGTGAGGCACGTCTGGTCCTTGGCGGGATGCGGGCAGCGCGGGTGGAAGGGGCACCCCGCCGGCGGGTGCACGGGCGACGGCGGGTCGCCGGGGAGGACGATGCGCGCACGCCGGGTCGTGGGATCGGGTACCGGCACCGCGGAGAGGAGCGCCTGCGTGTAGGGGTGACGCGGCGCGGCGTAGAGCGCGTCCGCCGGGCCCTCCTCGACGATGCGTCCCAGGTACATCACGGCGACGCGCGGCGCGACGTGGCGCACCACCGCGAGGTCGTGGGAGATGAACAGGTAGGAGAGGCCCCGCCGGACCTGCAGGTCCGCCAGCAGGTTCAGCACCTGCGCCTGCACGGAGACGTCGAGGGCGGAGACGGGCTCGTCGCAGACCAGCAGCTCTGGCTCCACCGCGAGGGCCCGCGCGATGCCGGCCCGCTGGCGCTGGCCCCCCGAGAACTCGTGCGGGTACGCATCCGCGGCGTCCGCCGGGAGCCCGACCTCCTCGAGCAGCGCGCGCACCCGGCGGTCGGCCTCGGCGCCGCGCGCGAGGCGGTGCACCTCGAGCCCTTCCCGCACCGCGCGGCCGATGGTCATGCGGGGATTGAGCGAGGCGTAGGGATCCTGGAAGACGATCTGCAGGCGGCGCCGCGCCCGCCGCAGCTCCGCCGGCCGGAGCGCGGCGAGGTCGGCGCCGTCGAAGCGGACCGTGCCGGAGGTCCGCTCCACGAGGTGGAGCACCGCGCGGGCGAGCGTGGTCTTGCCGCACCCCGACTCCCCCACGAGCCCCAGCGTCTCGCGCCGCCCGATGGCGAAGGAGACGCCGTTCACGGCCTGCACCGTCTCGCGCCGCGTGCCGAAGAGGCCCGTGCGCCGCGTGAAGTGGACGACGAGGTCCGCGACCTCGAGCAGCGGTCGGGTACCGCTCACCGCGGACCGTTCACCGTCCACCGCTGGCCCCCTGGGGACTTGGCGTCTTGGCGTCTGGCCCCTGTCGCTCTGCCAGCAGCCAGCATCGCGCCGAGCGTCCCTCGCCGGCGGGGAGGAGCGGCGGCATCTCCTCGCGGCACTTCTCCCACGCGAACGGGCAGCGGGGATGGAAGCGGCAGCCGGAGGGCCACGCGGTCGCGGGGGGGACCTGCCCCGGGATGGCGGCGAGGCGCTCCGCCGGACGGTCGGCGCGCGGCACGGCCGCCATCAGCCCCTGTGTGTAGGGGTGCGCCGGCGCCGCGAAGAGCGCCCCCGTCGGCGCCTCCTCGACGATCTGTCCGGCGTACATCACGTAGACCCGCCGGGTGCGCTCCGCCACGAGCGCCAGGTTGTGGGTGATGAGGAGGACCGCCATCCCGAGCCGGCGCTGGAGGCCGTCGAGGAGCTCGAGGATCTCCGCCTGGATCGTCACGTCGAGGGCGGTCGTGGGCTCGTCGGCGATGAGGAGGTGCGGTCCGCAGGCGAGGGCGATGGCGATCAGCACGCGCTGCCGCATCCCCCCCGACAACTGGTGGGCGTACTGGCCGGCGCGCTTCTCCGCGTCGGGGATGCCGACGGACGTCAGGAGCTCGACGGCGCGCCACGCGGCCACGGCGCGCGTGACGTGCTGGTGCGCGCGGATCACCTCGGCGATCTGCGAGCCGACGGTCAGCACGGGGTTGAGCGCCGCGGCGGGCTCCTGCGGGATGAGCGCGAGGTGGTTGCCGCGGACGGCGCGGATGTCGCGCTCGGCGAGGGCGAGGAGGTCGCGCCCCTCGAACCGCACGCGGCTCCCGTGCGCGATGAGGCCGGGGTGCTCGACGAGGCGGAGGATGGCGAGCGCGGTCACGCTCTTGCCGCAGCCCGATTCCCCCACGAGACCGACGGTCTCACCGCCGTGCACCGCGAGATCCACGCCGTCCACGGCGCGGGCCACGCCGCCCTCGCTCGCGAACGCGACTCTGAGGTCCGCGATCTCGAGGAGGGGCGCGCCGGGGAGCGGTCCGGCCTCGCCGGCGGCGGAGGGAGGAGCGCCGCCGGGCGCGCGCGGATCGCTCACCGGCGGTCCCGCGGGTCGAAGGCGGCCTGCAGCCCGTCACCGAAGAGATTGAACGCGACGACGGTGACGAGGAGGGCGAGTCCGGGGGCGGCGGCGACCCAAGGCGCGGAGAAGAGCTGGTCCTTCCCGTCCTGGATCATGTTGCCCCAGGAGGGCGCGGGGGGCCGGATGCCGAGGCCGAGGTACGAGAGGCCGCTCTCGAGGAGGATGATGTTCCCCACGTCCAGGGTCGCGCTCACGATGATCGTCGGAGCAAGATGGGGGAGGAGGTGCCGCCGCACGAGTCCCGGCCGACCGGAGCCCAGGGCCCGGGCCGCCTGCACGAACTCCGACTCGCGGAGGCGCAGCACCAGCGCGCGCACCACCCGGCTCGTCTGGAACCACCCCGTCAGGGCGATGAGCAGCACCACGACCCACGGCGGCGCGTTCTCCCAGAGCGCGAGCACCAGCAGGATGAGGAAGACGCGGGGAAGCGCGAGCGCCACGTCCACGCTCCGCATGAGGAGCTGGTCCACGGCCGGGGAGGCGAGCCCCGCCGCGAGGCCGACCAGCGCGCCGACGGTGACGGCGAGGAGCGCCGCCGCCGCGCCGACGCCGAGGGAGACGCGCGCGCCGTAGACGATCCGGCTCAGCACGTCGCGGCTGAACCGGTCGGTGCCGAGGAGGTGCGCGGCTGAGGGGGGCTGGTTCTGGAGCGCGACGGGGTCGGGCTGCGCGAGCGGGTCGGCCGGGGCGACCAGGGGCGCGAACGCGGCGGCGATCGCGAGCACCGCGACGAGGAGGCCCGCCGCTACGGCGGCGCGGTGCGCCCGGAAGCGGAGCCAGCCCCGGCGGAGCGCCCTCATGCGCGGCGCACCCGCGGATCGGCGGCGGCGACGCCGAGGTCCGCCAGCAGGTTGCCGACGGCGACGAGGACGCCCGCCACCACGGCGACGGCGGTGATGACGTTGTAGTCGCGGGCGAAGATGGCCTCGTAGGCGACGCGACCCATCCCCGGCCAGCCGAACACGCTCTCGACCAGCACGGAGCCGGTGAGGAGCGCGGGGACGCTCAGCCCGGCGAGGGTGATCGCGGGGGCGAGGGCGCTGCGCAGCGCGTGCCGCAGGACCACCCGCCTCTCGCCGAGCCCGCGCGCGCGGGCGGCCCGGACGAAGTCGGCGCCGAGGGCCTCGATCATCGCCGCGCGATGGAAACGGGCCACGGCGGCGCCGTTCACCAGCGCGAGGGTGAGCGCGGGGAGCACGAGATGGCGGCCGACGTCGAGCGCGTGGCGGAGGCCGTCCATCGGGACGCGCAGCGTCACGTCGGCCATCCCGCTCACGGGAAGCCAGTGGAGCCACTCGCCGAAGACGAGGAGCAGCATGAGCCCCAGCCAGAAGGCGGGCACGGAGTAGCAGGCGAGGGCGAGGGCCCCGAGCGCCGAGTCGGCCCAGGTCCCCGCCCGCGTCGCCTGCGCGATGCCGAGGCCGATCCCGAAGAGGAGGCTCAGCACGAGCGCCGTCGCGCCGAGGAGGAGGGTGTTCGGCAGCGACTCCGCCAGCACCGCGGCGACGGGGCGATGGCGCGCGAAGCTCTCTCCCAGGTCGCCGTGCGCCAGGTTGGCGGCATAGCGCGCGAACTGCACGCCGAGGGGGCGATCCAGGCCGAACCGCTCCCGCAGGCGCGCCACCGTCTCGGGGGGCACGAACCGGTCCTCCGCGCCCGCGACGAACGGCTCGCCGGGGGCGAGGTGGACGAGCGCGAAGGTGATGGTGACGACGGCGGCGGTGGTGGCGAGCGCGAGCGCGAGACGGCGGAGGAGATACGTCAGCACGGGCGCCGAGCCCCGCTCAGCGGTCGCGGGGCAGCCGGTCGCGCGGCGGCACGAACCACGCGCCCACGCCGGCGAGCCACTCGTCGGGCCGGATGCGCACTCCCGCGAAGCGGCGATGGACCGCCGCGGCGACCGGGGGAGAGAAGAGGAACACGGCGGGCGCATCCTCGTTCAGAGTGCCGAGGGCCTCGCGCCACAGGGGCCGCGCGGCGACGCGCGTCGGCGCGGCGATGGCACGGTGGGCCAGCGCGTCGAAGGCGGGGCTCGCGTACGAGCCGTAGTTGCTCTGCGGCGCGCCTTCGGAGCCGAAGAGCTGCAGCACGCTCGCGGGGCTCGCGTCGAGGGTCCGGGCCTGGAAGGTGGCGTCGAAGTCCTTCCGCACGCTGCGCTCCTCGAAGAGCGTGAACTCGAGGGGCTGGAGGCGGAGGTCCACGCCGAGGGGCTTGAGCTGCGCCTGGAGCAGCACGGCGGCATCCTGCCGGAGCCGGCTGGTCGTGGGATAGAGGAGCGAGAACCGCAGCGGCACGCCCGACTTCCACCGCACGCCGCCGGGGCCGGACCGCCAGCCGCGCGCCTCGAGGAGGCGGCGCGCGCCGGCGGTGTCGAACGGCACCTGACGGATGGAGTCGCTCCAGATCCACTGGGCCCGGGCCGTCGCGCCGACCGGCACCTCCCCCTCCGCGCCGAAGAGGGACCGCACGAGCGTCGCGCGGTCGATGCCCATCGCGAGGGCGCGCCGCACGTCGCGATCGCCGAAGATCGGGTGCGCGCCCTTCCCGCCCCGGCCGCGCAGGTTGAAGGCGACGTAGGCCACCGCGTTGGAGGGGTACGGCACCAGGCGGAGCGTCGGTGCCGCGCGCACCCGCGCCCGGAGCTCGGCGGGGGGGATCAGGGGGATGGCGTCCCCCTCGCCGGCCAGGAGCACGCCGACGGCGGAGCCGAGGTCGGGCACGACGCGCCAGATGACCCGGTCGAGCCGGGGCCGTCCCAGGAAATACGCGGTGTCGGCGGCGAGCTCGATGACGGCGCCGGCCTCCCAGCGCACGAAGCGGAACGGCCCCGACCCCACGGGCGCGCGGGCGAACGCCGAAGAGGCGAGCCGCGCACGCGGGATGGAGTCGAGGAGGTGGCGGGGCAGCACCTTCATGTGGTAGGTGGCGTCGTACAGCTGCTCCGGGTACCAGCGGTGGAAGTGGAACACCGCCGTGAGGCTGTCCCGCACCGTCACCGAGTCGATCGCGTCGAGGTTGGGGCGGAAGCGGGAGTTCACCAGGGTGTCGCGGTACACGTCGAAGGAGAACGCCACGTCGGCGGCGCGCACCGGGACGCCGTCGTGCCACCGGGCCCGCGGGTCGAGGTGGAAGACGAGCGTCGTGGAGTCGGGGTGGTCCCAGCTCCTCGCGAGCTCGGGAACAAAGCCGGAATCGTCCACGGTGTTGAGATCGAAGGTGAGGTCGGCGAGGCGCGAGAAGACGAGGCCGGCCACATCGGCGCTGGTGGTGACCGCGCCCGCCGGGGGGAAGAGGACGTCCGCGTCGCCGGTCGTGACGATGACGAGGGTGCCGCCGGTCGCGCCCTCACCCGCGCGGCGCGCGGGGCCCGCGCATCCTGCGAGGAGGAGCGCGGCGCAGACGACGACTCTCGGGATGGTCACGGACGGCTAATCTAGGAGCGGGGCCTACCGGCGCCAGGTCCAGGCGGGGTCACCGAACCGGGGGAGGAGCGCCTCGGCCGCCGCGCGGAGGCCGTCCGGGAGCGTCGCGGGTGCGTCGGGGACGCCCCAGGCGCGCGCCGCCGCCGCGGCGATCGCTCGCACCACCGCGTCGCGCCCCGCCTTCGCCGGCGGGAGGAGGCGGGCCAGGCCGACCACGTTCGGCGCGTCGGCGCCCCCGCGCGTCACCGCCGCGACCTCCTCCTGCGCCCCGGTGAGGATGATCGACCCGTGCTGCAGGAAGGCGCCCTCGCTCCGGACCTGCGCGCTCCCCACCACCTTACCGCCGTCCAGCGTGACGACCTCGCCCCCGGCCGCGCTCGCGAAACACGCGCCCGCGCCCACGCCGACGGCGGGCCGGTCGGGCGCCAGCCCCACCGGCGCGCCCAGCCCCATCAGCGCTTCCGCGAGGAGCCCGTGGATCGCGCCGTAGGTCTCGCGCAGCGTGCCGAAGGTCTCGGCGGGGGCCGCGACCGCGTACG
>JADGQW010000208.1 GCA_017881505.1 Gemmatimonadales bacterium
GCGGAGGTGGTGCTGCTCGCCGTGGGGGACGATGCGCTGGCGGGGCTGGTGGGCGACCTGGCGCGCTCGGGCGGGGTGCGCCCCGGGCAGGTGGTGCTGCACCTCTCCGGCGCCCGCGGGAGCGACGTCCTCGCTCCGCTGGCAGCGCTGGGCGCGGCGACCGGCTCGATGCATCCTCTCATGACGGTGAGCGAGGACCCCACGCGCGCGGCGCGCCACTTCCGCGGCGCCACCTTCGCGCTGGAGGGGGACTTCGACGCGGTGCGCGCGGCCGACGTCCTGGTGCGCGCGCTGGGGGGCGTGCCGGCGATGATCGCGCCGGAGACCAAGGCGCTGTACCACGCCGGCGCCGTGTTCGCGTCGAACTACCTGGTGACGGCGCTGGCGGCGGCGGAGCGGCTGCTGGAGGAAGCGGGGCTGCCGGCGGCGGCGGCGCGCGAGGCGCTGCTGCCGCTCGCGAGGGCCACACTGGAGAACGTCGAGGCGCTCGGGCCGCACGCCGCGCTCACCGGCCCGATCGCGCGCGGCGACGCGGCCACCGTGCGGCGGCACCGGGAGGCGCTCGGTCCCGAGGAGCGGCGGCTGTACGACGCGCTCGCCCGGGCGACGGTGGCGCTGGCGAAGGAGAAGGGATTGTCGCACGCCGCCGAGGCCGCGCTCCTGGCGGCGCTCGGCGAGGGACCGACCCGCTAGACGCTAATGGCTGGCGTCCACCACGCGGATCCCGGTGGGCGGCGTGAAGGTGAAGGCCGACGCGGGGATCCGGGCGTTGGGGCGCAGGCGCTCGAAGGTGATCCGCCGCACGGCCCCCGACGCCTCCCCGATCTCGATCTTCCGCACCAGCGAGTCGGCCCGGTCCACCCAGACGAGCACCCGGGAATACGCGGCGTTGCGGTCGAGGGGCGTGAGGGCGAGGACGTCGGCGTCCCGCCCGCCCGCGTGGTCGGCGCGCACGTACGCGGCCGAGAAGCGCTCGTGCGGGTGCTCGAGGAACTCCGCGATGATGTCGCCCGACTCGCCGGGGCGCCCGCTGAGGCGGGTCTTCACCACCTGGTCGGGCGTGGACGAGGGGAGATACACCCACAGGTACTCCCCGTCGGCGACGATGAGGTCGCCGCGCGGCTGGGTCCAGCGCATCGCGAACCGGCCGGGCTTCTGCTGCAGGAACTCCCCGCGCGAGGGCTCGCTCCCCCCGATCATCGGATCGCTGACCTCCTGCACGAAGTCGGCGCGGAGGCTCGACACCCGGGCGTACGCGGCCACCGACCGGTCGAGGATCGCGTTCGCGTTCTGCGCGTACGCGGGGACCGCCCCCGGGAGCGCGAGTGCGAGGGCGAGCGCGGCGATGCCGGCGCTCTTGGCGTCTTGGCGTCTGGTCACTTGGAGTTCCGTTCTCACCCCACCTCCACTGGTTCCGCCACGCGCCGGCCGACCACCTCGGCGATCGCGCGGCACTGCCGCATCAATTCCGCGAACTCCCCCGTCGAGATGGTCTGCACGCCGTCGGAGAGGGCGTGCTCGGGGGAGGGATGCACCTCGATGAGGAGCCCGTCCGCACCCGCGGCGAACGCCGCCCGCGCCATCGGCACCACCGTCCCCCGGAGCCCCGTGCCGTGGCTCGGGTCCGCCACGATCGGCAGGTGGCTCAGCCGGTGCACCAGCGGGATGGCCGCGAGGTCGAGGACGAAGCGCGTCGCGCCGTCGAAGCCCCGGACGCCGCGCTCGCACAGGATCACCTGGGGGTTCCCTTCGGCGAGGATGTACTCCGCCGCCAGCAGGAGCTCGGTGATCGTGGCGGCGTAGCCGCGCTTCAGCAGGACCGGCTTCCCCGCGCGGCCCACGCGACGGAGGAGGGAGAAGTTCTGCATGTTGCGCGCGCCGACCTGCAGCACGTCGGCGTAGCGGGCCACCAGCTCCACGCTCTCGGTGTCCATCACCTCGGTGACCACCGCGAGACCCGTCTCCTGCCGGGCCCGCGCCAGCCACACCAGCGCCTGCTCGCCGAGGCCCTGGAAGCTGTACGGGGAGCTGCGCGGCTTGAACGCGCCGCCCCGCAGGACCGTCGCGCCGGCGTCGCGCACCAGGCGCGCCGTATCCACGATCTGGCGCTCGCTCTCGACCGCGCAGGGCCCCGCCATCACCACCACCTCGTCGCCGCCGACGGTCACGCCGCCGGGGAGGCGGACCACCGTGTTCTCCGGCTGCCATTCGCGCGAGGCCTGGCGGAACGGTTCGGTGACGGGCACGAGCGCCTTCACGCCGGCGAGGTCGGAGAACCGGGCGGCGTCCACGCTCCCCTGGTTGCCGAGGATGGCCACGGCGGTCCGCTGGAGGCCCGCCATCGGGCGCGCCATGTAGCCCAGCTCCTCGATGCGGCGCACCACCGCCTGCACCTGCTCGCTCGTCGCGCCGCGCTCCATCACCACCAGCATCCGCCGCTCCCCGCCTCAGCCGATCTCGAAGCGGTCGCCGTCGCCGGCGAGCGTCACGGGACCCGCGTACTCGCGCGCCACCGCGGCGCGCACGTCCACCTGCTCGACCTGCGGATAGAAATGCGTGAGCACCAGCCGCTTCGCCCCCGCCGCCGCGGCCAGCTTCCCCGCCGACCGCGGCGTGAGGTGCCCGCTGATCGCCTGGTCGTCGGGGAGGGAGCACTCCGCCAGCAGGAGGTCGGCCCCGGCCGCCCAGCGCGCCAGCGGCTCGCTCGGGCCGGTGTCGCCCGTGTAGACCAGCTTCCCCTCCGGCGCCTGCACGGTGAACGCGACGCTCTCGCTGGTGTGCGGCGTCGGGTGCACGTCGAGGGTCGCCTCGCTGAGGCCGAGGGGGAAGGGCTCCCCCGCCTGCACGTCGAGCACGCCGATGGGATACCCCGGATCGAGAAGCCACGGCCCGTACCCGTCCGCGAGACGCCGGAACAGTCCCACCGTGCCCGCGGGCCCGAGGACTACCAGCGGCTCCGTCCGCTTCGTGGCGTGGCGCAGCGCGAAGAGGAGGGCGGGGAGGTCGCCGAAGTGGTCGGCGTGGAAGTGCGTGAGCGCGACGTGCGTGACGCGTTCCCAGGCGAGGCCGCAGCGCGCCAGGCCGTGGAGGGTGCCCGACCCGCAGTCCATCAGGAGGCGCAGGCCCTCGCGCTCCACCCAGTGGGCGGGGCTGCCGCGCGTCGCCGAGGGGGCCACTGTCCCGGTGCCCACCGTGACCAGGCTGAGCGTCATGGCGCTCCGAGGAAGACGATCCGTTTCGCGTCCTGGAATCCGGGCGCGGTCAGGCGGTAAAGGTACACTCCCGGGCGTACGAACGCCCCCGTGTCGTCGCGCCCGTCCCAGGCGAAGCGCGGGTCGCAGCTGCCGGGCACGTCCCCCGGCGGGCGGCCGTAGTGGCCCGGATCCAGCGTGGGCGGGACGAGCACGGCGGGGGCGAGGCGCCGCACCCGCCGGCCGCGGATGTCGAACACGTCGAGCTGCACCGAGCCCCCCGTCGCCACGTCGAACCAGATGCAGGTGTTGAGGAGCCCCGTGCGCGGGTTCGGGAAGGGGTTCGGGAAGTTCTGGTACAGCAGCGTCGTGGCGGGCGTCGCGTCGTCCACCACCACGAAGCTCCCGCGGCTCGCGACGATCGTGCTGTCCGTCCCGAGGTGCACCACGACCCGCCAGCGGAAGGGGAGGCTGTGCTCCAGCGGGCGCGTGACGTGGAAGGTCGTGTCGGTGAGGCCGGTCGCCGACGCCACCGCGGCCGCCGGCGTCCCCGACGCGGGATAGACCGCCACGTCGTAGCGGAACGGCGCCGTGCCCGCGGGATGCCACGCCAGCGTCGGGAGAGAGTCGTGCGTGCTCTGTCCGCCGGGGTCGGCGAGCGTGAGGAGCGTGACCCACGCGGGCGGCACGAAGGGGCCGCGCCGCGGGATCGAGTCGGTCACGTTGAGGGGCGAGCGGGCGACGAGCCGCCACCAGAGGGGCACGCCCGGGGGCGCGCCCGAAGGGAGCGTCACCGACGAACCGGTGAGCACGGTGTCCAGGAGGCGGTGCGCGAACAGCGTGTCGGTCGCCACCTGCACGTGGAAGGTGTCGGCGCTGTAGGGCACCAGGCCCGTGGGCTGGTCCACGTCCCAGGCGAACGTCGGTGTCGCCGACGTGAGGAGCGGATCCGTGGGGGCCACCGGCGCGAGGCCGGCGGGAAAGGCCAGGAA
>JADGQW010000209.1 GCA_017881505.1 Gemmatimonadales bacterium
GTGGTTCGTGGCGGTGCACGGCCCCGGCTGGGGGGAGCGGGCGAAGTGATCGCGCCGCAGAAGTGGTTCGAGCGGACGTGGGAGTTCACGCTCCCGCCCTCGCGCTTCCCCTGCGTGCTGGAGCGGCTCCGCGGTGCGCCGGATCGTCTCGGGGAGCGGACGCGCGGCGTGGGCGCGGCGCTCCTCACCCGCCGCGACGGCACGGGGTGGTCGATCCAGGAGCAGGCGGGGCACCTGCTGGACCTCGAGCCCCTGTGGCTGATGCGGGCCGAGCAGCTCTTCGCCGGCGAGGCCGAGCTGATCCCCGCCGACCTGACCAACCGGGCGACGCGCGAGGCGGGCCACAACGAGCGGCCGCTGGGGGAGATCCTCGAGGCGTTCCGCGCCGCGCGCGGCCTCCTCGTGGGGCGCCTCGAGGAGGCGGACGAGGCGGCGGTGGGCCGCGGGGCGCTGCATCCGCGCCTCGGCGTGCCGATGCGCCTGATCGACCTGGCGCTCTTCACGGCGGAGCACGACGACCACCATCTCGCCGTGATCTCCGCGCTGCGCCGCCGCTGGGGGGTGCGCTGACGGTCACGCTGCAGGCCGCGGCGACGGGAGCGTTCGCCCTCGCGGGAGTGGGCTTCGCGGCGCTGGCGGTCCGGCACGAGCGCCGGATGCAGCGCCACCGGCAACCGGGCGTGACGTACGCGGCGGTGACGCTGCGCCGCGACGGCGGATGGCGGCGCGGCAACCTCTTCACCGAGGAGGGGCTCCGCCACCAAGCGCGGGCGGCACGGCTCGGGATGAGCGCCGCGCTGGCGTGGGCTTTCGCGCTCGTGACCTGGGTGGTCATCGGTTTGTGAAGGTCTCCCGCGCCGCCTTTACAATGACGAGCGATTATGTCAGAATTCCGCCTTCCCCGAACCCGGAGTAGTGCCCGATGAAGCTCCCCGCCTTGGCCTTGGCGGCCGCGCTGGGCGTCGTGCCCGCGATGGCCGCGGCGCAGATGACCGCGTCCGCCTCTCCCACTCCCAGCGCGAACCCGGTCTCCGATGCGCTGCGGATGAACGCGCAGCGCTACGCGCGGAACCTCATCGCCGCGGTGGACATGTTCCCGCAGGACAAGTTCGTCTTCAAGCCCACCGAGGCGCAGATGAGCGTGGGCGACATCGTGGTGCACCTGATCGAGGGGAACGACATGCTCTGCGGGACGCTCGGCGGGACGCCGGCGCCGCAGCGCACGGCCCTTGCGGCGAACGCGCCGAAGGACCAGCTGCTCGCGCGGCTGCGGGAGACATTCCAGTTCTGCGACCAGGCGCTCGCCGGCGTGACCGACGCGAGGATGGCCGAGCAGGTGCCGTCCTTCGGCGGCCGAACGTTGCCACGCGCCAACATGGTGATGATCACCGTCGGCGACTGGGCCGACCACTACAGCCAGTTGGCGATCTACCTGCGCCTGAACAACATGCTGCCCCCGACGGCGCGGCGCCCCGCGGGCGAGTAGCGCCCTTCGACGGACCCCGGAGCCGGGCGGGGCCCCGTGCCCCTGCCCGGCCCCTCCGGGGGCACACGCATCCCCCGGCCGGTCGCTCGGCATTCTCTCCAGTTGTCCCTTGCCCCGTCACCCCCCGCAGCCCACAATAGCCCGATGAGCAGCAAGCGCCGGCAGCGCGAGCAGCGGCGGGAGCCGGGCCGCCCGAAAGGCGGTCCGAGCCTGTTGCGGAAGAGCCGCGAGCTCGGCGGCCGGCGCTTCGGCTGGCCCGTCCTCATCGCGGTGGCGGCAGCGTTCGTCCTCTGGCTGGTGTTCGACCTGATCGGCGTGAAGTTCTGAGCCGCCGCGGCGGCGCCTGCCGCTCCACCCTTTCCGGACGTCCCATGCACGCCTCGCTCCGCCTCCTCCGAACCGCCTGCGCGAGCGCCGTTCTCGGCCTCTGCCCCGCTCTCCTCCCGGCCCAGTCGCCGTTCGCCGCGACCGGCACGCCAGCCGCGTCCTTCCTCGAGCGTTACCGCGAGGTCGCGCGCATCGAACCGATGGAGATGCAGGTGGCGACGGTGGACCACCTGGTGCTCGTCCGCGACGCCGCGCGCCTCACCCTCGAGCGCGGGACGCTCTGGCTCCTCTCGCCGGTAGGGGGACGGACGGTGGGCGCGGTGTTCCGCGGCGAAGGACGCTTCGCCTTCGCGCCGCCCCTCGCCGCTGAGCAGACGGAGCTGCGGCGCTTCGCCGGAGCCCCCGCGATGGACGAGGCGATCACGGAGGTGGTCCTCCTCTTCGCCGATTCCACGCCCGACCAGTTGCGGGGGCTCGCCTACGGCCCCCGGGACACCCCGGGCGCCGTCCGTGCGCACGCGCAGGACCTCGTCGCGTCGCTCAAGGGGGACAACGAGGGTGCGTTCGACGGCGAAGTGATGGGACCCCTCCTCAACGCCGAGACCAGCGGGTTCTTCCTCGCGCGCATCGAGCGCGCCCACGGTGACCCGGTCCTCTTCGAGATCGACCCCGGCATCGCCGAAGGCGTCCGGCTGCTGCGGCCCGTCGGGCACGTGCGCTGGGGGACGAACTGGGCGGTGGTGGCGGAGCACGCGCCGGGCGCCGCGCGCCGGGGCACCCGCGACGCGTGGCGGTACCGCAAGCGCCTCGGTGTGCCCGCGTACCGGATGGACGTGCGCCTCACCGAGGCGCTCAGCGCGACGCTCTCGCTGGCGGCCAGCGCCACCCTCTCCCTGCGGGCCGAGGAGCGCGTCGGGCCGTGGCTCCGCTTCGCGCTGGATGGGAAGATCGACGTGGACTCGGCCCGCTGGGGGACTGGGGAGCCGGCCCCGTTCTTCAAGGCGGACGACGACGACGATCTGTGGGTGCGGGCGCCGCGACGCCTGGAGACGGGCGACTCCGCGGCGCTCACGGTCCACTACCACGGCGGCTCGGTGATCGACCGGTTCGGCGACTTCTTCTTCGTGGACCCGGGGGCGGCGTGGTACCCCGACAACCGGCAGGGGGAGAGCCACGCGACTTTCGACGTCACGTACCACACGCCGGCCCGCTATCCCCTCGCCAGTATCGGCGAGCTGCGCGACTCCGCCATCGCCGACCGCGTCCGCACCACCCGGTGGGTCATGGTGGAGCCGACGTCGGTGGCGCGCTTCAACCTCGGCCTGTTCGACACGCGGCGCGTGCAGGCCGAGGGGGCACCGCCCCTCGACGTGCTCATCTCCGACGATGCGCACCGGCTGCTGCGGCGGGAGGCGGCGCGCCTCGGCGTGATGATCCTCGACCAGCGCAACATGCAGGAGACGGTGGCCAACGACATCACCAACAGCCTGAAGCTCTTCGCCTCCCTCTTCGGCGAGTCGCCCTACCGGCACTTCTTCGTCACCGAGATCCCCTACGGCGAGGGGATCTCCTTCCCCGGGATGATCGACCTCTCCTTCTCGACCTTCCTGACGACGTCGCTCGACGGGTTCGACGCCTTCTTCCGCGCCCACGAAACGGCGCATCAGTGGTTCGGCAACGGCGTGCGCCCCGCCACCTATCGCGACGCCTGGCTCAGCGAGGGACTCGCCTCCTATTGCGGCCTCCTCTACCTCCAGGCGCTGCGCCGCCGCAACGACGACTACTACCGGTTCCTCGACCAGTACCGCACCGACATCTTCGCGGATCGGGACGTGGCGGGGGCCATCGCCATCGGCTACCGGAGCGCCACGCCCGACACGCCCCACGGGTACGACGTCACCGTGTACGAGAAGGGCGCCTGGGTCTTCCAGATGCTGCGGGCGCTGATGCTCGACCTCTCGACGATGCGCGCGGACCGCTTCAACGAGACGCTGCGCGACTACTACCAGACCTTCCACGGCGGGACGGCGAGCACGGCGGAGTTCCAGCACGTCGTGGAGCAGCACGCCGGGATCCCGATGGACTGGTTCTTCGACCAGTGGGTGCGCGGCACCGCCATCCCGACGTACCACGTGGCGTGGCGGACGGAGCCGGCGGACAACGGCCGGTTCCGGGTCCGCCTCCGGGTGGCGCAGGAGCACGTGCCCCCCGAGTTCCGGATGCCGGTGCTCGTCTCGGCCGATCTCGGCGACCACCGCGTGGCCCGCTTCCGCGTGGACGTCCGCGGCGCGCAGGGGGAGTATCTGAGCCCCCTCCTCCCCGCAGAGCCCCGGGAGGTGGTCTTCGGTGACTTGCACG
>JADGQW010000007.1 GCA_017881505.1 Gemmatimonadales bacterium
GACGTCGTGGCGGAACTGGATGAAGAGGTGGCCGACCGCGCGATCGAGCGACGACACGTCCAGCGTCAGCAGGTAGCGGACGTCGCTGATGGTCCGCGCCCGGTGCTCCGCCAGCCCGCGCGAGATTCCCGGGCGCATCCACGCCGTGAGGGAGTCGGGGCTGGCCGACTGCGCCCTGGCGGGGGCCGCCTGGGCGGCCGCGCTGGCGAGGGCTCCGACGAGCAACCGGGTTCGCATCGTTCGGTTCGGCGAAGGAAGGGGTGATGCCCTACGGCCCGGCCGGCGGCCCGGGACCCGCGGGGAATGTACTGGCGGCCCCAACGGTGCGCACCGGGCGGGCCGGCGCCCCGCCTCCCCCGAACGCGAGCGGCGGCCCGCGTCCAACCGCGGGCCGCCGCTGCGCCACCTCGTCGCCTCCCCGGCGGCTAGCCGATGTAGCCGACGGCCTGCGCCCCCAGGAGGAGCGCGCTGATCCGGAGCGCCGCCGCGAGGACGCGCCCCGCCACCACCGTCCGGTCGCGCCTGCCAAGTCGGCCGCGGGCGCGCGGGCCGGCGCGCTCCTCGTACGTCTCGATCGCGGCGCGCGCCAGGAAGACGCCGGTGACCACCACGCCGATCCAGACCAGCAGCCGCGCCATGAGGGGCCAGATGTCCGCGAGAACGCACGCCGCGCTCGCACCCGCGACGGCGAGCACTACGTCGGCTCCGGAGTCCGAGGCGACGGACTCGCGGAGCGCGCTGCGGAATCGGATGACGCCTGCGGTCATCGTGGATCTCCTCCGACCCTCACCGCCTCTGCCCTCTCACCGCGTGGCCCGCCTCGCCTGCCCACCCGGCGTACTCGACCGCCGGCCGAGCGAACGCGTCCACGTCCCAAGGATCGCCGGGCTGCGTCAGCAGGGCGTCATTCATCGGGGATATCGGACGTTCCTACGCTTCCAATTGGGTGCGGCCGGACTCGGAATTCGGGGGGAGTCCGTCGGCGAGGACGGCCCGCAACCACAGCCACGCGGACTCCTCGTCCTGGAACGCGGCGGCCTGGCAGCCGCGCAGCTCTCCCATCATGCAGAGCACGCGCGCGCCGCCGTACTGCACGCCGGGTTGCGTGAGGATCGCGACGGGCGGCAGACGCTCACCGCAGAGCCCCACCAGCGCCGCGACCAGCGCGCGCGCTTCCCGCGCGCTCGGCGTGTACCCCGTCGAGCGGAAGTCGAGCAGCAACGCCTCGGCCGTGCCGTGCCGCGCGCGCAGCGCGCCGCGGTCCACCGCGGCGAGCCAATCCCTCACCGTGCGCAGGCTTTCCCCGCCCAGCACGGCGACACGCGAGCCCCCATCGAGGCGGAATTCGATGCCCATACGGCAATGAGGATGGCGTGCGCGGAGCGGGCTGAAAAGTCTATAACATCTTATAGTCCGGCCGGGACTATAAGATGTTATAGTCTTTCGCGGGGAGTGCTCCCAATGCAGACTGTGGGCACTCTCAATCCCGGGAGGACTTTGTGACGCTCCCCGCTCGCGACTACCGTATCACGCTCGCCGCCGCCGCCGCGCTCACCAAGGCGTACCGCGACGCGAAGGTCTCCGCCGTCACGTCCGGAGCCATCGCCAAGGATCCGGTCATGCAACTGCTCAACCAGGCCGGGTGCGTCGGGCTGCGCATCTACTACGGCCGGAACCCGGACGGGACGCCCGCCCTGGTGCTCGCCGGCATCGATGCGTCCGACAACGACCTGACGAAGGGTGTCCTGCTCGAACAGCTGTGGATCTGCCCGCCGATGTGCGCGGCCGCTAGCCCACTGAACGGCTGATCCGGCGTGCGCGCTCCCCCGCTGCTCATCGCCATCGCCATCCTCGGGACGGTAGCCGAAGCGGTTCCGCTCGTGGTGCTCGTGGCGCAGCGGCGCCGGCCGCGGGGGGCGCGTGCCTGGGTGGCGGTGTGGGTCGGGTTCCTCCTCCTCGTCGACCTCGTCGCCATCGCGCTCACCGCCACCCGACGACCCAATCTCTGGCTCGCCACCGTCCTGACGCCGGTGAGCGTCGGCCTCGCGCTCTGGACGCTGTCGTGGTGGCAGGTGTCGGACGTGTGGCGCCTGACGTTCCGCATCGCCATCGTGCCCCTCCTGCTCGTCTGGGCCCTGCTGACCATCGCCGTGGAGGACACCTCCTCCTTCAGCAGCGCGGCGGAGCCGATGGTGAAGCTCGTGACCCTCGCTGCCGCCGTCTTTACCCTGCTGTCAGGGAGCCTCGCCCGCCGTGGCGACCTGCTGCGCCAGGACTGGTTCTGGATCAGCGCCGGGATGGTGCTGTACTTCGGCGTGGGGGCCACGCTCGGCCCGGTGAGCCAACTCCTCGCGCATCGCGCGTCGCAATTCCTCCAGTTCGTCGTCGGCGTCTGGGCGCTCGCCGCAAGCGCGGCGTTCCTCCTCATCGCGAAGGGACTGACTTGCAGCCCAACCCGCTGACGCTCGTCTCCCTCTTCGTGGGGGGCGCGCTGAGCGTCGCCATCGTCCTCGCGGCGTTCATCGTGGCCCTGGTGATCTCGCAGCGGCGCCGCATCGCGCAGGAACGGGAGAACGCGCGGCGGGTGCTGGCGGCCCAGGAAGATGAGCGGGCCCGCGTGGCGCGCGAGCTGCACGACGACGCGCTCCAGCGGATCGCGATGATCCGTCACGAGCTGGAGGAGGCCGCGGGGGCGGCCGGACCGGAGGTGGCGCACCGCATCGGCGGCGTCTCCGCCGAATTGCAGGACCTCGGCGTGGTGCTGCGGACCGCCGCCCACCAGTTGCACCCGTCGGTGGTCGAGAAGGCAGGGCTCGCCCGCGCACTCGGCGCCCTCGGCGAGGAGTTCGCCCGCACCGCCGGTCTTGCGGTGCGCGTGAACGTCCCGACGGCCGACCCGCCCATCCCGGCCGCGCTCGCCCTCGTCGCGTACCGCATCGCCCAGGAGGCGCTGCGCAACGTCGTGAAGCACGCCGGCGTGCTCGAGGCCGAGCTCGCGCTCACCGTCGGCGAGCACGACCTGACCCTGCGGATCGCCGACGCGGGGCGCGGCTTCGACACCGGGACCGCGCGGCCGGAGGACGGCCTCGGCCTCATCGCGATGCGGCAGCGGGCCGTCGGCGCCGGGGGACGGCTCACCCTCACGCCCCGGACCGGAGGCGGGACCGTCGTGACGGCGATCCTCCCCGTGAGGTCCGGCGCATGAAGCGGAGCAAGCCCCGCCTGGTCCTCGCGGACGACCACCGGCTGCTGGTCGAGGCGCTCCGCGCGATGCTGACCCGGAACTTCGACGTGGTCGGCACCGCGGGGGACGGCGAGGAACTGCTCGCGCTCCTCCGGTCCACCCCCGCCGATTGCCTCCTCCTCGATCTCTCCCTCCCCGGCCGCAGCGGCCTCGACCTCCTTCCCGACATCCGCGCGGTGCGGCCGGACCTCCGCGTGGTCATCCTGACCATGCACGTGGACCGCATCCTCGCCGAGGCCGCCTTCGCGGGGGGAGCGCTGGGCTTCGTGCCGAAGGACTCTGGGATGGACGAGGTGGAGAAGGCCCTGACGGAGGTGCTCGCGGGCCGTCGCTATCTCTCGCCGAGCGTCCCGAAGATCACGCATCGCATGGGCATGGGGGCCGCGCACCAGGCCATCTCCCGGCTGACGCCGCGGCAGCAGGAGATCCTCGGCTTCCTCGCCGACGGGCTCTCGTCCCAGGAGATCGCCGACCGCATCGGCCTCAGCGCCAACTCCGTCACCTTCCACCGTTCGCGCCTGCGCAAGGTGCTCGGGCTGGCGAGCGAGTTCGAGCTGGTGCGCTACGCCATCCTGATGCACCTCGCCGCCACCGAGGAGGAGGCGGGCAAGGAGGATGGCGGCGGTCGGCCGCACCCGGACTAGCCCGCTCCCACCGCTCGGCCTTGCGCCGCTCCCGCGGCGCGGACAAGCTCACCCGATGACCACGCCCGGCATTCACCTCATCCCACGTTTCCCCGCCTCCCTGCGGCGCGACGCCGTCGTGCTCGCGGCCGCGTGGGCGCTCGCCCCCCTGGCCGCCCCCGCGCTTCGCGCGCAGGCGCGCGTCGGCCCGGAGCCGCGCTACGCCGCCGCCGTCACGGCCCTCGCCCGGTTCATCGGCGACCAGATGCGGGAGAAGGCGCTGCCGGGGCTCTCCATCGCGCTCGTGGACGACCAGCGGGTCGTGTGGGCGGCGGGGTTCGGCGTCGCGGATCCTTCCGACTCCACGCCCGCCACGGCGGAGACGCCCTACCGCGTCGCCTCCGTCTCCAAGCTCTTCACCGACATCGCCATCATGCAGCTGGTGGAGCGGGGCGAGCTCGCGCTCGACTCGCCCGTCACGCGGTACGTGCCCGACCTCGCCCCGCGGAACCCCTACGGCGTTCCGGTGACCCTGCGGCAGATGCTGAGCCACCGGGCCGGCATCGTGCGGGAGCCTCCCGTCGGCCACTACTTCGACCCGACGTCCCCGTCGCTCGCGGCCACCGTCCTCTCGCTGGATTCCACCGCGCTCGTGTACGCTCCGGGGAGCCAGACCAAGTACTCCAACGCGGCGATCGCCGCCGCGGGATACGTCCTCGAGCGCACGCAGGGGACCCCCTTCGCCGCCTACCTCGCGCGCGCCGTCCTCGCGCCGCTCGGGATGACGCACAGCAGCTTCGCCCCCGACTCCGCCACTGTGGCGCAGCGCGCCCGCGGGAGGATGTGGACCCTCGACGGCCGCACCTTCGCCGCCCCCACGTTCCCCCTCGGCATCGCGCCGGCGTGCGAGCTCACGACCACCATGCTCGACCTCGGCCGCTTCCTCTCCGCCCTCTTCGCCGGCGGACAGGGGGCGAACGGTCGCCTCCTGCGCCCCGAGACCCTCGACGCGATGTGGGGCGTGCAGTTCGGCGGGCCGGGCGCGCAGGCGGGGTACGGCCTCGGCTTCGGCATCTCGCGCCTCGACGGGCACCTGCGCATCGGCCACAGCGGGTGGCACTACGGGTTCGCGACGGAGCTCGCCGCCCTGCCCCGCGAGAAGCTGGGCGTCGCGGTCTCCGCCACCGCCGACGCCGCCAATGCCGTGACGGAGCGGATCGCGGACGAGGCGCTCCGACTGATGCTCGCGGCCCGGGACGCTCGCGCGCTGCCGGCGATCGTCACCACGACCCCGATCCCCGCCGCGACGATGCGCCGCCTCGAGGGGAGGTACCGGAGCCCGACGCGCGCCGTGGACCTCGACCAACGCGACAGCCTCCTCTGGTCCCAGAACGTGAGGGGCGGGATGAGCGCCCCCCTCCGCCTCCGCGGCGACACCCTCGTCACCGACGGGCGGCTCGCCTTCGGCCAGCGGATCCTCCAGGGGCCGGGCTTCCTCGTCGTGTCGGGCGACACCCTGTGGCACGTCGGCGATCCGAAGCCCCCGGACGTGCGGGAGCGCTGGACGGGGCTGATCGGCGAGTACGGCTGGGACCACGACGTGCTCTACGTCCTGGAGCGCGAGGGGCAGCTGTACGCGCTGATCGAGTGGTTCGCGCTCTACCCGCTGACGGAGGTCGCGGACGGCGTGTTCCGCTTCCCCGACGCCGGGATGTACGCGGGGGAGACGGTGACGTTCACGCGGGACGACGCGGGTCGCGCCACGGCCGCGGCGGTCTCGGCGGTGATGTTCCGCCGCCGGGCGATCGAGCCGGAGGGGGGCGCGGTCTTCCGGATCGTGCCGCGGACGCCGATCGAGACGCTGCGCCGGACGGCCCTCGCCGCGACGCCCCCCGCCCCGCCCCGCCGGCTCCTCCCCGCCGACCTGGTGGACCTCACCTCCCGCGACCCGCGGATCCACCTCGACGTCCGCTACGCGACGGCCGACAACTTCATGGGCGCACGGATGTACTCCTCGGCGCAGGCCTTCCTCCAGCGCCCTGCCGCGGAGGCGCTCGCCCGCGTGCAGCGCGCCCTCGGCGCAGAGGGGTACGGCCTCCTGATCCACGACGGCTACCGGCCCTGGTACGTCACAAAGATGTTCTGGGACGCGACGCCGGTGGCGCAGCACATGTTCGTGGCCGACCCCTCGAAGGGCTCGCGCCACAACCGCGGCGCCTCGGTGGACCTCTCCCTCTACGACCTGGCGACGGGGCGGCCCATCGCGTTCGTCAGCGGCTACGACGAGTTCACCCCACGCGCCTACCGCGACTACCCCGGGGGGACGTCCCTGCAGCGGTGGTACCGCGCCCTGCTCCGCCGGGCGATGGTGGCGGAGGGCTTCCGTCCCAACTTCGAGGAGTGGTGGCACTTCGACTGGCACGACTGGGCGCGCTACCCGGTCCTCAACCTGACGTTCGAGCAGCTGGACGCGCGGCGGAACTAGGGCGACGCCCCTCCCCCGGGGTGCCCAACGACGCCGATTCCGCTAGTTTTCAACCGTGCGGGAGCGGTCCCGTGAGGCGCCCCCGCGAGCGTTCCGGACCTCGACCCAGGCTCCAGCGCCCATGATCACGCTCAAAGACCTCAATCCCAACGTCCTGCGCGCCGAGTACGCGGTGCGCGGCCCCGTCGTGGACCGGGCGCAGAAGCTCGAGGCCCAGGGGCGCCAGATCATCTACTGCAACATCGGCAATCCGCAGGCCCTCAAGCAGCGGCCGCTCACCTACCTGCGCCAGCTCCTCGCGCTCCTCGAGTACCCCGCGCTGATGGACGACCCGCGGGCCGCGGCACACTTCCCCGCCGACGTGGTCGCGCGGGCGCGGGGGATCCTCGCGAAGCACCCGCACGGCACGGGCGCGTACTCGCAGAGCTGCGGCATCCCCTTCATCCGGCAGGCGGTGGCGGAGTTCATCGCGAAGCGGGACGGGATCCCGGCGCAGGGGGACCACGTCATCCTGACGGACGGGGCGAGCGGGGGGGTGAAGCTCACGGTCACGTCCCTTCTCAAGCACCCGCACGACGGCATCCTGGTGCCGACACCGCAGTACCCCCTCTACTCCGCCGAGATCGCCCTCCGGGGCGGGCGCCGCATCGACTACTACCTCGACGAGGCGCACGACTGGCAGCTCTCCGAGGCCGCGCTCACCGACGCGATCGTCCACGCCCGGCGCGACGGGGCCGATCCCGTGGCCATCGTGGTGATCAATCCCGGCAACCCGACGGGGGCCGTCCTCACCTACGAGAACATCGCGATGGTCGTCGCCTTCGCGAAGAAGCACGGCATCGCCATCCTCGCCGACGAGGTCTACCAGGAGAACGTCTACGCCGCGGGGCGGCGGTTCTCCTCTTTCGCCAAGGTGATGCACGACCTCGGCGAGACGGGCGTCTCCCTCTTCAGCTTCCACTCCATCTCGAAGGGCTTCCTCGGCGAATGCGGGCACCGCGGCGGGTACGTGGAGTTCCGCAACATCCCCGACGACGTGCTGGCGGAGATGGCGAAGCTCCAGTCCATCGCCCTCTGCTCGAACGTGCCGGGCCAGCTCGCCACGTACGTGATGGTCGCCCCGCCGCAGCCGGGGGACGCGAGCCACGCCACCTACGCGGCGGAGCGGGACGGCGTCCTCGCGCAGCTCAAGGCCAAGGCGGAGCTCCTCGCCCGGGGAATCAACGCCATCGAGGGGATGACCCTCTCCATGCCGCAGGGCGCGATGTACGGCTTCGTCCGCTTCGAACTCCCGCCCGAGGCCGATGTGGACGTCGCGGCGATGACCCCGGAGGAGCGGCGCGACTACGAGGCGCGGCGCGACAGCGAGTACTGCCTCGCTCTCCTCGAGGAGACCGGCATCTGCGTCGTGCCCGGCTCCGGCTTCGGCCAGCGGCCCGGGACGTTCCACTTCCGGACCACCTTCCTCCCGCCGATGGACCAGATCGAGGCGATGGTGGCCAAGCTCAAGACCTTCCACGAGAGCTACGTGCGGGTCACGGCGGCGGCCTAGCGCCGCTGGCCATGCTCCACGCCCGAGAGAGGGCGCGGCCGTGACCCGCACCAGGCGTGCGGACGCACGAAGGGGCGGGCCCCGACCTCGGGACCCGCCCCTCGCGCTCCTATCGGCTAACGGCTATCGGCTGCGTCTTACACCCACCCCCGCAGCTTCATCGCCTCGGCCACCCGGTGCACCGACACCAGGTACGCGCCCAGGCGGTTGTGCACCTTGTGCTTCTGCGCCATCTCGTACACGGCGTTGAAGGCGTCCGTCATCTTCATGTCGAGCCGCTTCCGCACCAGCTCCGGCTCCCAGTAGTACTGGTAGGCGTTCTGCACCATCTCGAAGTACGACACCGTGACGCCGCCCGCGTTCGCGAGGAAGTCGGGGAGGACCATCACGCCCTTCTCGAACAGGATCTCGTCGGCTTCCGGCGTGGTCGGGCCGTTCGCCAGCTCGAGGATCATCTTGGCCTTGATCCGGCCGGCGTTCGCCTTGGTGATCTGATTCTCGAGCGCGGCCGGCACCACCACGTCCACCTTCAGCTCCAGCACGTCCTTCGAGTTCGGCAGGATCTCGGCGCCCTTGAAGCCCTTCACGCTCTTGGTCTTCGTGAAGTGCTCGTGGAACTTGTGGACGTCGAGGCCCTCCGGGTTGTACACCGCGCCGTCGATCTCGCCGATCGCGACGACCTTGCCGCCGATCTCGTCGTTGATGATCTGCGCCGCGAACCACCCCGCGTTGCCGCTGCCCTGGATCGCGTAGGTCGCCTTCGCGAGGTCCAGCTTGATCTTCTTCGCGGCCTCGCGCATCACGTACACGCCGCCGCGCGCCGTCGCGTCGCCGCGCCCCTGCGAGCCGCCGAGCGCCAGCGGCTTCCCCGTGATCATCCCGAACTGGTTCTGGCCCTGGATGACCGCGTACTCGTCCACCATCCACGCCATGATCTGCGGGGTGGTGTAGACGTCGGGCGCCGGGACGTCCTTCTCGGGACCGAGGAGCCGGGCGAATGCCCGGATGTAGGCGCGGCTCAGCCGCTCCAGCTCTCCGAGCGACATCTTGAGCGGATCGCACACGATCCCGCCCTTGCCGCCGCCGAGCGGGATGTCCACCACCGCGACCTTCCACGTCATCCACGCCGCCAGCGCGCGGACCGTGTCGATCGTCTCGTCGGGATGGAACCGGATCCCGCCCTTCGTCGGGCCGCGGGCGTCGTTGTACTGCACCCGGAAGGCGTGGAACACCTTCACCTTGCCGTTGTCCATCCGGACCGGCAGGTGCGCGTGCATCTCGCGGATCGGCCACCGCAGCATCTCGTGCGTGGCGTCGTCGAGCTTGAGGATCTTCGCCGCATCGGCCAGCTGCCGCTGCGCGATCATGAAGGGGTTGAGGCTGGGGTCGGTCGCCGACATCCCTACCGCGTGGTAGTCCACGTTCTCGAGCATCGCCGAGCCGTTGGTCTTCTCCGCCATGAGACGGATCTCCTGTGGGTCAGTGCGAGGGGACGTACCTGCGCCCACGAAGGGCGCTTACCCCCTTGGGAGCAGCAATCTTCAGGCCACCCTGCCCGGCCCCACCGGAGGCCCTGGAAGCCGCGCCGGGCACGCCCCGGGCCCGGAAGGCGCCCCTCGTCTCGTGGATTGACGAACGATTGTGTCGTATTTGAAAATGGGACTCACGAACCGGCGTTCCGCCGACCGGCGAGGCGCCGCACGATCGAAGTGACCACCGAGAGGCGGCTGGCGAGCGCGGCGGCCCCCTGGGCGGCCCGGCCCACGGCGTCCCCCCGGAGGACGAGGGGGACCGCCCCGCGGTCCCAGGCGTAGACCGGGTGCCGCCGCAGCGCCAGCGGAGCGTCCGCAGGTGCCAGGCCGGCGACGCCGCGGGGGCCGGCGAAGCCGAGCCGGTAGCCAGCGGCCCGGGTGAGCCGCACCACGCGCGCATCCGCGGCCCCGAAGGGATAGCAGAAGCCGGTGGGGACGTCCCCCAGCTTCGCGGTGATGGCGTCGCGGGAACGGACCAGCTCCTGCTCGACCAGCGCGTCCGGGAGCCAGGTGAGCCGCGCGTGGGTCGCCCCGTGCGCGTGCACCTCGACCACGCCGCGGTCCCGCCACTGGGCCAGGTCGTCCCAGGCCAGGTGCCGGAAGCCCCGCCCCCCGTACCGCACGTCCCAGCTGTTCTCCCGTCCCGCGAAGTCGGTGATCACGAAGACGAGCGCCTTGAGGCCGAGGTCCGCGAGCACCGGAAAGGCGTGCTCGGCGAGGGCCGAGTAGGCGTCGTCGAAGGTCAAGACCACCGAGGTGAGGGAGGTGAGAGGTGAGGCGTGAGGGGGTGAGGGGGGACGCCCCTGCCCGGCCGCCTCCGCTCCCGTGACGAGGGCCTCCAGCTCCGCGCTGCCAAGGGTCTTCACGCCCGCGCTGGCGAGGGCCTCCATCTGGCGCCGGAACACCCGCGGCCCAAGCCGCGTGACGCCCAGCTCGAGCCGCGTATCCACCTTGTGGTAGCAGAGGATCGGCGGAGCGCTCAGAGGACCGACTCCGGCTCGGCCAGGGGGAGCCCGAACGCCTCCGCCACGGCCGGGTAGACGACCTTCCCGCCGACGATGTTGAGCCCCGCGCGGAGCGCCGCGTCGTCGCGGCAGGCCGCCTTCCAGCCGAGCGCGGCGAGCTTCCGCGCGTAGGGGAAGGTCGCGTTGGTGAGCGCCATCGTGGAGGTGCGCGGCACGCCCCCCGGCATGTTGGCCACGCCGTAGTGGATGATCTCGTCCACGACGTAGACCGGGTCGGCGTGGGTGGTGGGATGAATCGTCTCGACGCACCCTCCCTGGTCCACGGCCACGTCCACGATCACCGCGCCGGCGCGCATCCGCTTGAGGTCCTCGCGGCCCACGAGGTGCGGCGCCTTCCCGCCGGGGATGAGCACCGCCCCGATCACGAGGTCCGCCCGGGCGATGGCGTCGAGGATGGTGTGCCGGTTCGAGTGGAGGAGGCGCACGTTGGGGGGCATCACGTCGGCGAGGTAGCGCAGGCGCTCGAGGCTGAGGTCGAGGAGGGTCACGATGGCGCCGAGGCCCGCCGCCATCTTCGCGGCGTTGGCGCCCACCACGCCGCCCCCCAGGATCACCACCTCGGCGGGGGCGACCCCGGGCACACCGCCCAGCAGCACCCCGCGGCCCCCCTGCAGCTTCTCCAGGTACTTCGCCCCTTCCTGGATCGCCATCCGCCCCGCGACCTCCGACATCGGCGTGAGGAGGGGGAGCTCCCCGTTCGGCAGCTGCACCGTCTCGTACGCGATGCAGACCGGCGCCGCCTTGAGGTGGGCGCGGGTGAGGGCCTCGTCCGCGGCGAAGTGGAAGTAGGTGAACACCACCTGGTCGCGGCGCAGCAGCGGCCACTCCGCGGGGACCGGCTCCTTCACCTTGCAGACGAGCTCCGCCTGGCGCCACACCGTCGACGCGTCGGGGACGAGCTCGGCGCCCGCCTTCACGTACAGGTCGTCCGCGAAGCCCGAGCCGACGCCCGCCCCGCGCTCGACGACGACGCGGTGGCCGTGGCCCGCCAGGGCCTCCGCGCCCGCCGGCACGAGGGCGACGCGGTTCTCGTTCGTCTTGATCTCTCTGGGGACGCCGACGATCATGGGGACCTACCCGGCCGGAAGTCTGCCGTCACACCGATGCAGGAACCGCGCCGCGCCCGTCCGACATACCGCTGTGGCTGTTCTCTTGGCGCCTTGGCGTCTGGCTTCTGACACCTGGCCCTTGGCGTCTGGCCCCTGGCTACTGCGCTCCCTCAGGCCCCAGCCACACGACCGCCTGACGGTCGGGTGCGAAGCACGTCGCGGCCACCTCGGCCACCTGGGCCGGGGTGATCGCCTCGATCTCCGCGAGCACCGCGTCGAGGGTCCGGTACGGTTCCCCGAAGAGCGCCGAGCCGGCGATGCGGTACATCCGGGAAAGGGGGCTCTCCACCGACAGCACGATCTGCCCCTGGACCTGCCGCTTCGCGGACGCCAGCTCGTCGGCGGTGAGGGAGTCACGGGCGAGCGTGGCCATCTCGGCGCGGATCTCGTCCACGGCCCGCTGGGCGGTGGCCGGCTGCGTGCCGACGTAGACGCCGCACATCCCGGTGAGCTGGAAGAACTGGTGGAAGGCGTAGACCGAGTAGGCGAGGCCGAGCTGCTCGCGGACCCGCTGGAAGAGCCGGCTGCTCATCCCCGCCCCGAAGATCGTCGAGACGAGGACCAGGGCGTAGCGCCGCGGGTCGCCGTACGCGAAGGTCTCGGCGCCGAAGACGATGTGCGCCTGGGTGCCCTCGCGGCTCACGCGGCGCTCGCCGCGCCACGACGCCGTTGGCGCGCGGACCGGGGCGCACTCCAGGCCCGGGGCCGCGTCGAACCACCCCTGCGCCCCGAGCAGCGCGAGGATCTCCTCGTGCCGCACGTTCCCTGCCGCCGCGAAGACGAGGTGCCGTGGCTGGTAGGCCGCGTCGTGGAGCGCCGCGAGGTCGGCGCGCGTCAGGGCGCCGACGGTCTCGCGGGTGCCGAGGATGCGGTGGCCGTAGGCGTGCCCGGGGAAGAGGGCGCCCGCGTGGAGATCGAAGACCAGGTCGTCCGGGTCGTCCTCCACCATCGCGATCTCCTCGAGGACGACCTTCCGCTCGAGGGCCAGGTCCTCGTCCCGGAGGACGGGGCGGCGGACGATGTCGGTGAGGACGTCGAGGGCGAGGGGGACGTCGGCGTCGAGGACGCGTGCCTGGAAGGTGGTGTGGTCGCGGCCGGTGTAGGCGTCGAGGGAACCGCCGCGGGACTCGAGGGCGAGGGAGATCTCCCGCGCGCTCCGCCGCTCCGTGCCCTTGAAGACCATGTGCTCGAGGAGGTGCGAGACCCCCATCTTGCCGTCGGCCTCGTGGGCCGAGGCCGACCGGACCCAGAACCCGGCCGCCGCGGAGCGGAGGCCGGGCATGGATTCCGTCAGGACGACGAGGCCGTTGGGCGCGTCGGTGCGGACCACGCCCTCGTCCAGCCGCCGGGTGTTCACTCTTTTTCGATCAGCGCCTTGCGGGAGAGCCGCATCCGCCCGCGGTCGTCCACCTCGAGGAGCTTCACGGTGACGACGTCGCCCTTCTTGACGACGTCCTCGGTCCGCTCGGTGCGGCCGTGCTGCAGCTCGGAGATGTGGATCAGCCCCTCCACGCCGGGGAGGATCTCGACGAACGCGCCGAAGGCGGTGGTCGTCTTGACCTTGCCGGTGTACGTCTTGCCGACCTCGGCCTCCTGCACCAGCGCCTCGACCATCTCGCGCGCCTTCTGGCCCGCCTCGCTGCCGACCGCGGCGATCGTCACAATGCCGTCGTCGTCGATGCTGACCTTCGCGCCCGACTGCTCCTCGATGCCGCGGATCGTCGCGCCCTTGGGCCCGATGATCTTGCCGATCTCCTTGGGCCGCACCTGGATCGTGATGATCCGCGGCGCGTAGGGCGACATCTCCGACCGCGCTTCCTTCAGCGTCTTGGCCATCGCGCCGAGGATGTGCAGCCGGCCCTTCTTCGCCTGCGCCAGCGCCGTCTCCATGATGTCGAGGGAGAGGCCCTGGATCTTGATGTCCATCTGGATCGAGGTGATGCCCTGCTCCGTGCCGGCGACCTTGAAGTCCATGTCGCCCAGCGCGTCCTCGGTGCCGAGGATGTCGGTCAGGATGGCGATCTTCTCGCCCTCCTTGATCAGCCCCATCGCCACGCCTGCCACCGGGGCCTTGATCGGCACGCCGGCGTCCATCAGCGCGAGCGACGAACCGCACACCGTCGCCATCGAGGAGGAGCCGTTCGACTCCAGGACCTCGGAGACGATGCGGATCGTGTAGGGGAACTTCTCGTAGGGCGGCAGGAGCGGCGTCACCGCCCGCTCGGCCAGCGCCCCGTGCCCGATCTCGCGCCGGGAGGTGCCGCGCATCGGCCGCACCTCGCCCGTGGCGAAGGGCGGGAAGTTGTAGTGCAGCATGAACGACTTGGTCGTCTCGCGCGGCACGTCGATGTTGTCGATGCGCTGCTCGTCGTCCACGCTCCCCAGCGTCACCGTCACCAGCGCCTGCGTCTGGCCGCGGGTGAAGAGCGCCGAGCCGTGCACGCGCGGCAGGACCCCGACCTCGGAGGAGATGGGCCGCACCGTCTTGGTGTCGCGGCCGTCCACCCGCTCCCCGCGCTCCAGCACCTGCTTGCGCATCGAGGTGTACTCGATCTCGGAGAGGAGCTCGGCGATCAACTTCTTGTCGTCCGGGAACTCCGCCTCGAGTTGCGAGACCACCGTGGCGAACAGCGCCGAGAGGGCCTGGTGCCGCTCTTCCTTGGCGGGGAGGTTCATCGCCTCCGCCACCCGCGGCTCGGCGATCTCCTTCACCCGGGCGGCCAGCGCCGCGGGCGCTTCCGGCTTGGACCACTCCATCTTCGGGATGCGGTTCTTGCCGAGCAGCTCGTCCTGCATCGTCACCAGCTCTTGGATGCCCTTCTGCGCGACCTTGAAGGCGTCCAGGAGCTCATCCTCGCCGATCTCCCCCGCGCCCCCCTCGACCATCATGATCGAGTCCTTGCTCCCGGCGACGACGACGTCCACATCGGAGAACTCGAGCTGCTGGAAGGTGGGGTTGAGGATCCACTTCCCCTCGACGCGCCCCACCCGCACGCCCGCCACCGGGCCCGCGAAGGGGATCTTCGACGCCGAGAGGGCGAACGAGGCCGCCACCATCCCGAGCACGTCGGCGTCGTTCTCCTGGTCCGCCGAGAGCACGTAGATGAAGACCTGCACCTCGTTCTGGAACCCCTCGGGGAAGAGGGGCCGGATCGTCCGGTCGATGAGCCGCGCGGCGAGGATCTCCTCGTCGTGGGGCCGCGCCTCGCGCTTGAGGAACCCGCCGGGGATCTTCCCCGCGGCGTAGAACTTCTCCCGGTACTCCACGAGGAGCGGGAAGAAGGGGAGATTGCTGCGCGTCTCGGAGACCGACGCAGCCGCCAGGACCACCGTCTCGCCGAACTGGACGAGCGCCGCGCCCGAGGCCTGCTTGGCCAGGCGGCCGGTCTCGAGGCGGAAGGGACGGCCCGCGAAGGACCGTTCGATTTCCCGTACCATGTTTGCTCTTTTCCTTTGGCGTAGATGCGCGGAAGGGCGCCCCGTCCGGGACGCCCCTGCCGCAGGTGACGCGAACTAGTGCCGGAGGCCCAGCTCGTCGACCAGCTGGCGATACCCGGCCAGATCCGTCCGCCGCAGATACTCCAACAGGCGCCTACGCTGCCCCACCATCTTCAGGAGGCCGCGGCGCCCGTGGTGATCCTTGGCGTGCGTGCGGAAATGGTCCGTGAGGGAGTTGATGCGCGCCGTCAGAAGCGAGACCTGCACCTTCGTGGACCCGGTGTCCGTCTCGTGCAGTCGGTACTTCGCGGCGGCTGTAGCAGTGTCGTACGGCATCGCTGACCCTTCGGGTGTGTCTCCGTCACGCGGTCCGGAGAGTATTCACTAATTCACGATAGCTTCGTAAGTTACCCGGCGTGACAGACCCTGTAAAGGGGACCCCAGCGGTCCCCGAAGCGCAGCAGGCCGAGGACCTCGTCGGCCGCACCGTGGGCCCCTATACCGTCCGGAGCGTGCTCGGCGCCGGGGGCTTCGCGTGGGTCGTGTCCGCCACCCGGGCCGGCCAGGAGGGGGAGTTCGCCCTCAAGCTCCTCAAGCCCAAGTTCGCTCGGGACAGGCAATTCACCACGCGGTTCCTGAACGAGTCGGCGGTCGCCGGCGAGCTCCGGCACCCCAACATCATCCGCATCCTCGACGTCGGCCAGGACGGCGACGCGTCGTACTTCGCGATGCCCCGCCTCAAGTGGTCCCTCGCCGCGCGCCTCGAGGCCGAGCCGGTGCTCCCGGAGCGCGAGGTGGCGCGCATCGCGCGGGACATCGCGCGGGCGCTCGCCTTCGCGCACGAGACCGGGATCATCCACCGCGACATCAAGACCAACAACATCCTGCTGACCGACGACGGGGCCGGCGTCCTCACCGACTTCGGCATCGCGCGCGCGGTGGCCGGCTACGTGTCGAGCACCGGCAAGCAGATGACCATCGGCACGCCGCACTACATCTCCCCGGAGCAGGCGCGCGGCCAGGTCCTCGACGGCCGCACCGACCTCTACGCCCTCGGGGTGACGATGTACCGCGCGTCCACCGGCCAGCTCCCCTTCCGCGCCGGCGACTGGTTCGAGCTGGCCCGCCTCCACGTGGAGGAGCCACCCACGCCCCTGCGTGAGATCCGCCCCGAGATCCCCCGCGCCTTCGAGAAGATCGTCCTCACCTGCCTCGAGAAGGACCGCGAGCGCCGCTACCCCACGGCCAAGGAGCTCGCGGAGGACCTGGAGGGTATCCTCACCGGCAAGCGGTCCACGACGGAAGTGGCCCTCGGAGCCATGAAGAGACTGTTGGGACGTAATGAGTGATGAGAGATGAGTGATGAGGTGGTGTGCAGGTAGAGAGGAGGGGCGCTCCCGCAGCGGCGGAGGCGCCCCTCATCACTCCTCACTCCCAACTCATCACGCATGACTCATGACGCATCACTTCGCCCCACCCAGGCCTACGGAATCAACCTCAAGACATCGTTGGCCAGCGCGAGGAGCATAATGGCCACCAAGACGGCGAACCCGATCTGCGTCCAGCGGTGCCGCACCGCCTCGCTGAGCGGCCGGCGGCGCACCCCCTCGATCGCGAGGAAGAGGAGGTGCCCCCCGTCCAGCACCGGGATAGGGAGCAGGTTGAGGACCGCGAGGTTCATCGAGAAGAGCGCCAGGAAGGCGAGGAACGGCTCGAGCCCGAGCCGCGCCACCTGCCCCGAGATCTGCCCCACGAGGATCGGCCCGCCGATGTCGCGGGGCGAGAGCTGCCCGAGGATCAGTCCCTTGAGCGTGTAGAGGACGATCCACCCCGACCGGCCCGCCTGCACGAAGCCCTCGCCGACCGCGGCGGCGAGGCCGTAGCGGCGGAGGGGGGGGAGCTGTCCACTCACGCCCACGCGCCCCACCTGACGCTCCACCTTGGACGCCGGGTCGCGCACGCGCGTGGCCTTCGGCGTCACGGTGAGGGGGATCTCCGCCGCGCCGCGGCGCACTAGGAGCCGGACCGGGCTCCCCGCATGCGCCTCGATCACGTGGACGAAGTCCTCCCAGCGCGCCACGGCCACCGTATCCGCCCGCAGGATGCGGTCCCCCGGCACGATGCCGGCGGCGGCCGCGGCCTGCCCCGGCACCACCTCGCCGATCACCGGATCCACCCACGGCGCCAGCGCGCCCACGACCCGCGCCCGCGCCTGCTGTTCCTTCAGCGGGAGCTCCAGGACGACGGGCTCCGCGCGGCCCGCGATCTGGATGCGGATCATCGGGTCGCCCGTGGTCAGCAGCGCCGACTGGATGTCGCCCCAGCCGGTCATCGAGTCGCCGTTGATCCGGGCGATGCGGTCGCCGGCCCGGAGCTGGCGGAGCGCCGAGGCGCCGAGAGGGACGTTCGCGGTGTCCACGCTCCCGATCGTGACGGTATGGTCCTCGCGGACGCCGTAGGCGCCGGCGAGGAACCCGTACACGAGCACCGCGAAGACGGCGTTCATGACCACGCCGGCGGAGATGACGTAGATCCGCGCCCAGAGGGGCTTCCCCTCGAAGGTCCGCTCCCGCGGCCACGTGCCTCCTCCCGGCGGGCCCTCCAGCTCCCCCACCGCCCCCTCCTCCTCGAGCCCCGCCATCTTCACGTAGCCGCCGAGGGGGAGCCACGACAGGCAGTACTCCGTCTCACCCCACGTCCGCCGCACGGGGGTGCGCGGCCCGAGGCCGAAGGAGAACCGGACCACCGCGATCCCCACCGACTTCGCGGCGAGGAAGTGCCCGGTCTCGTGGACGAAGATCACCACGCCGAGCACGATCAGGCCGGCGATGATCCCGAGGAGCGCGGGCGGCAGGTTCACGCCCACCGGATCACCTCTTCGGCCAGCTCCCGCGCCCAGCGGTCCGCCGCCATCACCGCCGCCAGCGTCTCGGCGTGCTCCACCACCTGCCGCCGCAGCACGACCTCGATCACCTCCGCGATGCGCCCGAACGGCATCCGGCCCTGGAGGAAGGCGGCGACCGCCACCTCGTTCGCGGCGTTGAACGCCGCCGGCGCGGTGCCGCCGCTGCGGCCCGCCTGCACGCCGAGGGCGAAGGCCGGGAAGACCTCCGTGCGGACGGGCTCGAAGGTCAGCGCGCCGGCGCCGATCGGGTCGAAGCGCGGCGCGCCGTCGTCGGAGACCCGCGCCGGATAGGTCAGGGCGTAGAGGATCGGCAGCTCCATCGTCGGGAAGCCCACCTGCGCCAGGACCGAGCCGTCCACCAGCTCCACGAAGGAGTGGATGACGGACTGCGGGTGCACGACCGCCTCGATGCGCTCGAAGGGGAGGCCGAAGAGGAAGTGCGCCTCGATCACCTCGAGCGCCTTGTTCGCGAGGGTCGCGCTGTCCACGGAGATCTTCCGGCCCATCTTCCAGGTCGGGTGGTTCAGCGCCTCGTGGACGGTGGCCGAATGCACCCGCTCCGCGTCCCACGTGTGGAAGGGGCCGCCGGAGGCCGTGAGGATGATGCGCTGCAGGTCGGCGCGCGGCCGCCCGCCCAGGCACTGCAGCACCGCCGAGTGCTCGGAGTCCACGGGAACGATCTCGCCGCCCCCCTCGCGCGCGGCGCGGAGGACCAGCTCCCCCGCCATCACCAGCGACTCCTTGTTCGCGAGGGCGACCCGCTTCCCCGCCTGGAGCGCCGCGATCGTCGCCTCGAGCCCCGCCGCGCCGACGATCCCGTTCAGTACCACGTCCACGTCGGGGCGCGTGGCGGCCTCCACCAGGCTCGCGGCGCCGTCGGCCCAGTCGTCCCGGCCGTGCCCGCCCCCCACCAGGGAGACGAACGTCGGATAGAACGCCGCCGCCTGCGCGGCGAGCTGGTCCTTGCGGCCGTACGCGGTCAGCGCCGCGACGCGGAACCGGTCGCGGTGGCGGGCGATCACCCGGAGCGCCGTGGTGCCGATGGACCCGGTGGAGCCCAGGATCGCGACCCCGGTCATCAGACGAGTCCGAAGAGGTGGTAGAGGCCCGCGGTCACGGGGAGCACGAAGTAGAGGGAGTCGAGCCGGTCGAGGACGCCCCCGTGACCGGGGATGAGGGTGGAGCTGTCCTTGAGCCCCACCTCGCGCTTGAAGACCGACTCCGAGACGTCGCCCACCTGGCCCACCACGCTGATCGCCGCTCCCATCGCCAGCGCGGCCGCGACGCCGATCGGGCGCCCCGCCGGCGCGAGCACCCACAGGGCGTACCCCACCGCGACGAGGAGGGTGCACGCGAGGCCCGCGATCGCGCCCGCCCACGTCTTCCGGGGAGAGAGGGTTGGCGCCAGCTTCGGCCCGCCGATGGCGGTCCCCCCCGCGTACGCGGCCGTGTCGCCGGCCCAGGTGAGGACCAGCGGGAAGAGCAGCAGCGCCGCGCCCGCGAACGACGAGGGGCCCACCCCCGCCGGGTGACGCAGCACGATGGCGAAGGCGGGGAGCCCCCCGGCGTAGAGCGCGCCGAAGACGGTCACCGCGACGGCCGCGAGCGGCTTGCCCGTCGGCCCGCGGCGCCAGGCCGCGAGCGCCACCACGGCGACGAGCCAGAGGGCGCCGAGGTACAGCGCCGGCTCGGCGAAGCGCACCTCGCTCCCCTTGGACCAGTACGTCGCGACGGGCACGAGGAAGGCGGCGAGCATCCCGCTCCGGCGCAGCGGGTCCACGCCCAGCCGCGCAGCGAAGTCGTAGACCTCCCGCGCGCCGAGGAGGCCCGCGACGGCGAGGAGGAGGGCCAGGGGCCAGCCGCCGAGATAGATGAGCACGGCGGCCGTGGGGATGGCCACCGCCGAGAAGCCGAGGCGATGCGCGAAGTTGCCGGCCATCAGGCCGTGACGCGGCCGAACCGGCGTTCGCGTCCCTGGTAGGCGAGGATCGCCTCGTAGAGGTGGAGGCGCGAGAAGTCGGGCCAGAGCACCGGCGTGATGAACAGCTCGGTGTAGGCGATCTGCCAGAGGAGGAAGTTCGAGACCCGCTGCTCTCCCGAGGTGCGCACCAGCAGGTCCGGATCGGGGAGGCCGGCGGTGTAGAGGCGGAGCGCGAGCGCATCCTCGTCCACGTCCTCGAGGGCGAGGCGCCCCTGCACCACGTCCTCGGCGAGCCGCCGCGCGGCCCGCGCGATCTCGGCGCGGCTCGAGTACGAGATGGCGAGGTTGAGGAGGAGCTTGGTGCCGCCGCGGGTGGCGTCGATGAGGCGGTCGAGGGCCTCGCGCGCCGGCGGCTGGAGGCGGGTGAGGTCGCCGAGGGCGCGCACCTCGACCCCGTTGCCCCGCAGCTCCTCCGTCTCGCGGCCGATGTACTCCTCGAGGAGCCCCATCAGGGCGCCGATCTCGGTGCGGGGGCGGTTCCAGTTCTCCTCGGAGAAGGCGAACAGCGTGAGGACGCCGACCCCTGCCGCAATGGACGCCTCGACCGTCTCGCGCACCGCCTGCATCCCGGCGCGGTGGCCGAGGGGGCGCGGGAGATGGCGCTCCCGGGCCCAGCGGCCGTTGCCATCCATGATGATGGCCACGTGCCGCGGCACCGGCCCGCCGGCGCGGACGCGCTCCAGCAGCTCGCCGGCGTCCGTCGTCACACCTCCATGATCTCCTTCTCCTTGGCCGCGACGAGCTCGTCCACGTGCTTAATCCTCTCGTCGGTGAGCTTCTGGAGGTCGTGGTCGGTGCGGTGGGTGTCGTCCTCGGAGACGTGCTCGATCTTCTTGAGCGCCTCCTTGGCCTCGTGGCGCGCGTGGCGGATCGCGACGCGGCACTCCTCGGCCATCTTGTGGACGACCTTCACGAACTCGCGGCGCCGCTCCTCCGTGAGGGGCGGCAGCGGAACGCGGATCAGCCCGGCCTGCGTGACGGGATTGAGCCCCGGGTCGGACTCGCGGATCCCCTTCTCGATCGCCTGCACGAGGGACTTGTCCCAGGGGGTGACCGTGAGGAGCCGCGGCTCGGGCGCCGCGACCGACGCGACCTGGTTCAGCGGCATCTCCTGGCCGTACGCCTTGACGCGCACGAGGTCGAGGAGGGCGGTGGTGGCCTTGCCGCTGCGGATGGTCGAGAACTCGTGGCGCGAGCTCTCGATGGCCTTGTCCATGTGGGCGCGGGCCTGCCGCAGCAGGTCGCCCAGGGGGTCTTTGATGGTCGTCATCGCACGATGGAGCCGAGCCGTTCGCCCTGGAGCACGCGGGCGACCGCCCCCGGCGTGTTGATGTTGAACACCAGGATCGGGAGCTTGTTGTCCTTGCACAGGCCGAAGGCGTTGGCGTCCATGACCCCCAGCCCGCGCACCATGGCGTCGTGGTACGTGACCTCGGGGATGAACGCCGCGTTCGGGTCCTTCTTCGGGTCGGCGCTGTAGATACCGTCCACGTTGGTGGCTTTCAGGATCGCCTGCGCCTCGATCTCGAGGGCCCGCAGCACCGCCGCGGTGTCGGTGGAGAAGTACGGGTTGCTGGTGCCGCCCGCCAGGATGACCACGCGCCCCTTCTCGAGGTGGCGGATGGCGCGGCGGCGGATGTACGGCTCCGCCACCGCTTCCATCCGGATCGCGGTCATCACGCGGGTGTCCACGCCCTGGCGCTCGAGGACGTCCTGCACGGCGAGGGCGTTGATCACCGTCGCCAGCATCCCCATGTAGTCGGCGGAGACGCGGTCCATCCCCTGCTGGGAGGCCACGGTGCCACGGATGATGTTGCCGCCGCCGATCACCAGCCCGACGTCGGCCCCCAGCGCGCGCACCGCCTTGATCTCGCCCGCCAGCCGTTCCAGCACCGCGTAGTCGAGGCCGAAGCCCCGCGCCCCGGCGAGCGCCTCGCCGGAGATCTTGAGCAGCGCCCGCCGGTAGGCGAGCGCGCTCACACCGCCCCTCCGAGCTGCATCCGGATGAAGCGCTTCACGACCACCTTCTCCCCCAGCTTCCCGGAGACGGCCTTGACCAGGTCGCCCACCGTCTGCTTGTCGTCCTTCACCCACGGCTGCTCGAGGAGCACCGACTCGCTGTAGAACTTCTTGAGCTTCCCCTCGACGATCTTCGCGCGGATCGCCTCGGGCTTCCCTTCCTGCGCCACCTGCTCACGGTACACGTTCCGCTCCCGCTCGACGACCGCCGGGTCCACGTCCTCCGCCGACACCGCCAGCGGGTTCGCGAACGCGACGTGCATCGCGACCTCCTTGGCGAGGCCGCGGAAGTCGTCGGTCCGCGCCACGAAGTCGGTCTCGCAGTTGAGCTCCACCAGCACGCCGACCTTGCCGTTGTGGTGGATGTACGACTCGACGAGGCCCTCGCTCGCGGCCTTCTCGGCGCGCTTCTCGGACTTGGCGATGCCGCGGGCGCGCAGCCAGTCGGTCGCCTTCTCGAAGTCCCCGCCGTTCTCCTCGAGCGCCTTCTTGCACTCCATCATCCCGGCCCCGGTCCGCTTGCGGAGCTCGGCCACGTCCTTCGCGCTGATCGCCGTCATTGCCGTCACAGTCCCTCTGGTTGTCCGGTTACGAAACCGCCGCCCGCCCGGTCGGGCTCAGGCGGCGGCGTCGGTCTCGCGGCCTCGGCGCGGCACGCGTTCAGTTCGCGCCGTCCTCCGCCGCTGGCGCCGCCGCGGGGGCGCCGTCCTCCGTCTTGATCCGGGCCACGATGGCCTCGGGCTTGGGCCGCCGCTTCCGGCGCGGCCGCCGCTTCTTCTTGTCCCCCTCGCCCCCCGCCTCCCCTTCCACCGCGCCCGCGTCCGACGAGTAGGCCGCGAACTCCCCCTCCTCGGCCTCCTCGCGGGTCGGCCGCAGCGCCCGCGCCTCGATGATCGTGTCCGCGATGGCCACGGTGATCAGCGACACCGAGCGGATCGCGTCGTCGTTGCCCGCGATGGGCACCGTGATGACGTCGGGGTCCGCGTTCGTGTCCACGATCGCCACCACCGGGATGCCGAGCTTGTTCGCCTCGGCCACCGCGATGCGCTCCTTCTTCGCGTCCACCACGAACAGCGCGCCCGGCAGGCGGGCCATGTTCTTGAGGCCCGAGAGGTTCCGGTCGAGCTTCTCGCGCTCGCGGTCGAGGAGGAGCTGCTCCTTCTTCGTGAAGTAGTCGAAGGTGCCCTCCTCCTGCCCCTGCTCGATCTCCTTCAGCCGCCGGATCTGCTTCTTGATCGTCTGGAAGTTCGTCAGCGTCCCGCCCAGCCAGCGCTCCGTCACGCAGAACGCGCCGCACCGCTCCGCCTCGGCCTGCAGGATCGCCTTCAGCTGCTTCTTCGTGCAGACGAACAGGACGCCCTCGCCCCGCAGCACCACGTCGCGCATCAGGTCCTGCGCGAGCCGCAGCTGGTTGAGCGTCTTCTCGAGATCGATGATGTAGATCCCGTTCCGCTCCGCGAAGATGAACCGCCGCATCTTCGGGTTCCACCGGCGGGTCTGGTGCCCGAAGTGCACGCCGGCTTCCAGCAGGGTCTGAATCTCAGGCAGCGCCATCTGGTGTCTCTGCTCCGTCGGGTTGATCGTCCACCGCCTTCGTCTCCCGGCCGAATCCGCCCGTGGCGGACACCCCGGACCGGGATCCGGCGGTGTGTAGGATGGGAACCGGTGCTACCGCTTGCTGTACTGGAACCGCTTCCGCGCGCCGGGCTGGCCGGGCTTCTTGCGCTCGACCGCGCGCGCGTCCCGCGTCAGCAGCCCCATCTCGCGCAGCTTCTTCCGGTGCTGCTCGTCCACCTGGAGGAGGGCCCGCGCGATGCCCAGCCGCAGCGCCCCCGCCTGCCCCGTGTTCCCGCCGCCGTTGCAGGTCGCCTTCACGTCGAACGCGCCCAGCGTGTCCGTCGCGACGAAGGGCTGCTGGATCAGCGACACGAGCGAGCTGCGGGGGAAGAAGTCCCCCAGCGTCCGCCCGTTCACCTCCCACTTCCCCGAACCGGGACGCAGGTACACCCGGGCGACGCTCGTCTTGCGGCGGCCCACGGCGTGGAACACCATCGGCACATCGGCGATCACGCAGACCTCCCGACCTTCTTCGGCGCCTTCACGACCAGCGGCGTCGGCTGCTGCGCCTCGTGGGGGTGCTCGGCACCCGCGTAGACCCGCAGCTTGAGCCGCAGGACCTGCTTGGACAGGGACGACTTCGGCAGCATGCCGAACACCGCGCGCTCGATCACGCGCTCCGGGGTCTTGGCCATGACGGAGCGCACCGCCGTGAACTTCTCGTGCCCCATGTAGCCGGTGTGCCGGAAGTATCGCTTCTGCTCCATCTTGCGGCCCGTCAGGCGCACCTTGGCGGCGTTCACGACGATCACGCTGTCCCCGGTGTCGAGGAAGGGCGTGAAGATCGGCTTGTGCTTCCCCCGGATCACCTGCGCCACCGTGGACGCGAGGCGCCCCAGGGGGATGTCCGCGGCGTCCACCAGGAACCAGCGGTGGGTGATCTCGTCAGGCGTGGGCGTGAAAGTCTTCATACCGGTGCGTGTGCCGTTTCCTCTGCGAATGGGCGTAACTTAAGACAGCTTTTGAAAATACCCGGCTCCGACAAGGGCGTCAACGGGCGGATCCGCTCTCCCGGTCGAGGACCGCGAGGGTCTCGACGTGGCTCGTCTGGGGGAACATGTCGTACGCGCGCAGGGAGGTGAGGCGCCCGGCCGTAGGTCCAAGCCGGGCCAGATCGCGCGCCAGCGTCGCGGGGTCACAGGAGACGTAGACCAGCCGCCCGGGCGGCGCCGCCGCCAGCGCGGCACCCGCCGCGGCGTCGAGCCCCGTCCGGGGGGGGTTCACCACCACCGCGTCCGCGGGGAGGAGGCCCGCCAGCACATCCTCCACCTTCGCCGCCACAGCGCGGAGGCGCAGCGCACTCTCCCGCGCCCGCTCCTTCGTCGCCCGCACCGCCCGCGCATCCACCTCCACGGTGACGACGTCGCAGCCCCGCGCCGCGAGGGCGAGTCCCACCGCTCCCGCGCCGGCGTAGAGGTCCAGGACCCGCCCCGCCGTCGGCAGCGCCGCCAGCACGTCGGACCGGAGCGCCTCCGCGACCGCGGCGTTCACCTGTTCGAAGGCCACCGCCGCGGTCTTCGCCTCGGGACCCGCCATCCGGCGCACCGCCCCCTTGGCGGGCTGCCACCACACCGTCGGCGCCAGCCCCGCCGCGCGCGCCGCCGCCTCCAGCGCGGCGGCCCCCGTCCACGCCCCCTCGCCGCCGCGCACCATCACGTGGAGCGCTCCTTCCGGCGTCACGCGGAGGGCGAGACGTACGTCATCCCCCTCGGGGAGCGTTCGGAGCGCGGGGCGGAGCGCGGCCCAGAGCGCATTGAGGGGCTCCGCGGCGATCTCGCACCGCTCCAGCGGGAACACCTCCGCCCCGCCCTCCCGGTGGAAGCCCGCCACGCGCGACGCCCCCCGTCCCGCGACCGTCAGGGTGACGGTGCCGCGGTAGCCGAAGGCGCCGGGGCTCGCCACCAGGGGAGGGTCCTCGACCGCCAGCTTCCCGATGCGGCGGAGGGCGTCGCCGACGAGGCGGCGCTTGGCCGCGCGCTGCGCGCCTTCCGAGAGGTGCTGCCACTGGCACCCGCCGCATGCGTCCTCGCGGAAGTGGGCGCAGCGCGGCGCGACGCGGCCCTCCCCCGGCGTGACCAGCTCCCCGACCCGGGCGAAGGCGTGGCGCCGCCGGCGGACGATCCCGGTGAGACGCACGACGTCCCCGGGCGCCGTCCGCGGCACGAACACGGTGATGCCGTCGGCCAGGTGGCCGACGCCGTCGCCCCCGGCGGCGAGCCGCTCGATCGCGACCGTCTCCCCGCTCACGGCGCTCCTGGGAACGCGAACGACACGGAAGCGCGCCCGCCGGGCCGCACCTCCGTGTCGCTCGATCGCCGCGCCCGCTGCGCGGCCATGCCTACGCGGCGGGGGTGTCCGAAGGCCCTTCCGCGCCCGCCGACTCCGCCGACTCCGCCGGATCGGCCGGAGCATCCGGAGCGTCCGCCGGCCGGTCGGCCGGCCCACCCTCGTCCACCGGGATGTCGGGCTTCTTGATCTCGATGAGCGGCACGTCCGGGTACCCCACGACCGCGAGCACGATGCGGTGGTGGATCGGATCGACCTCGAGCACCTTGAGGTCGAGCGCCTGCCCCTCCTTCACCGCGTCGCCGGGCTGCGAGATGTTCTCCACGCCCAGCTGGCTCATCGGCACGAACCCCTCGAGGTCGTTGCCGAGGTCCACGACGACGCCCTTGTCCATCAGGCGCACGGCGTGGCCGCGGATCTCGCGTCCCACCGGATAGGTCTCGCCGATGCGGAGCCACGGATCCTCCTCCGCCTGCTTGAGGCCGAGGGAGATCCGCTTGTTCTCGGGGTCGATGTTCAGGATCACGACGTCAACGGTGTCGCCCTTCTTCACGACCTCCGAGGGGTGCTGCACGCGCTTGGTCCAGCTCATGTCGGAGATGTGGATCAGGCCGTCGATGCCCGGCTCGATCTCGACAAACGCGCCGAACGACGTGAGGTTGCGGACCTTGCCGGTGATGCGCGTGCCGACCGGGTACTTGAGCGGCAGCACCATCCACGGGTCCTGCTCCGTCTGCTTCATGCCGAGGGAGATCTTCTCCTCGGCCTCGTCCACCTTCAGGACCACCGCCTCGATCGTCTCGCCGATGGAGACGAGCTTCGACGGGTGCCGCACGTTCCGGGTCCACGACATCTCGGAGATGTGGACCAGCCCCTCGATGCCGGGCTCGAGCTCGATGAACGCGCCGTAGTTCGTGATGGACACGACCTTGCCCTGGACGCGCGTGCCGACCGGGTACTTGGCGGCGACGTTCGTCCACGGGTACGCCTGGAGCTGCTTGAGGCCGAGGGAGATGCGCTCCCGCTCCCAGTCGATGTCGAGGATCTTGACCTCGAGCTCCTGGCCGATGTGCACCATCTCCGACGGGTGCGAGACGCGCCCGTAGGACATGTCGGTGATGTGCAGCAGGCCGTCCACGCCGCCCAGGTCGATGAACGCGCCGAAGTCGGTGATGTTCTTGACGATCCCCTTCCGGACCTGGCCGACCTCCAGCTCCTTCATCAGCCGCTCGCGCTTCGTCGCCCGCTCCGCTTCGAGGATGACGCGGCGCGAGACCACGATGTTCCGGCGGCGCTTGTTGAGCTTGATGATCTTGAACTGGAAGGCCTGCCCGAGCAGCTCGTCGATGTTCGGGACGCGGCGGAGCGCGATCTGCGAGCCCGGCAGGAACGCGTCCACGCCCATCAGGTCCACGACCACGCCGCCCTTGATCTTCTTGACCAGCGTGCCCTCGACCGGCTGGTCGCCCTCGTGCGCGATCCGGATCTGCTCCCAGACCCGCATGAAGTCGGCCTTCTTCTTGGAGAGCACGACGGCGCCGTCGTCGTCCTCGAGCTTCTCGAGGAAGACCTCGATCTCGTCACCCTGCTTGAGGGACTGCGGGTCCTTGAACTCCTCCAGCGGGACCGCGCCCTCGCTCTTGAAGCCGACATCGAGGATGACGGCGTTCTCCGTGACCCGGAGGACGCGCGACATCACGATCTCGCCTTCCTTGATGTGCTGGACGGACCCCTCGTACATCGCCTTCATCTGCTCGTACTTCTCGTCCGAGTAGCTCTCGTCGTACAGATCGGCGCGGACGTTCAGTTTGGGAGCGGGAGGCGGGGTCGGGGTCAGAGTCGCGGTCGCGGTCGGGGTCGGGGTCGGGGTGGCGGACGCCAGCTCCTCGGTATCCCGGGGCGCGTCCTGGGTGGGGGTCGACATGGGGAACGGAACCTCGGAGCGCCCAGTGGGGGCGCGGGGTTAGGGTCGGCGGCCTCCCGGGAAGTCGGGGGGCGCTAGCCTTGGAGCTTACCCGGCGGGCGGTGGCGGGTCAAGCGACGGCGGCACTTCGCGTTCACTACCGTGCCGCTGCGCGGTCCCTACGGTGCCGCTTCGCGGTCCCGGACCAACGCCACGACCTGCCGCACCTGCTCGGCGAAGGAGAGGCGGGTGGTGTCGAGGGGCACGGCGTCGGCCGCGGCCCGGAGCGGCGCCACGGCGCGACCGGCGTCCTGCGCGTCGCGCGCCTCAAGGAGCGCGGCCTCGTCGCGGATGGAGCAGGCGTCGAGGGACCGGCCCCCCTCGAGGAGCCGGCGCTTGGCCCGCTCCTCGGGGTCGGCAACGAGGAACACCTTCACCTCGGCGTCGGGAAAGACCACGGTGCCGATGTCGCGGCCGTCCATCACCACGCCGCCGCCGCTCGCCGCCTCGCGCAGCAGTCCGTTGACGAAGTCCCGCACCGCCGGCATCGCGGCCACCCGCGAGACCTCCTTCGTCACCGGCGCGGTGCGCACCGCGCCCCCCACGGCCACCCCGCCCACCGTGACCTCGAGGCGGCTCCCGCGCGGGGTGGCCGAGACGCGGCGCGCCGCGGCCTCAGCGGCGACCCGCGCGCCCTCCCAGGACTCCGGCGCGCCCAGTCCCTCCAGCGCGACCAGCGTCACCGCGCGGTACACCGCCCCCGAATCCACGTGGCAGAAGCCGAGGGCCTGCGCCACCGCCTGCGCGGTGGTGCTCTTGCCGCTCGCGGCAGGGCCGTCGATGGCGACGATGGGGCGCCTAGGCATCGGTGAGCGCCCGGACGAGGTCCTGGAAGAAGCCGGGATAGGAGATGGCCACACACCCCGCGTCGTCCAGCTCCAGTTCCCCGCCGGGCGCGGTGCCCAGGACGGCGAACGCCATCGCCAGGCGGTGGTCCCCTGCCGTCTCGACCAAGCCACGGAGGGGCCGGTCGGTGCCGGTCACGCGGAGCGTGTCGGCCTCGGCCACGGCGTCCACCCCCGCGGCGGCCAGGTTCTTCGCCACCAGCGCCAGCCGGTCGCTCTCCTTCACCCGCAGCTCCCCGACGCCGTGGAACACCGACGTCCCCTCGGCGCGCGCGGCGAGGCAGGCCAGGAGGGGCACCTCGTCCACCAGCGCCGGGACCTCGTCGGCACGCACCTCCGTGGAGCGGAGGCGCGCGGGCCGCGCCACCAGCGTGGCACCGGGTTCGCCGAGGCTCATCCAGCGCCCCTGCACCTCGATGCGCGCCCCCATCCGCTCGATCACCCGGGCGAACCCCGTGCGCGTCGGGTTGATGCCGACGCCCTCGACCACGACCTCCCCGCTCCGCCGCAGGAGCCCGGCCGCCAGGAGATACGCGGCCGAGGAGTAGTCGCCGGGGATGTCGCCGTCGAACGGGGCGATGGACTCCGGCGGATCCACCCGCGTCGCGGTGCCGTCCACGTCCACGTGCACGCCCAGGAGGCGCAGCAGCCGCTCCGCGTGGTCGCGCGAATGGAAGGGCTCCGTCACGGTGACGCGGACGCCTCCGGTGAGGCCGGCGAAGAAGAGGGCGGTCTTGACCTGGGCGCTCGCGACGGGGCTGTCCCACACGAGGGGCTTCAGGGCGCCGCCGCGGATCCGCGCGGGGAGGCGGTCCCCGTCGCTGGCCGTGATCTCCGCCCCCATGCGCCGCAGCGGCTCGGCGATCCGCGCCATCGGTCGGCGACGGAGGCTCCGGTCGCCCGTCAGCGACGCTTCGAAGGCGTGACCCGCGAGGAGCCCCAGGAGGAGTCGCGCCGTGGTGCCCGAGTTCCGGCAGTCGAGGGTGACGTGGGGGGCACGGAAGGGCCGCAACCCGCCGCCGGTGATCCGGATGGCGCGGTCGGCGCCGAGGGGGCCGACAGTCACGCCGAGGGCGCGGAGCACCGACGCGGTGGCGCGCGTGTCCCCGGCGGCGAGCGCGCCGCCGAGGCGGCAGCGACCCGACGAGAGCGCCGCGAGCATCAGCGCGCGGTGCGTGATGGACTTGTCCCCAGGGACCCGGATCCCGCCTCCGCCCACGCCCACCTCCGCTGCAGCCGTCTCGCGCTCCCCGGAACGACGGGAGGGCCCCGACCGCTGGCCCTCCCGCATGCTCCGGGTCCGCCCCGCCGCTACTTGCGCGCGGCGGCGGCCTCGTGGTCCGGGATGAAGCTATGCAGGATGCTCTCGTAGGAGAACGGCCCCCGCGCCTGCGCCTTGCGGCGGGCCCGGTCGTGGCCGTCCTCGAACGTCGCCCGCTCCTCGCGGTAGATCAGGCCGAGGCTGATGACCTCCTCGGTGTTCTCGAAGGCGACGGCGCGCGCCTGGTCCCGGTTCGTCGGGTCGAAGCCCTCGGGGAGCGCGCGAATCCGCTCGCGGACGATGTCGAACTGCTCGCGCCCGCGGTACGTCACGCACGGCGAGACCATGTGCACGAAGGCGAAGCCGCGGTGCGCGATCGCCGCCGTGATGATCTCCTGCGAGTGCTTCGGGTCGCCGGAGAAGGCCCGCGCGATGAAGGTGGCGCCGCAGGTGAGCGCCATCAGCACCGGGTTCATCGGCGCCTCGATGTTCCCGTACGAGCTGGTCTTGGTGACGAGGTCGTGGGGCGACGTCGGCGACACCTGGCCCTTGGTGAGCCCGTAGATGCCGTTGTCCATGCACACGTAGCTGATGTCGATGTTCCGCCGCGCGGTGTGCACGAAGTGGCTCGTGCCGATGGCGAAGCCGTCGCCGTCGCCGCCGGCCACCAGCACCGTGAGCCCGGGATTCGCGAGCTTCACGCCCGTCGCGATCGGCAGCGCGCGGCCGTGGATGGTGTTGAACGAATACGTGTTCACGTACCCGGAGACCCGCGAGCTGCACCCGATGCCGCTCACGAGCACCGTGTTGTCGGGATCGAGGTTCAGCTTGGCGAGCGCCTGGTACATGGCGGCCACCACGCCGAAGTCCCCGCACCCCGGGCACCACACGGGCTTGAGGTCCGCCTTGTAGTCCTTCACTGTCAGCCGAGCCACCGCTTGATGCGCCATGCGTTCCGTCCTCCTCAGTCCGCTGCCACGCGCCGGCCGTCCGCCCCGAGCCAGGCCAGCACTTCGTCCACGCCGAGGGGCGCGCCGCCCGCCCGCGCATGCCGCACCAGCCGCGCCGCGACCGCCGCGCTCAGCTGGCTCTTCAGGAACGTGTAGAACTGCGCCGAGTACGACAGCTCGACCACGTGGATCGCCCGGAGCCCCGCGAGCGCCGCCTCGACCTCGGCGACGGGGAACGGCCAGAGGAGCCGCGGCACCACCGCCCGCGCCTTCACGCCCACCGCCTGCAGCGCGGCCACCGCCTCGAGCGCCGCGCCCTTGCAGGACCCCCACGCGAGGATGCCGATCTCCGCGTCCGGGGCGCCCGCCACGACCGTCAGGTGTGGGTAGTGCTCCGCGACGGTGTCCAGCTTCTTCCAGCGCTTCTCCGTCATCTGCTGATGCCCGGCGACGCCCGAGAGTGGCGCGCCGACCACGTCGTGCTCGAGCCCCGAATTGAGGTACGAGCCCCCCGCCATCCCGGGGATGGACATCGGGCTGATCCGGTCGTCGGTCGCGGCGAAGCGCGCGAAGCCGTGGCGGTGGGCCACTGCCGCGAGCGCCTCGTCGGTGGGCTTCTTCCGGTCCCGCACCACGAGCTTCGACAAGTCGAAGGGCCGCACGATCTCGGTGCGGTGGCCGACGAACTGGTCGGAGAGGACGAGCACCGGCGTCTGGTACTCCTCCGCGATGTTGAACGCGTCGACCGTCACCCAGAAGCAGTCCTCGACGTCGGTCGTCCCCACCACGACCTTCGAGGCGTCGCCGTGCGTGCCGAAGATGCCCTGCAGCAGGTCCCCCTGCTCCGTCTTCGTCGGGATGCCCGTCGAGGGCCCGACGCGCTGCACGTTCAGCACCACGAGGGGGATCTCGGCGATGGACGCAAGGCCGATCGCCTCCTGCTTCAGCGAGATGCCCGGCCCCGACGACGCCGTCATGGACTTCACGCCCGCGTACGACGCGCCGATGGACATCGCGATGGAGGCGAGCTCGTCCTCGCCCTGGACCATCGTGCCGCCGAACTTCGGCAGCTCGCGGTTCAGGAACTCCATCACCTCCGACTGCGGGGTGATCGGGTAGCTCGCGATGAACCGGCAGCCGGCGGCCAGCGCCCCGAAGCCCGTCGCGTCGTTGCCCGCGATGATCATCATCGGCTCGCTCGTGGCCGGCGCGAGATGCACGTCGCCCTTCCGGTACTGCGTGGCGATCTCCGCGCCCGCGGCGAGGGCCGCGACGTTCGCCGCGACGACCTTCTCCCCCTTCTTCGCGAACCGCCGGCCGATCGCCTTCACGAACCCTTCGGTCGGGAGGTTCAGCGCCCCCGCGAGCACGCCGACCGCCACGATGTTCTTCGCCAGCGCGGTGCCCGCCTTCTCGACGGCGATCTGCTCGAAGGGGATCCGGCGGACGGCCGCCTTCAGCGGCTCCGCGAGCGGGATGTCTGCTTCGGGCGTTTTGTCCTGCTCGTCCACGAAGATGATGGTCTGCGCGTTCGGGACCAGTTCGCTGCGGAACCGCGCGTAGTCGGCCCAGTTGAACGCGATCAGGACGTCGAGCTCGTCACCCTGCGAGAGCACCGGCTCGGAGGAGAGCCGAAGGCGGATCGAGGACTCGCCGCCGCGGATCTGCGGCCCGAAGGACTTCACCAGCATGCCGAACAGCCCCTGTTGGGCGGCGACGTTGAGCGCCAATTCGCCGGCGGAGACGACGCCGTCGCCTCCGGCGCCCGCCATCCCCACCACCAAGTCCCTGCGAGACATCAGCTTCCTCCCGGCGGTCAGGCACTCGAGCGGTCTGACCGAATGACGACAATCTAACTTCACTTACAGTGTGGAAACAAACGCCGTATCTTCGCTCGCTATGGGCAACCGCCGTGCCACGCCGACGCCTGGCGCCGTTCGATTCCCCCGCGACGCCTGGGCTCTCGGCGCGCTCGAACGTGCTCAGGTGGTCGAGGGAGAGGCGCTGGCGGGGCTGCGCGGCGAGGAGACCGAGTGGATTGCCACCGCCGCCGTCCGACGGGGGGCGGCGCCCGAGGCGGTGGCCGCGGCGCTCGCGAAGGCGGCCCACGTGGGGGTCGCGCGCCTCGACGAGCTGGACCCAGCGGCCGCGCACTTCATCCCCGAGACCGTGGCGCGCCAATACCTGGCGCTGCCCCTCGCAGCGACCAACCGCACCATCCGCATCGCCAGCGCGAACCCGACGGACCTTCATGCGGAGCAGGCGCTGGGCTTCGTGGCCGGGCGCCAGGTGGAATTCCAGTACGCCCTCCCGGAGGAGATCCTGCAGCGGCTGGATGCGGTCTACCGCCCGGAGCGGCCGATCGACCGGCTGCTGATCGGGCTCGGGACGCGCGCGGGCCTCGTGGCCGAGGGCGATGCCCGCACCCCCGGCGGGTCGACCGGCGCGGAGACGCCGGCCGCCAAGCTCGTCGCCGCGACGATCGCCGACGCCGTGCGCGAGCGCGCCAGCGACATCCTCTTCGAGCCGACCGACACGAGCCTCGTCGTCCGCTACCGTGTGGACGGCGTGCTGCGCGAGGTGATGCGCGTGCCGCTGGCCGCCGCCGGGTCGGTCGTGCGCCGCCTCAAGGTGCTCGCGAAGCTCGACATCGCCGACCCGCGGCACGCCCACACCGGGCGCGCGTCGGCCACCTTCGGCGAGCGAGGGTGGGACCTGCGCATCGCGACCGTGCCGGTCGGCAGCGTCGGCGAACAGGTGACGGTCCGGCTCTTCGACGCCCAGTCCGGCGTACCCACGCTCACCCGCCAGGGCTTCCTGCCGGACGACGTGGCGGCGCTCGAGGGCCTCCTCGGGCAGCGCTCCGGCGTGGTGCTGGTGACGGGCCCCGCGGGATGTGGCGCGACCGCGGCCCTCTATGCCGGGCTCGAGCGGGCCCGGGCGGCCGGGGCGAAGGTCGCGACGGTCGAGGATGCGATCGAGTACCGGCTGAAGGACACGACGCAGATCGAGGTGGCGGAGGAGAAGGACTCGCCGTTCGCGGAGGGGCTGCGGTCGGCGCTCAAGGGGACCGTGGAGGCCGTGCTGGTGGGCAACGTGCCCGACGCGGAGACGGCGAAGGTCGTATGGCAAGCGTCCGCGGGCCGGACGGTCCTTGCGCGGCTCCACACCCGTGACGCGGCGGCGGCGGCGACGCAGCTCGCGGCCCTTGGCATCGAGCCATCCCGCATCCCTTCGGCGCTCAAGGGCATCGTCGCGCTGCGGCGGCTGCGGCGGCTCTGTCCGCGCTGCGCGATCCCGGCGGCGCCCGAGGCCCTGCCTCCCGCGGCGCGCCCCGGAGCGGGGATCGGACCGACGACGACGCTGATGACCGGCCGCGGGTGCGCGGAGTGCAGCTTCACCGGCTACCGGGGCGAGCTGGCGATCGCCGAGATCCTGCTCGTGGAGGGAGGGGTCGCCGAGACGATCGCCCGCGGCGCGCCGGTCGAGCAGGTCGTCGAGGCCGCGCGACGCGCCGGCATGCGCACGTTGTACGGAGCGGCGCTGCGGCGCGTCTGGGACGGGGCGACCAGCTACGACGAGCTGGTCCGCGTCCTCGGCGAACCGGCCGGGCGAGCGGTCGCCGCCGGGGCGGACGCGGAGGAGGTGGTCGTCGCCCTCACCGCGCCGCTCCCCGGGAGGGCCGTCGCGCCGCCACGGGCTCACGGGGCCGCGGCGGCCACCGGGCTGCAGGCCCCTGCGGGGCCCGCGCCGCTGGTCCTCGTGGCGGATGACGACCCGCAGCTGCGGAAGCTGGTGCGGGGGATCCTCACTCCCCAGGGGTTCCAGGTCGCCGAGGCGGAGGACGGGATCGCCGCGCTGGACGAGGCGCAGCGGCTACGGCCCGACGTGATGCTGCTCGACATGGACATGCCGCGGCTCGACGGGCTGGGGGTGCTCGACACGCTGCGACAGCGGCTCCTGGGCCGCTCCGTGCCCGTCATCGTCGTGACGGTCCACAACGACCCCGCGGTCGAGACCCGGTGCATCGAGCTGGGCGCCGAGGACTACATCACCAAACCGCTCCAGCCGGCGTCGCTGGTGGCGCGCATCCGTGCCGTCCTGCGCCGCGTGGGGACCAAGTGACCGTGGCCAAGATCCTCATCGTCGAAGACAACGCCGACAACATGAAGCTGTTCCGGGCCGTGCTCACGCTCCGCGGGCACGCCGTGACGGGCCTCCCCGGCGGCGAGGGGCTGGTGGACACCGTGGCCGGGGAACGCCCCGACATGATCCTCCTCGACATCCAGCTCCCGGGGGCGGACGGCTACCAGCTCCTGGCGCTGCTCCGCGGCGCGCTGCCGGCGCTGCCGCCGGTGGTGGCCCTCACGGCGCACGCGATGAGCGGCGACCGGGAACGCGCGCTGGCGGCGGGGTTCGACGGGTACCTGACGAAGCCGATCGACGTGGCGACGTTCGGGGAGACGGTGGAGGCGTTCATCCACCGGTAGCCGTCCTCAGTGCGGGTGGCGATGCCGGAGGATGTGCGGCTTCTCCAGCCCGAGCTCGAGCATCCGGGCCTCGTCGGCCAGCACCTCGGCCGGCGGACCTTCCCCCACGACCGCTCCGCGATCCAACACGATCACCCGCGCGCACGTCTCGACGACCAGCTCCAGGTCGTGGGTCGCGATGATCTGCGCGACCGGCAACACCCGGAGCAGCGCCTTGAGCTCGC
>JADGQW010000062.1 GCA_017881505.1 Gemmatimonadales bacterium
GCCGTGAAGTTCATCCACCCGGAGGCGAAGTTCGCGCCGGGGCATTCGTCGGCGATGGAGCACCTCTTCACCCAGCCGGCCCAGCCCAAATAGCCGCCGACCACCGCGGAGATCCGGGGCGCCTCCGCGCGCTCGGCCGCGGCCTTCCACGACAGGTCCCTCGGCCGCAGTATCCCCCACACGGCCAATTAGTTACAATCCTTGTGGGGGTGTAAGAAAGTGCGACAGTTCCGGACCGGCGTGATGCGCGGGTGCGGCGCGTGACCCGCGCCGCCCGACGGCTCTTCGGGGCGACCCGGGCGGTCGGCGCGTGCGTGTTCGCCGGAGCGATGGCCGCGACCTCCCCGCTCGCCGCGCAGACGGGCGAGCGGACGGTCAACTCCGTGAGCTTCCGCGGCAACTCGGCCCTCGACGACTACACCCTCCAGACCAGCATCAGCACCAGCGGCTCCACCGGCGCCCTCGGCCTGGGGTTCTTCAAGCAGATCGGCTGGTACGCCCAGCGGCGGTACTTCGACGAGCTGGAGTTCCGCCGCGACGTGCTGCGCCTGCAGCTCCTCTACCGCCAACGCGGCTACTACGACACCCGTGTGGACACGACCGTGGCCCGCCAGGCGCGGTCGGTCGGCGTCACCTTCCGGATCGTCGAGGGGCCGCCGGTGCTCGTGGACTCGATCGCCGTGAGCGGCACGGAGGGCCTCCTCGACCCGCGCGCGGCGCTGCGGCACCTCGCCTTCCGCGCCGGCCGGCCCTTCGACCGTCTGGCGTTCGACGCGGCGGCCGACACGATCGGCCTGCTGATGAAGAACCGCGGCTATCCGTTCGTCCAGGTGTATCGCGGCTTCGCGGTGGACCGCACGACGCGCCGGGCCGCGCTGCAGCTCGACGTGGTGCCGGGACGGCACGCGCGGATCGGCGACATCCGCATCGAGGGCCCGAGCAGCGTGAGTCCGCGGACCGTCTCCCGGTCGCTGGCGGTGCACGTCGGCGACGCCTTCAGCCAGGACGCCCTCTACGAGTCGCAGCGGAGCCTCTACCAGACGGATCTGTTCCGCTACGCCAACGTCGAGATCGCCCCCGACTCGACCGTGGAGGGCGCGGATTCCCTGGTGCGGCTGCTGGTGCAAGTGAGCGAGGGCTCCCGCAACCGCTACCGGCTCGGCGCCGGCTACGGCACGATCGACTGCTTCCGGACACAGGGGAGCTGGACCTCGGTCGGATTCCTCGGCGGCACCCGGCGCCTCGACGTCGCCGCGAAGGTCTCCAAGCTCGGCGCCGGGGCGCCGACGGACCTCGGCTTCCGGAACACGGCCTGTCCGGCGCTGTTCGACGATCCCTTCTCGGATCACGTGAACTACCTCGCCTCGGTGTCGTTCACGCAGCCGCAGATCTTCGCCCGGCGCAACGCGCTCACCGTGTCGACCTTCGCGGAGCGGCGGTCGGAGTTCAAGGCGTACGAGCGGCTCGGATTCGGCGGCTCGGTGGCGATGTCGTTCGGCGTCGGCCGCGACATCCCCCTGACGGTGGCGTACCGGCTGACCTACGGCCGCACGATCGCCGACCCGGCCACGTTCTGCACCTTCTTCGACCGGTGCGAGCAGAGCACCGTGGCGCTGCTGTCGGAGCGACGGCGGGAAGCGGCGCTCGTGCTGAGCGTCCTGCGGAACCGCGCCAATTCGCCGATCGATCCGACGCGGGGGAACGTCTACTCCATCGAACTCACGCACGCCTCGCCGACCATCGGCTCCGATGCGCTGATCGTGTTCAACAAGGCCGTCGCCGAGGCCACCTGGTACATGGGCGTCCTCGGTGCGCGGGGCTGGGTGCTGGCGCTGCGGCTGCGGGCCGGCGTCATCCGTCCGGGCCTCGCCTTCGTGGCCGACTCCGCGATCCGCTTCGTGCCGCCCGAAGAGCGGTTCTACGCCGGGGGGCCCTCGACGGTGCGCGGCTTTGGCCGCAACGAGCTCGGCCCGGTGGTCTACGTCGCCGACAGCATCCGCGTGGACGCCGTCACCGGCGACAGCACCCCCCTCGGCGTGCGGACGTCGCCGGTGGGGAGCTACGGCATCGCCCTGGCGAACGCGGAGCTGCGGTTCCCCTCGCCGGTGTGGACGAGCCGCCTGCGGCTGGCAGCGTTCGTGGACGTGGGGCGGCTCTGGGATCAGACGGAGGCCGGCCTCGTCTCCGCGGGATTCCGGGTGACGCCGGGGGTCGGGCTGCGGATCATGACGCCCCTCGGTCCGCTGCGTCTGGATGTGGCGTACAACGGCTATCCGCGGCTCGCCGGACCGCTGTACGTGACCGTGCCCGCGACCGGGACCCAGCTGGGGCGGCTCGACCTCGTCACTCCGCACTACGCCGGGCCGGTGCGGCGCCAGTCGTTCCTCGGCCGACTGCAGGTGCACTTCAGCGTCGGGGAGCCGTTCTGATGCGGCGCTCCCTGCGCGTGCTGCTCGGCACGGCGGGCGTGCTCGTCGTCCTCGGTGCGGGCGCCGCGGCCGCGCTCGCGTTCACCGGCCCGGGCCGCCGACTGCTGCACGGCATCGCGCTGCGCCAGCTCGCCAAGGCGGTGGACGGCACGGCGCACCTCGGCGCGGTCCGGCTCGTGTCGTGGCACGGCGTGGAGGTGCAGGATCTCGCGCTCGACGACCGGGCCGGGCGGCCGGTGGTCGCCGCGGCGCGGGTGCGGGGCACGGTGGGGCTCCTCGCCCTGCTGCGCGGCCGCGTCCTCCTCCGCGACGTGTGGATCTCGCGGCCGGTCGTCACCCTGCAGCAGGACTCGACGGGGCGGTGGAACGTCACGCGCCTCTTCCGGGCCGCGGCGCCTCCGCCGACACGGCGGCTGGTGGAGATCCGCGATGCGCGGATCACCGACGGGACGGTGAGCGTCCATCCGTACCGGTCCGCCCGCCCGCTCCGCTTCGACGGGCTCGACCTCGACCTGCGGCGACTGCGGCTGTCGGACCCGGCGTCGTCCGCGGTGATCGTGGAGGTGCGGAACGTCGCTGTGCGCTCGCGCGACCCGGCGGTCCGCGTGCGGCGCGGCGACGGCCATCTGGTGGTGGACGGCGACAGCGTCTCGGGGCGGTTCGACGCGCTCGAGCTCACGGGGAGCCTCCTCAGCATCCGCGGTGTGGTGCACACCCGCGGGCCGCGGCTGGCGTTCGGCGTGACCGCCAACGTGACGCGGTTCCGGTTCGAGGACATCGCGTGGATCGCGCCGCAGCTCCCGAAGACGGGCGGAGGGTCGCTGATCCTGCGTGCGGACCTCGGACCGGACGGGGTCTCCGCCTGGGAGTTCCGCAGCACCGACGTGTGGAGCGGGCACAGCCGGCTCCATGGCTGGCTGCGCCTGACGACGGGGGGAGCGGCCGGCGGGCGCATCGACGCGATGGACCTGACCGCGGCGCCGCTCGATCTCGATCTCCTCGCGCCGCTGGTGCGGCGGCTGCCGTTGCACGGCGAGGTCCGGGGCCAGGTGCGCGGCTCGGGCCCGCTGGCCGCGCTGGACGTCGTCGCGGACGTCGCCTTCACGGACGCCGTGGCCGAAGGCCATCCCGTGAGCACGCTGGCCGCGCATGGGCGCCTCGGCCTGGGCGGCGCCTCGACGGTCACGTTCCGCGGCTTCGCGCTCGCCCCGGCGGACCTGAGCCTCGCCACCATCGCGGGCGTCGCGCCGGCGGTGAACCTCCACGGCCGCGTGCGGGCCTCCGGCACCCTCGACGGCCCGTGGACCGATGCCACGTTCGTGGGCGTGGTCATCCACAGCGACGGGGACGGCCCCACGTCGACGGCACGGGGGCGCGTGCGGCTGACGCTCGCGGACACGGTACGGCTGGACGCGGATCTCGCGATGGACTCGCTGTCGTTCGACGACCTCGCGCGCACCTACGCCGGACTCCCCCTCCACGGTTCCGTTGCGGGCCACGTGCACGTGGTGGGTCCGGTGACGGCGCTCGCGGTGGACGCTGATCTCGCGGGGCCCGCCGGGCGCGTCGTCGTCGGGGGGACGGTGGGCGCGCAGGACTCGGCCGCGGTGGTGCGCCTGAGCGGGCGGATCGAACGGGTGGACCTCAGCGCGCACTTCGGGTGGTCCCCGCCCACGAGCCTCGCGGGCACGTTCGCGACCGATCTGCGGGTGCCGACCGGAGAGGCCGCGGCTCCCGCCGCCGGAACGGTGCGGGCGACCCTCGACACCTCGCGGGCCGCCGGCGTGACGGTGACGCGCGCGGGCCTCGCGCTGACGCTCGCCGCCGATGCCATCCACCTTGACACTCTCTTCGCGGAGCACCCGAGCGGGCGGCTCGACGGCGCGGGCACGCTGGGCCGGCCAGGGGAAACGGCAGGGGAGATCCACGTCGTCGCGCGTGCCGACACCCTGGCCGCGTTCGGCCCGGTGGTGCGCTGGCTGCGCGCGCGCGGAGGCGACTCCACGTCGGCGCCGGTGGACCTCGACGGCGCCGGCGGGCTCGATGTCCGGCTCGTGGGGACCACCGCAGCGTGGGAGGGGCAGGGCGTCCTGGACCTGGCCAGGTTCGCGTTCGGCACCTACGGCGCCCTCGCCCTTCACGCCGAAGGCGCCTACGCCTCCGACGGAGGGACGGCCCGTGTGCGCGTGAAGGCGCACGCCGACTCGCTCGTCGTGGCGGGGCTGCGGTTCGGCGGCGTGAGCGTGACGGCGGCGGGGCCCCTGGACGCGATCTCGGCCCGCGTCGAGGCGTCGCTGCCGAACCGCGAGGCCGTGTGGGCTTCCGGGGTGGTGGGGAGCGGACCGGTCGGCACGCGCGTGGCGCTCGACTCCGCCGTCCTGAGCCTTCCCTCCGCCGCGTGGACGCTGGCGGGAGCCGCGCACGTGCTGGTGACGGCGGACTCCATCGTGGTGGACTCCCTGGATCTGCGCTCCGGTGCGGGCGGGCGGCTGCGCGCCCAGGGCAGCCTGCCGGTGGCCGGCACGGGCGCGCTCCACGTGGAGGCGGACAGCATCCCGCTCACCGACCTGTTCGCGCTGGCGCAGCGGGACACGACCGGAGTGAGCGGCCTGCTCTCGGTGTCGGCACAGCTGAGCGGTTCCGCGTCGGCCCCGAAGATCGAGGCCTCTCTCACCCTCGCCGACGGGCGATTCGGCGATTTCCGGACTCCGCTGGTGGACGCGCTCGTCCGGTACGGCGACCACCTGCTGACGTTCAAGGGCGACCTGTGGCGCGACAGCGTGCGGGTGCTCGAGGCCCAGGGGTCCCTGCCCCTCGACCTCTCGCTGGCGTCGGTGGAGCGCCGCCAGCTCCCCGGACCGCTCGAGATCCGGGTGCAGGCCGATTCGGCCGACCTGTCGGCGATGAACGTCTTCACGACGCTGGTGCGTGAGGTGAGCGGCACGCTGACGGCGCGCTTCGGGGTGCAGGGATCGTGGAACCAGCCGGTCCTGAGCGGCGACGTGCGCGTGACCGGCGCGGCCCTCACCATCCCGGCGCTCGGGGTGCGCTGGCAGGACATCAACGTCCACCTCGAGTCGCAGGGGAACCGGATCCACCTGGCCGAGGCGCGGATCGGCGGGGGCGGCGGCACCCTCGACGTGAGCGGCGACGTGGTCCTTCAGGACCTGACGCGACCCGTCCTCGACCTCACCCTCGACGCCCGGGGCTTCCAGGCGCTGAACCAGCGCAACTTCGCGGGCATCACCGGGACCGGGACGTTGCAGCTCGCGGGCCCCTTCCATGGCGCGCGCCTCACCGGCCAGCTGACGGTGGACGAGGGCTTCCTCCACTTCGCGGACCTCGTCGAGAAGCGCCTCGTGAACCTCGACGACCCCGAGTTCCGTGCCGTCGTGGACTCGAACCTCGCCCAGGCGGCGGAGATCGGGCCGGCGGCGGAGGTGGTCTTCCTCGACAGCCTCACCATCGACGGCCTGCGGGTCACGATGGGTTCGGCGGTGTGGCTCCGCTCGACGGAGGCGAACATCCAGCTGGCCGGCGACGTCACCGTGTCGAAGACGGTCGGTGGCCTCAACCCCTACCGGCTCGACGGCACGCTGCGGACGGTCCGCGGCACCTACCGCCTGGCGGTGGGCCCCACGTCGAAGGAGTTCGAGGTCACGCACGGCGAGGTGCGCTTCTACGGAACGCCGGACCTGAACCCGGCGCTGGACGTCGTGGCGGAGCACACCGTGCGGGCGGTACGGGGGAACGACCTGATCGTCCGGGCGCGGCTGGGGGGCACGCTGCTCGAGCCGATCCTCACGCTCGAGAGCGACGAGCGGCCGCCGCTCTCGGAGACGGAGATCGTCTCGTACCTCATCTTCGGGCGGCCGTCCTTCGATCTCGCGGGGTCGGGTGGAGGGGTGCGCAGCGAGCAGGCGGTGCTGCAGGGCGCGGTGGCCGGGCTCGCGGGCCTCGCGGCCAGCCAGCTCGAGCAGACGCTGGTGGGGGACCTCCGTCTCCCGCTCGACTACATTGCCATCCGTCCGGGGACGGTCGGGGACGTGCTGGGCACGACGCGGGTGGAGGCGGGGCGCCAGATCGGGGAGCGCACGTTCCTGTCGCTGAACGTGCCCCTCTGCGAGGTGCGGCGCGGGATCTCCTCCCAGCTGTTCGGGGCGACCCTGGCCTACCGGCTCAGCCCGCGGTGGCGGGTGGAGGCGAGCGTGGAGCCGCTCCTGCAGGAGTGCCGGGCGCTCGGCTTCGCGCCGCAGCCTTCGACGCCGTACCAGATCGGCGTGGACCTCTTCTGGCAGCTGGGCATCCAATGACCCGTGCGCTGATCATCACGAATCCCGCGGCGGCCCGCGCCGACGAGGCCCGCCTCCTCGCGGCGCACAAGCGGTTGTGCGCGGGGGGCCTGCGCACCGAGATCGCCCGCACCACCGCCGCCGGCGACGGCGAGCGGCTGGCCCGCCAGGGCGTGGCGGACGGCTTCGACGTCGTCATCGCGCACGGCGGCGACGGCACGGCGATGGACGTGGCGTCGGCGCTGGTCGGCACCGGGCGGCCCCTCGGCCTGCTGCCGGCGGGGACGGGGAACCTCCTCGCGGGGAACCTGGGGATCCCGCGCTCGTGGCGGGTGGCGAGCGACCTGATCCTGCGCGGCGTGCCGCGGACGGTAGACCTCGGGCGAATCACTTCTGCCGCGGGCAGCCGGATCTTCGCGGTCGCGTGCGGCGCCGGCTTCGACGCGGAGCTGATGCGCAGCACGCAGCCGCGTCACAAGCGCCTCTTCGGGATGTTCGCGTATGTCGCGACGGCGGTCTCGCTCGCCCGGGCCATCACCCGCGCCCACATCCGCCTCGAGGCCGACGGCGTCGTGCACGAAGCGCACGCCGCCCTGGTGCTGGTCGCCAACTGCGGACAGCTGATCCCCGGCATCCTTCCGCTCCACCCCGGGGTCCGGCCCGACGACGGGGTGTTCGACATCGTGATCCTCGACGCCGCCTCCCTCCCCGGCGCCGCCCGGCTGGTGTGGTGGATGCTGCTGCGCCGGCCGCACGCCGTCCCGGGGATCACCTTCCTCCGCGCCTCGAGCGTCCGCCTCACGACGGAGCCCGCCCTGCCGGTGCAGGCGGACGGCGAGTCCGCGGGGCTGACGCCGGTGAGCGTGGAGATGCTTCCCCTCGCCCTCCGCGTCCTCGCCCCCGTCAGGGCCTAGGAGTACATTCGCGCCGATGCCCTCTCCCCTCGCCGGTCAGCGCATCCTCGTGGTGGACGACGAGCGCGGGATCGCCGCGCAGGTGGTGCGGCAGCTCGAGCGCGCCGGCGCCTCGTGCGTCGCGGCGCATTCAGGGGGCGAGGGGCTCGAGCAGCTTGCGCTGGGCGCCTTCGACCTCCTCATCACCGACACCCAGATGCCCGGGGCCAGCGGCTTCGACCTCCTGGACGCCGCGCGCACTCTCCCCGACCCGCCGGCGGTGGTGGTCATGACGGCGGGGAGCGAGAACGCCGAGGCGGTGACGGCCCTCGAGCGCGGGGCCGACGGCTACGTGCTGAAGCCGTTCGCGCCCGAGCTGGTGGAGCGGGAGGCGGCCGTGGCGGTGGAGCTCCGGGCGCTACGGCGGACGGTGGGCGCGGTGGCGGTGCAGCGGCAGGCGGGCCCGGTGCTCCTGGTCCTCGGCGAGGTGATCAACGCCGCGGAGCGGGCCGATTCGTTCCGCTCGGGCCATTCGGCGCGCACGGCGCGGCTGGCGGCGGCGCTGGCGGACCTGCTGGGCCTCGACGGCGAGCGGCTGGTGCTCGCCGCGCGGGTGCACGACATGGGGATGCTCGCAGTGCCGCCCACGGAGCTGCTCAAGGGGGAGCTGGCGCGGCAGACCCAGCACCTCATCCGGGTCCATCCCACCCTGGGCGCCCGGTGGATCGAGCGCCTCGGCGCCGACCGCGCGATCGTCGCGGCGGTGGCGGCGCACCAGGAGCGCTGGGACGGGAACGGTTACCCGGGCGCGCTCGCGGGGATGGACATCCCGCCGCTCGCGCGGGCGCTCGGCACGGCGGCGGCCGTCTCCGCGATGTGCGGCGCGCGGCCGTGGCGGGAGCGCCGCGACCCCGCGGACGTGCTGCACGAGCTGCAGCAGGGGCGGGACACCCAGTTCGGCGGGGCGGAGGTGGACGCCGCGGTGGAAGCGATCCGCACGCGCCCCGCCCTGCTCGCGTGAAGACGATGGTCGGCGCCCTCCTCATCGTGGACGAGGACCCCTCGGCCCTCCGCGCGGCCGCGGCCCACTTCGGGGAGGTGGGCTACGAGGTGTTCCGCGCTGCGGGTCTGCCGGCGGCGCTCGCGGCGTTCGAGCGCGCGCGGCCGGACGTCGTCCTCCTGGGGCTGCACCTCCCCGGCGGCGCGTCCGCGGCGCTCTTCGAGGCGTTCCGCGCGCGGGGCGCGGCGCTGGTGCTCCTCCTCGGCCACGGCTTCGGCGAGGCCGAGGTGCGCGCGATGCAGCTCGGTGCGGAGCAGATCCTGCGGAAGCCGCTGGAGATGGCGCACCTCGAGGCGGTGACCGCGCGCGTGCTCGAGAAGGTGCGGACGCGGACGCGCGCCGCGTACCTGCGGTCGCGGCTCGTGCCGGACCCCGGCGCCGACGCCCTCGGCGTGTCGCCGGTGATGCGCGCGCTGACCGAGCGGCTGCGCGCCCTGGCGCGCGGCGAGGGGGGCGTGCTCCTCCTCACCGGCGAGCCCGGCACGGGGAAGGGATGGGTGGCGCGGCTGGTGCACGCGGCGTCGCGGCGCGCCGACGGGCCCTTCGTCGAGGCGCGGTGCGCCGCCCCCGGACCCGTGCTCGCCGCGGAGCTCTTCGGTGCGGAAGCGGGCGCGGAGGACCCGCGTGCGCCGCGGCGCCCCGGCCTCTTCGAGCTGGCGGACGGCGGCACCCTCTTCCTCGACGAGTTCCTCGCGCTCCCCGACGCGCTCCGCCCCGTCGTCGTGGAGGCGATGGGGACCCGCTTGGTGCGGCGCCTGGGCGGGGAGCAGCCGATCGGCGTGGACGTGCGGGCGATCGCGGCAACGAGCGGGGACGTCGGGGACGCGATCCGGCAGGGGCGGCTGCGCGAGGACCTCTTCTACCGCCTGGACGTGGTGCCGGTGCATCTTCCGCCTCTCCGGGAACGGGAGCGGGAGGACCGGGAGGCGCTGGCGCGGCGCCTCGCCGCCGACTTGGCGCTGGCCATGCCGGGCTGCCCCGGCGTGGTGAGCGCCGCCGCGATGGAGCGCCTCGCGGCGCACGAGTGGCCGGGGAACGTCCGCGAGATGCGGAACGTGCTCGAGCGCTCCCTGATGGCGGCGCGCGGCGGAGCGGCGCTCGAGGCCGAGCACCTCCCGCCCGAGCTGGGGCGCCGTGCCGGCGAGGCGCCGAAGCAGGCGGCGCAGTCGCTCGAGGACGTCGAGCGGCGGCACATCGAGCGGACGGTGCGGCGGCACAGCGGGAACCGGACGCGCGCCGCGGAGGAGCTGGGGATCTCGCGCGCCACGCTGATCAACAAGATCCGGACGTACGCGCTGGACGTCTGACGCAGCCCGGGGGAGGGACGCGATGCCCGAAATCGACATGATGCTCTGCCGGTCCTGCGGCAACGAGGAGCGGGCCTCGGAGGGCTACCCCTGCGACGAGTGCGGGACCTTCATCTGTCTGATCTGCGAATTCCGGGGCATCACCGTCTGCAAGGCGTGCCGCCAGAAGAAGGGGCTGCCGGAGCCGGAGAACCTCCCGCCGCTCGCCCCCGAGCGCCCCGCGCCGCCGTCGGCGTAGCGGATCCCACCGCGTCCCACCCGTCGCGCCCGAGCGTTCCGGCGTGAGCCCCTCCCTCACCGACGTCGCCGGCCTCCTGGTCGGCCACGCCACCGACGAAGCCGGCGGCACCGGCTGCACGGTGGTGCTCGCGCCCCTCGCGGGGATGCCATGCACCGCCTTCGTCCGGGGCCGCGCCACCGGCACGCGCGAGCTGGATGCGTGCCGGCCCGAGTCGCTCGCGGGGCGCGTAGACGCCATCGTCCTCGCCGGCGGCTCGGCGTTCGGTCTCGGCGCGGCGGACGGCGTCGCGCGCTGGCTCGCCGCGCAGGGCCGCGGCTTCGCGGTGGGGCCGGTGACCGTCCCGATCGTCCCCGCCGCGGTCATCTTCGACCTCGGCCCCTGCGGGCGCGCGGACGCCCGGCCCGACGCCGCGATGGGCGCGGAGGCGTGCGCCGCGGCGGGCCGGGCCGTGGCGGAGGGCTCGGTGGGCGCCGGCACCGGCGCGACCGTCGGGAAGGCCCTCGGCCCCGCGAGCGCGATGAAGGGCGGCGTGGGCACCTGGTCGGTGCGCGCCGGCGGCGTGGTGGTCGGCGCGCTGGTGGTGGTGAACGCTTTCGGCGACGTGACGGACGGCGCGGGGACGATCCTCGCCGGCGCGCGGAATCCCGACGGCACCTTCGTGGACGCCGCGGCCTACCTCGCGCGGGGGGGCGAGCCGTTCGGCGCGCTGGCGCGGGCGGCGCATCAGACCACGCTCGTGGTGGTCGCGACGGATGCCGGGATCGACCGGCTCGCGCTCGGCGGCGTGGCGCGCGCGGCCGCCGACGGGCTCGCGCGCCGCGTCGTGCCGGTGGGCACCGCCTTCGACGGCGACGTCATCTTCGCCTGCTCGGCCGGCTCCGCGGGCGGGACCGCGCTCCAGGTGGAGCAGCTGGCGCGCCAGGCGGTCGAGACGGCCGTGGAGCGCGCCGTCCGCGCGGCGCGGGGTCGCGACGGCATCCCGGGGCTCGCCGGGTGAGCTCGGCGCTCGTCGCGTCCGTCCTCGCGCCGGTCTACGCCGCCCCCGACCATCGCGCCGAATCGACCTCCGAGGCCCTCCTCGGCCACGTCCTCGACCTCCTCGAGGAGCGGGGGCCGTTCGTTTTGGCGCGGAGCGACGACGAGCACACCGGGTGGGTGCACCGCGGCCACCTGCTCCTCGACGCCGACGCGGTGGTCGCCGCGTGGCGCGACGAGGCGCACGCCGCCAGTCTCGGGGCGGTGCTCGCGGTCGGCGGGAGCCGCCTGCTGCTCCCCCTGGGCGCGCGCGTGGCGCTGGAGCATGGCGGCGCGGTGCGCCTCCCCGACGGGCGCGTGGCGCCCCTCGCGAGCGGGCGCGTGGCGGCGGAGGGCGACCTGCAGGCGGAGGCGCGGGCGATGTCCGCCGCGGAGTGGGCGGCCGTGTTCTTCGCCGGGGCGCCGTACCGGTGGGGGGGCGTCACGCCGTGGGGCGTGGACTGCTCCGGGCTCGCGCAGGCGACATACCGGTTCCGCGGCGTGCGCCTCCCGCGCGACGCAGCGGAGCAGGCGCGGAGCGGCGAGGCGGTGGAGGGCGCGGCCGCGCTGGAGGAGTTCGCGGCCGGGGACCTGCTGTTCTTCGGCGAGGGGGCGGCGGTGAGCGACGAGGGGCCGTCCCGCCCGCGGCCGTTCCGCGGAGCGGGGCGCATCACCCACGTCGCCCTGGCGGACGGCGCGGGCTACGTCGTGCACGCCAGCGCCGCTACCGGCGGGGTGTGCCGCTCCCCCCTCGCGGGCGGGAGCGCCGAGGCGGCGTCCTTGCGGGCGACGTTCCGCGGCGCGCGGCGGGTCGAGCGGCTCGCGGAGGCGGCAGCGAGTCCCGATCGAACGCGCTGAGCAGCACGCCGACGCTGTCCTGGGTGTCGCGGGCGCGCTGGACCGAGGGCAGATCGTTCACCAGCAGCGAGAAGACCAGCTCCTCCCCTCCGGCGGCGCTGACGTAGCCGGAGAGTGCCGAGACGGCGTTCATCGTCCCGGTCTTGGCGCGTAGCCGGCCCACCGCGGCCGTCCCCAGCATCCGCGAACGGATCCCTTCCCCCACCACCGGCAGCGACTGATAGAACGCACGCCCCTCGGGCGCGCGGCGCATCCACGCCAGCAGCTGCACGAGGGAGCGGGGCGTCGCCTGGTCGAGGAGTGAGAGCCCCGAGCCGTCGGTCACGCGGAACGACCCCGGCGGCAGGCCCACCTGGTCGCGGAGAAAACGCGCGACGGCCTGGGCGCCCGCCGCGAAGGTGCCCGCGCCACCCACCGTCCGCCCGATGGTCCGGAACGCCAGCTCCGCCGAGAGGTTGTGGCTGCGGTAGTTGATGAACGTCACCAGGTCGTCGAGAGGAGGCGAGCGGCGCACCGCGATGGCGTTGGCGAAGGGGTCGGTGGCCCCATGGGTCGCGGCGAGCATCTGGCGCGCGCGCTCGGGGGCGTCCCCCGTCTCCGAGCGCACGCCCCCCTGCACCTCGATGCCGCGCGCGGCGAGGAGGCTGCGCAGCATCCCCGCGGCGAACACCGCCGGCTCCTGCACGACCACGCTGGTGCGCCACGCGGCCCGGTCGGGGGCGATGACGCCGCGCAGGTCGATGACGCCGTGCGCGGGCCCGCGGTCCACGGATATCCGGGTGCGGCTCCGCGCCCGGCCGGTGACGACGACGCTCACGACCGTGTAGTAGTCGTTGGGCGGGTCCACCGTGACGCGCGCCGCGTCGCCGGTGCTCCGGCCCGGCGTCACCGTGATGACGATGACGTTCTCGGCGGCGTTGAGGGCGGAGGGGGGCGCCGCGAAGGGGCGGGCGAAGTTGTCGGGAGACCACCCGGGACCCGTCAGCTCGGCGCCGAGGAAGGAGGCGTCTCCCACCACGGCCCCCCGGATGCGGCGGATGCCCGCGCGCGCCACGCTGTCGGCGAAGGGCGCCAGGCTCGCGGTGTCGAGGCCGAAGGTGGGATCGCCGGTGCCGTAGAGGACCAGGTCCCCGAAGAGGACGCCGTTGTTCACGCGGCCCTCGGCGAAGAGGACCGTCACGAACCGGAACTCGGTGCCGAGGTAGTGCAGTGCGGCGGCGGTAGTGAAGAGCTTGGCGTTGGAGGCCGGCACCATCAGGCGGTCGGCGCGCCACGCGAAGAGGGTGTCCCCGCGGGTGAGACTGACGACCAGCGCACCCCACGTCGCATAGCGGTAGCGGTGCGTCCGGAGGAGGGGCGCGATCCGCGGCGCGAGGATGCCGCTCGGGGCCTCCTGCGCACCCGCGGAGCCGGCGAGGGGTCCGGCGAGGACGGCGGTCAGGAACAGGGCGGAATGTCGGAGGTGGCGGGAGACGGTCGTCACGGGCACGGCGCACGTTAGGCGGGCGGTGCCCGCGGGTCAACCGCCGGCACGCCCCGGCTCACGCCTCCCGGAGCCGTACCGGCAGGGTCACCATCGTCTTGCCGGCCCACTGCAGGCGCTGCTGGAGCGCGAGGGCGGTGTTGTTGTGGAGCAGGGCGTGGTACCAGCGCTCCTTCTGGAAGATCATCTTGCCGGAGAAGAAGGTGGACTTGGGGAACTCCTTCGCCACGGCGAGGCACAGGGCCTCGGCGGTGTCCACCGCGTCGGTGCCGACGGCCATCCGGCTCGCCGCGGGGACGCCCATCCCGCGCGCCAGCTCCAGGTAGCGCTCCAGCATCTCC
>JADGQW010000210.1 GCA_017881505.1 Gemmatimonadales bacterium
CGCGGCCGACACCGCGTCGGTCGGCGGCGCGCCGCGGCGTCCCGCGCCGCAGGCGCCCCGCGCCCTCGCCGCGGAGGCGCTGGCCGACCTGTCGTGGCTCGACATCCTCCGCGACTCGGCGCTCACCCGGCTGGTCGAGACCGCGCTGCGGCAGAATCGCGACGTGGCCCTCGCGCAGGCGCGGCTCGAGGAGTACCGGGCGCTGGCGGGCGCGGCGCGGGGACCCCTCCTCCCGGCGGTGACGGCGAACGGGAGCGTGTCCCGGAACCAGATCGCCCTCGGCGCCTTCCCGCCGGTGGCGTACACGGCGTACCGCGTGACGGGCGACCTGGCGTGGGAGCTGGACTTCTGGGGGAAGTACCGCCGCGGCCTCCAGGCGGCGAACGCCGACGCGGCGGCACAGGCGGCGGCGGCGCGGGGGGCGGTGCTCAGTCTGGTGAGCGACGTGGCGTCGGGGTACCTGCAGCTCCTCGAGCTGGACCAGGAGCACGCCATCGCGGAGCAGACCCTGGCCTCGCGGCAGAACACCCTCGCCTTGGCACGGGCGCGCTTCGCGCGGGGCGTCATCTCCGAGCTGGACGTGCGCCAGTTCGAGGCGCAGGTGGCGGTCCCGGCGGCGCGCCTCGCGCAGGTGGAGCAGCTCCGATCCCAGGAGGAGCACGCCCTCAACGTCCTCCTCGGGGAAGGGCCAGCGCCTGTCCCGCGGGGCATCTCCCTCGCCGCCGCCGCGCGCGCGGTCACGGTGCCCGACTCGATCCCGAGCGCGCTCCTGGCGCGGCGCCCCGACGTGCAGCAGGCGGAGCGGGCGTACGCCGCGGCGACGGCGCGCATCGGCGTGGCGGACGCGGCGCGGCTCCCCACCGTCCAGATCAGCGGTTCCTACGGCTCGCAGGTGGCGAGCGCGGGGGCGCTCTTCGGCTCCGGCGGTGCGGTCTACTCGATCCTGGCCGGCGTTGCGATCCCGATCTTCACCGGCGGACGCCTGGTCGAACAGGCGCGGGCGGCGCGCGCGCGGGCCGACGAGGCGAAGGCCCAGTACGAGCGCACCGTCCTCACCGCCCTCGGCGAGGCGGGGGACGCGCTGACGGGGGTGCGGACCGCGCGGGACGTGGCGGCCGCGGAGGAGACGCAGGCGGTGGCGCTCCGCCGCGCGCTGGAGCTGGCGGAGCTGCGCTACGGGAGCGGCGTGTCGAACTACCTCGAGGTGCTCGACGCGGAACGGGGGCTCTTCGAGGCGGAGCTGGCGGCGAGCCAGGCCCAGCTCCAGCAGCTCACCGCCGCGGTGCGGCTCTACAAGGCGCTGGGGGGGAGCTGGCCGGAGGGGACCGCACACCGCTGACCGCGCACCGCTGACGGCTTCGCGCTGACCGGAGGCCCCACGCCGCAAGCTCCGACCCGGCATCCCGCGCCGGATCGGAGCTTGTTCGTTGTCACCTGCCCGGCCGCGGCCAATCAGGGAGCCTTACGCCGCGATGACCGGTAAACGGTAATCGGTGAGAGGTGCGCGGCTAGCGGCGCCCCGCCACCAATCCGCGGTCCTCGAGCAGCGGCCCCACCACGGGATCCCGCCCGCGGAACGCGCGGTACATCGCGCCCGCGTCGAGGCTCCCCGCCCGGGACAGCACCAGGTCGCGGAAGCGCTGACCGTTGGCGCGCGTCAGGCCGCCGTGCTCCGTGAACCAGGCGTACGCGTCGTCCTCGATCACCTCGCTCCACAGGTACGCGTAGTAGTTCGCGTTGTAGCCGCCGTCCCAGATGTGCGCGAAGTAGTTGGTCCGGTACCGCGGCGGCACCTCCGCCACGTCCACGTGGTAGCGGCGCAGCGCCTGCGCCTCGAACGAATCCACGTCCGCCTGCTTGGGCCCGGCGGGGAGGGTGTGCCACGCGAAGTCGAGGAGCGCCGCCGCGACGTACTCGGTGGTCGCGAAGCCCTGATCGAAGGTCTTCGCCCGCCGGATCTTGGCCACCAGCTCCTGCGGCATCGGCTGGCCCGTCTGGTAATGGCGGGCGTAGTGCGCGAACACCGAGGGGTAGAGGGCCCAGTGCTCGTTGAACTGCGAGGGGACCTCCACGAAGTCGGTCGGCACGTTGGCGGCGAGCCGCGGGTAGTGCACGTTCACCAGCATCGCGTGCAACCCGTGCCCGAACTCGTGGAACATCGTCGTCACGTCGTCGTACGTGAGGAGCGCCGGCTGGCCCGCGGCCGGCTTCGTGAAGTTGGCCACGTTGTAGATGACCGGGTGCGTGCCGAGGAGGGACGAGCGGTCCACGAAGTCGCCCTGCCACGCGCCGCCCTGCTTGTTGTCGCGCTTGAAGTAGTCGCAGTAGAAGAGCCCGATGGACGTCCCGTCGGTGTCGAACACCTCGAAGACGCGCACGTCGGGGTGATAGACCGGCAGGTCCTTCCGCTCGCGGAAGGTGAGCCCGTACAGCTGGGTCGCGGCGTAGAAGACGCCGTCGGTCAGCACCCGGTTGAGCTCGAAGTACGGCTTGATCTGGCCCTCGTCGAGGGCGTACTGCGCCGCCCGCACCTGCTCGGCGTAGTACTGCCAGTCCCACGGCTGCACGGTGAAGTTCCCGTGCTGCCCGTTGATGAGCGCCTGCATCGCGGCGGCCTCGCCGCGCGCCTTGGCCGTGGCCGCGGGGACGAGGTCGGTGAGCAGCTTGATCGCGGCGTCGGGCGTCTTCGCCATCTGGTCGTCGAGGACGTACGCGGCGAGCGACGGGTACCCGAGGAGCCGGGCGCGCTCGGGACGGAGCTGCGCGAGGCGCAGGATGATCTGGCGGGTGTCGTTGCTGTCCCCCCGCTCGGCGCGGGTGGTGGACGCCCGGAAGAGGCGCTCCCGCAGGGCGCGGTTGCGGAGCTCGGCCTGCGCCGGCTGCTGCGTCGTGTTGCGCAGCGCGATCACCCACTTGCCGGTGAGCTTCCGGTCCTTGGCCGCCTGCGCCGCGACGGCGATGTCCCCCGCGGAGAGGCCGTCGAGCTGCGCCGAATCGTCCACGACGACGGCGCCCGCCTTCGTCGCGGCGAGGAGCTTCTTCTGGAAGTCGGTGCTCAGCGTCGCCTCTTCCTGGTTCAGCGCGCGCAGCTTCGTCTTGTCGGAGTCGGCGAGGAGCGCGCCGGCCCGCACGAAGTCGCGGTAGTAGCGCTGCACGAGGTAGAGCTGCGTCGTGTCGAGGCCGAGGGCGGCCCGCCGGTCGTAGAGGCTCTTCACCCGCCGGAAGAGCGTGTCGTTGAGGAAGATCGCGTCGGAGTGCGCCGCGAGCTTGGGCGCCACGGCCGACTGCACCTGCTGGATCGTGTCGTCGGTGTTCGCGCTGGCGAGGGCGAAGAACACCGCGCTGGCGCGGCGGAGGAGCGTGCCCGAGCGCTCGAGCGCGACGATCGTGTTGTCGAAGGTCGGCGTCGCCGTGTCGGACGCGATGGCGGCGACCTCGACGAGCTGGACGCGCATCCCCTCCTCGATCGCCGGCTGGAAGTCGGCGTCGTGGATCCTGTCGAAGGGGGGCGCCTGCTCGAAGAGGGGGCTGGGATTCGCGAACGGGTTCGCGGCCGTGAACTTGGCGGGCCCGGCGCGGCCGCAGCCGAGCAGGACCAGGCTGAGGGCGATCGCCAGACGACGGGTCGTGAGCATGGGCGGGTCTCGGGGTGCGGGTCGGGTACTAACCTGTGCCGATGCGGCGAGCGGGGACAGGGGCGCCGATTCACCTTGCACAACATGTGCCCGGGTGGGGCCGCCCCGAGGACACAGGGCCGCGGTGTGGCGTCCCCGGTATTTCGACAATTCCACTCGTCATTGGGTTGTAGCTTAGGATGAGGATATCGTTCGGTCGTCCTCGACTGACGGAGACGTGGGACATGAAGCTGGGATACCGGCTTGTTGCGACCGCAGGGCTCGCGCTCCTCGCCGCCTGTGCCGAGCACTCCACGACGGAGCCGCCCCCAGTCTCTCTCGGCTCCACCTTCCTCGGCGCCGACATCTCGGCGCTGGAACGCATCGAGCAGGGCGGGGGAGTGTTCCGCGACGGCGGTGTGGCGGGGGATGCCATCGCGATCCTCCGCGCCCACGGGAGCACGGTGTTCCGCCTCCGGCTCTTCGTGGCCCCAGACCACCTCGACGTGCGGGTCAACGACCTCGCCTACA
>JADGQW010000211.1 GCA_017881505.1 Gemmatimonadales bacterium
GCCGGTGTCGGGCCCGGAGAGGGCCATCCCGAGCGTGCCCCGGTCGTACCGCCAGCGGTTGATCTCGTCGCGGATGACGGTGCCGGGGCCGCCGTTCCCGTCGCCCCGCGGATCGCCGTCCTGGATCACGAAGTCCGGCACCACCCGGTGCCAGCGGCTGCCGTCGAAATAGTGGCGGTCGGCGAGCCGCAGGAAGTTGTCCACCGTGATCGGCGCGTCGGCGCCGAAGAGGGTGACGACGATCGTCCCCCGCTCCGTCTCGATCGTGGCGGAGGGCGCGGGCGTCCCCTGCGGCGGAAGCACGTAGCGGCGGATGAGGGACTGGTAGTCCTGGACGCTCCGCCCGGCGACCACCGGCTGCACGGCGCCCCAATAGCGCTGCGCGGTCTCCGCGCCCAGCCGCTCGGCCACGGCGCGGCGCACCAGGTAGTCGTCGCTCCGTCCCACGGCCGCGAGGAACTCCTGCTCCACGCGCTGGCGGGCCGCGGGCCCCGTGCCCGCGATCTCGGCGAGGGCCTCCACCGCGGCGAGCCGCGCGTCGTTCATCGGCTCCCGCGCCGCCGCCCGGTAGGCCGCCACCAGGTCCGGGAGCAACGCGGGGTCCTTCTCCCGGCCGAGGATCTCGATCGCGCCTGCCCGCACCATCACGTCCCCCTGGCCCAGCTCGGACCGGGCCAAAGCGAGGAGCGCGCTGTCGCCCGTGGGCACCACCTCCGGCAGCGCGCCCAGGGCGGCCTCGACCACCCGCGGGTCGGCGTCGGCGCACATCGCGACGAGCTCGGCCCGCGCGTCCGGCCCGCCGGCTGTGCCGACGATCCCCGCGTACGTGGCGCGCATCCGCCAGTCCGGATCGGTCTTCCACGCCCGCGCCGCCGTCACCGCGGCCGCCGGAGAAGCCACCGCGAGCCCCTCCAGCGAAGCCCGTCGGAGCGCGTAGGTCCCCCCGGCCTGCGCCACGCGCTCGGCCAGGACACCCGCGGCCCGCGAGCCCCCCAGGGCCCCCGCCGTGCCCGCGGCCTGCGCCGCGACGTTCTGGTCGCGGTCGAGGAGCCGGGACGTGGCGGTGGAGGCCAGCGTGGAGTCCTTGAACGTGGCGAGGGCGCGCAGGGCGCTCACGCGGACCTGCGGGTCGTCGTCGGTGGAGAGCTGCCGCAACCGCCCGGAGAAGGCCCCGCGGGCGATCCCCGCCGAGTCGGCCAGCTCCGCCGTGAGGGCGCGCGCCGCCCACTGCCGTGTCAGCGGGTCGCCGTCGCTGGTGGCGTCGAGGAGCGCCGACGCCGCGCCGGCGAGCCGCAGGCGTCCCGCGCTGTAGACCGCGTTCCGCCGCCACGTCCCCTGCCCGTCGCGCACGAACGCCGCGAGCCGCTGCGCCGGCGCGAGGCGACCCAGCCGCCACGCCTCGAGGAGGGCCTGCGTCGTCGCCTGGTCCTCGGTGCGACCCGTCGGCGGGTGAGTGCGGAGCAGGCCCTCGAACGCCTGGGCGGCGTCCGGGCCCCCCAGCTTCGCGAGGGCGGTGACGATCTCCAGGCTCGCCGGATCGGTGGTCACGGCATCGAAGGCCTCGACGCGCCGCACCAGCTCCCCCACCGCGGCGCTGTCGCGCAGCTGGCCGAGGGCGAACGCCGCCTCGGTGCGGACGGTGGTGTCGGGGTCGGAGAGGAGGTCGACGACGATCGGCGTGCCCGCCTTGTCGCCGATCCGCCCGATGGCGCGGGCCGCCCAGACGCGCACCAGGACGTCGGCGCTCTGCGCGTCGCGCCGCAAGACGTCGCCGTCGAACTCCCGCCGGTCCTCGAGCGCGAGGATCTGGGCGAGGTCGGAGACGCTGGCCGGCGACTGGGCGCGGAGCGCCAGGGGGGCCGCCAGCGGCAGGGCCACGGCGAGGATGCGGACGAAACGCGGCATGCGGTCGTTCCTCACGGGTCGGGCGGGACCACGAGCGGTTCCATCGCGGCCAGGGCGTCCGCGGGGAGGCGCGCCGAGCGCCCGTCGGCGGACAGCGATACGAGCGACGTCCACACCGTCGCGAGGAGCACGCCGTCCTCGGCGCGCTCGATGCGATAGGCGAATCCGATCTTCCGGGAGCCGACCTCCGTCAACCACGCCGTCACGCGCAGGAGGTCGTCGTAGCGCGCGGACCGCACGATGCGCAGCCCCGCCTCCGAGACGGCGAGGAGGTGGCCACGCTCCTCCAGCTCCCGGTACCGGACACCGTGTCGGCGCATATGTTCCGTCCGCCCCATCTCCGCCCACTGCAGATAGTGCGCGTGGTAGGCGACGCCCATCCGGTCCGTCTCGCTGTAGCGGACGCGGACTTCGACGGCGGTCGTGGCTGGCACGGGGGTCACGACTGGAAACTTAGCTCCGGGAAGCGCTTGCGCCACGTCCGCCGCGCCCGGCATAATGTCCCCGGTGAACTCCGAGCGCGTGGTGGTGGTGGGGGACGCCCACCTGGGATCGGCGGATCCGCAGGACGAGCGGGCGTTCCACGAATTCCTCGCGGCGGTGCCCGATCTCGGTACCCGCCTCCTCATCGTCGGCGACCTCTTCGACTTCTGGTTCGAGTACCGCTCGGTGATCCCGCGGAAGCCGTTCCGCACGCTCGCGAAGCTCGCGGCCCTGGTCGAGCGCGGCGTCCCCGTGGAGCTGTTCGGCGGGAACCACGATCGCTGGGGCGGGACCTTCTGGGACCGGGACCTCGGGATCCCCTTCCATCCCGAGGGCGCGGACCTCGCGCTCGCCGGCCGCGCCACGCACGTCGTCCACGGCGACGGCCTCGCCGAGACGAAGCTCGGCGGACGGATCATCCACCGCGTCACGCGCCACCCCATCACCGTCGGGACGTTCCGCGCCCTCCACCCCGACCTCGGCTTCTACCTCGCCGACCGCCTCTCCGGCGGCCTCGCGGAGGCGAACCGCTCCGAGGCGGCCATCGCGGCCGCGGCCGCCGCGCAGGAGCGTTGGGCCCGCCGCTACCTCGACGCGCACCCCGCCGTGCAGCTGGTCATCATGGGGCACACCCACCGCCGCGCGCTCGTGGAGCACGCGCCGGGGCGCTTCTACCTGAATGCGGGGCAATGGATGGTGGACCGGCACTACGCGGTGATCACCGCCGACCGGGTGCAGCTGCTCGGCTGGCCGGAGCGGCCCGCCGCCTAGCGCCCTTCGCCGTCCCCGAGGGCGAAGAGCTCGATCTCCTTCACGCCCTCCCCCAGGAACCGCTTCCCCACCCGCTTGAACTGCTCGGGCGCGTCGCTCACCACGAAATGCACGCCCCCCGCCGACGCCTTCGGCGCATGCAGGGTCGAGTGCGCCAGCGTCGCCGACACCGCCCGCGCCGTCTGCTCCGCGCTGTCGATGAGCGTGATCGCGGGACCGAGCACCTCCGCCAGGAGGGGCTTGAGGAGCGGGTAGTGCGTGCAGCCGAGGACGAGGGTGTCGATGTCGTGCTTCGCGAGATCGCCGAGGTACGACTCGGCGACGAGCCGCGTCGCCGGATGGTCGAGCCACCCTTCCTCCACCAGCGGCACGAAGAGCGGGCACGCCTGCGCCACTACCACCGCCGCGCCGGCGTGCGCGTGGATCGCCCGCTCGTACGCCTTGCTGGCGATCGTCCCCGCCGTCCCGATGACGCCGATGCGCCCGCTGCGCGACGCCGCGACCGCTGCGCGCGCGCCCGGATCGATCACCCCTTCGACCGGCACCGGCGAGACCCGCTTCAGCTCCTCGAGGGCGTGGGCGCTCGCCGTGTTGCACGCGACCACCACCATCTTCACGTCCCGGCCCACCAGGAAATCGAGGATCTCCCGCGCGTAGCGCCGCACCGTCGCCGGCGACTTGTTGCCGTACGGCACCCGCGCCGTGTCCCCGAAATAGATGAGTGATTCATTCGGCAATTGGTGGAGCAGCTCGCGGACGACCGTGAGGCCGCCGATGCCGGAGTCGAAGACGCCGATCGGGCGGCGGTTCACCGGAGGGGGATGACGACGCCGATGCCGGTGCCGCCGCCGGGGAGAGGCTGCGCCTTGAGCGCCGCCGGGAAGTCGTAGAGGAGCGCCGACACGTACGCCTCGGCGCCCGCGAGGAGATGGTTGAAGACGAGGCGGACGATCCAGTCCTCCCGCTCCTGCCGGTGGCTGGCGACG
>JADGQW010000212.1 GCA_017881505.1 Gemmatimonadales bacterium
CCCGGCGCGCGGTGACGGCGCGCTGCTCCGGCGTCTGGGCCGTCATCGGGGAGTTCACGAACACGATCGTGAGGCGCGCGTGGTTCGCGACGTTCACCGACACGTCGGCGGCGTGGAACTCGGCGGCGATGCCCCGCTGGAGCGCGGCCAGCGCCGCGAGGTCGCCGCAGCCGGCGAGCGCCAGGAGCAGGAGGGGGACGGCGCGACGGAGACGCTGGATGCGCATGGGACGCTCCCTAGGGAGAGGGCCGTGCGGCCCGGTTCCTGGAGTCTATGGAGTACCGGCGATCCGCGGGCAGGGACAGCTTCTCGAGCCACAGCGCCTCGAGCACCACGAGGTCGGGGAGAGGATCGTAGTCCGGCTCGTCGGGCGGCGTGAGGGTGTCGAGGACCTCGAAGGCGAACGCGTCCGGGCCGTGCGCGGCCCAGTCGTCCTGCAGCGCCTTGGTGGGGTGCGCGCCCATGCTCAGCTGGGCACGGTGCCGGTTCAGGATGGACGGGAGGTCGAGGGCCGCCGCCACGAGGGCGTGCCCCGTCAGGGTGTCGTGCACGCGATAGACGCCCATCGGCGGGCGGCGCTGCTTGTACGCGCGGCTGAGCGCCTTGCGGTCTACGGACACGACGCCTCGGGATTGGAGGGACGGACGGAAAGGTGCGGTGTGTGGCGGCGGGGCCGCAAGCCGCGGCCATGCGACACGGACCCCGCCGGTCCAGCGACCGGCGGGGTCCGCGGTGTTCGGGAGGAACGGGAGGCTACGGCCGATCCCGCACGCGGCCCCGGTCCTGGTCGTTGGGCTGATTGTTGTAGTTGAAGCGCCTGTCGGAACCGACCCACCGCTGGTCCGTCGGCGGCAGGAAGTACTCGTTCTTGTAGCGGTACATCGAGACCGGACGGGCGCCGGCGCCGTTGTTCGGGTAGTAGTGGCCGTTGACCTCGTAGAGCGTCACGGGCGTCCAGCGGCGGGCGTTGCGGCGCCAGTCCCCGGCGCGATCGGCCGAGTAGCCCAGCACGCCGATCTCGTCACCCATCTGGCGGTCGGGCCTATTGGTATAGGGCTCGTACGGGCGGGTGCGGCCGTAATCCACCGCCGTCGGATACCGTCGGTTGTTGTAGCGGCGGTCGGCGCCGCGGAAGCCCTGATCTTCCGGTGGCAGGAAGTACTCGTTGTTGTAGCTGTAGACCGCCACCGCCCGCGAGCCGCGGACGTTCTGGCGGTAGTACCGGCCGTTGACGTCGTAGAGGGTCTCCGGCCTCCAGGACCGGTAGTTGGTTCGCCAGTCGCCCATCCGGTCGACCGAGTAGGCGGAGACGCCCACCTCGGGACCGAGCCGCGTGCCGAACCTGATGCTGATGTTCCCCTGGGCCTTCGCTCCTGTCGGTACCGCGACGAGCGCGGCGAACAGTGCGACGGCCAGCCCTGATGCGATGCGCATTCCATGCCCCCTTCGAGTAACGACACGACCTTCTGATGCTTGACGGAACGCTATCGGGAGGCGTGTCCCGTTGGCATCACTCGATGGGGGGATGCGGTCTCGCTCGATGTGACTATGATCGGTCCGGCGCGGCGCGGAGCCGCGGCAGCCAGCGCCCCACCTCCCGTGCGTACGCCTCGTACGCCGGACCGAAGCGGCGGCGGAGCGCCGGCTCCTCGTACCCGATCACGAAGAGGTTCACCCCGGCGAACCACACCGCCCAATAGAGCAGCAGCGCGAGCGACCGCGTGAGCAGGCACTCGCCCAGCAGGATCGCGCTGACGCTCAGGTACATCGGGTTCCGCACCCGCCGGTAGAGGCCGCGGACCACGAGCCGCGTCGGCGCGTCTACCGGGGACAGCGTCCCGCGACCGCTCCGCGCGAACTCCGCGATGCACGCCCCGAGGAGCGCCACGCCGAGTCCGGCCGTCAGGACCCCGAGGGCGTCGGCGGGCCGGACAAGGCGGAGCGACACCTGCGAGACGCCGAAGTACCGCCAGGGGACATAGCCGGCGACGACGCCCGGAACGAGCACCGCCCACGCGACGCTGCGGACGGCGAGCCAGAGCGCCGCTCCCGCCTGCATCTCAGGAAGGCCGCGGCGAGGAGATCGTCAGCAGGAATCCGTCCGGGTCCCGCAGCCGGAAGATGCGCGAACCCCAGGGCATGTCCTTGGGCTCGGTCTCGAAGGAGCCGCCGCGCTCCCGGATCCCCATCGCGAGCGCGTCGATGTCCTGGTCGGTCGTGATCTGCAGTGAGAAGCCGAGCCCTTTCACCCGGTCCCAGCCCTTGGCGCCGTCGTCCTGATTGAGGAGGAGGCGTACGCTGCCGGCGGCGAGGGCGACCGCCCGGAGCGCCCCCTCCCGCTCGATCATCCGGTCCACGCCGAAGCCCACCACGTCCCGGTACCAGGCCAGACTCGCGTGCACGTCCTTCACCGTCAGGGAGGCGGTGAGGGCGGTGCCGCGGAAGGTCCCGCTCGCGTCGTTCGTCATGGTTCGCTCGTCTGCTGCATCGCCACCGCCTGCCACCGGCCGTCGCGGCGCAGCGCCGCCCCGGTGCGAGACCGCGTCATCGCGTTCATCACGTGCCTCCCAAGATGTGCCGGATCAGCGCCAGACCCCGAGGATCACCCCCATCACGGACAGGGACACCAGCCAGAAGCCGTTGTCGAGGAGCCAGAGCGCCCAGGGCCGCTTCTCGTACATCACGCCCATCAGCGTCACCGGCGCGACGAACCCCAGCCAGCTGAAGAAGCCGCCCATCAGGCCGCCGTGGACGCCGCCGATGCCGAGGTAGGCGTCGCCGAAGACGATCGAATGGAGGAGGACGAAGCTCATCACCACGCAGGCGAGGAAGACCAGCGCCATCTTCCGGGGCGAGGGCTTCATCTCCGTGATGCCGGTGAGCTGCTTCCACGCGCCGGCGAAGAGGACGCCGTACCAGACCGTCGCGAGGACGTAGCTCGCGAGCGCGGCGGCGAGGACGGCGAGGTAGTTCACGTGCACGCGCATGACCGTTCTCCTCTGGGGTGGGTGGGGTCCGTGACCCTAGCGCCGCGCCCGGCACACCTGCCGGATGCTGTCGGCCAGTGCGTTCAGCGCCACCGGGGGCGGGATCTCGCGCTGGTTGAAGCCGGTCGCCCGCGACACGACGAACGTCGTGACGCGGACCTGCGGTGGCGCCGCCCCGGCGGAGTCCGGCGGCGCGGGCGCCACGCGGAGGCCGTCGAGGAAGTAGCTCGCGCCGGGGATGTCGCGCATGCGCATCATGCCCAGGCGATCCTGCGGGACGGCGGTGACCCGCCGGAAGCCCGCCGCGGTCGCGAGGCGGGACGCGCAGGCGAAGAGCGAGTCCCGGCCCAGCGCCGGCGGGGCGGGGGCCTGCGCCTCGCTCCGCGACGGGAGGCACGCGAGCGCGGCCGCGGCCACCAGCGAGACGAGGGCGGCGCGGGTGGACAGCCCCCGGCTCCGGTCGGCCGGCCGGGCCGTCACCGGCGCCTCCCCGGTGCGGTCGTCCGGTCGGCCGGAGCTTCGGCGAGCGAGAGCAGGTTGCCGTCGGGGTCCTTGAACCACGCGACCCTGGTGCCGCTCGGCGCGGTCCACACCCCGGCGGCGTCCTGCTCGAGGAAGGCGTAGCGCTCGAACGCCACGCTGGCCTTCGCGAGCGCGGTCATCGCCCGGCGGATGCTCGAGACCTCCCAGCCGAGGACCGTGAAGGACGGGGGCGTGACCCGCTCGACCTTCTGGACGCGCAGCTGCACGCCGTTGGAGTCGAACGCCAGGGCGAAGCGGTCGTCGGTGAGCAGGCGGAGCCCGAGCGTGCGCTGGTAGAACGCCTTGGCGCGGCGCGGGTGTGCGGTCGCCGCGAACGCGGTGAGCTTCGCCCTTCCGAGCACGGATCGCCTCCCGGTGCCTGGGTGCGCCGGGGGCTTCACGCGCCGGCCGCGGCTGCGGCCTGAGCAGCCGCCAGGGCGGCCGCGGCTTCCACGCCCCCACCGGGGAACGCGACGATGCCTCGGCCGAGCCCCTTGAGGGAATTGTGCCACAGCACGTGCCCGGTCGCCGCATCGAGGCAGAAGACCTCGCCCAGTGCTCCGGCGTACACGCGCGTGCCGTCCGACCAGACCGTCGTGAAGGTCGTGGCCTTCAGCC
>JADGQW010000213.1 GCA_017881505.1 Gemmatimonadales bacterium
ACAGCGGACTTGGCGCACCCTCGAGTGCGAGCCGGAACGGCCTCCGACCGCCCGATTCTTCGCATCTCGCGGTGGTTTCCCGTGACTCCGCCTGATGCGGACTCCGCGCTGACGTGGCTTCTCGGCCCCGGATGGTGCCCGTATCCGTTCGGTGTAGTTTCTCTGCGCCCGGCGGACGAACCGCCGGCCGCACCAGGAGCTTTGCGTGAAGCAGATCGTCGTCCTGGGTGGTGGTCTCGTCGGCCGCGTGATGGCCCGCGACCTCGCCTTGGAGAAGGATCTTGCGGTCACCGTCGCCGAGCGCGACCCCGCCACCCTCGCGCGCCTCCGCGCCGAGGGACTCACCACTCTCCCCCTCGACTTCACCGATGACGCCGCGATCCGGAAGGCCATCGCCCCCGCCGACGTTGTCGTGGGCTCGGCCCCCGGGCACATGGGACTGCGCATCCTCCGCCTCGTCATCGAGGCCGGGAAGCCCTACGCCGACATCGCTTTCATGCCCGAGGACTTCCTCCAGCTCGACGCCCTCGCCAAGGCGCGAGGCGTCACCGCGGTGGTGGACTGCGGCGTCGCCCCCGGCCTCTCGAACCTCCTCTGCGGCCGCGCCGAGCACGAGTTCGACAGCGTGGAGACGATGCTCATCCTCGTGGGCGGCCTGCCGAAGCGGCGGCTCTGGCCCTACGAGTACCGCGTCGTCTTCTCGGGCGTGGACGTGATCGAGGAGTACCTGCGCCCCGCGCGCTGGGTCGAGAACGGGACGCTGGTCACGAAGCCCGCCCTCACCGACATCGAGCCGGTGGAGCTGCCTGTCGTCGGCAGCGTCGAGGCCTTCAACACCGATGGGCTCCGCAGCCTCGCGCAGACCCTCCACGCCCCGAACATGAAGGAGAAGACCCTCCGCTGGCCGGGCCACGTCGAGAAGATGCGGATGCTCCGGGAGACGGGGTTCCTCTCGCTGGAGCCGCTGGACATCGGGGGAGCGAAGGTGCGTCCCTACGACGTCACGACGAAGCTCCTCTTCGACGCCTGGCGCCTCCCCGAGGGCGAGGCCGACCTCACGGTGATGCGGGTGCAGGTCACCGGCGTCCTGAAGGGTGCGCGGACCACGTGGACGTGGGACCTCTACGACGAGGCCGACCCCGCCACCGGCTTCCACTCGATGGCGCGCACTACCGGCTTCCCCTGCGCCGTCGTGGCGCGGATGCTGGCCCGCGGCGAGCTGGCGCGCCCCGGCGTCAACCCGCCGGAGCTCCTCGCTGGCGACGACCGGTTCTTCACGCGGATGATGGACGAGTTGCGCGCGCGGGGCGTGACGGTCGCGAAATCGGTCTCGTAGGCCCCGGCCGCGGCGGGCCGGTGGGAAGGGTGGGGCGGCGTCCGCAGCGACTCCGCCCCATATTCCGTAGTACTCCTTGATACCTGTCTGCACGGGCCGCCGAGGCCCTGCCTTGTCCCACGCTCCGGGGGTCCGAATGCGCGCTCGCTCGTTCCTCGCCTCGTGTCTGGTGGCCGGCCTGGCCGCCGCACCGTCCGCAGCACTCGCCCAGGCCGCCAGGCCGGCCGCCCCGCCCGAGCGCGCCGTGCGCCGCGACATCCCCCTCACCAACATGATCCGCCGCGCCTTCACGGCGGGGACGCGGGATTCCACGGGCCGCCCGGGCGCGCGCTACTGGCAGCAGTGGACCGACTACACCATCGAGGCGCGGCTCGACGCCCCCGCCGGTGTGGTGACCGGGCGCGAGCGGGTCACGGTGCAGAACAACGGCGATTCCGCCCTGCGCGTCATCGTGCTGCGCCTCGACCAGAACATCTTCTCCTCCAACGTGCCCCGCAGCGAGACCGCGCCCACCCTCACCGACGGGATGCAGGTCACGGCCCTGACCGTGAACGGGCAGGCGGTGGACCTCAACCCGCCGCCGCGCTTCGGCGGCCGCGGCCCCAACGCGGCTCCGCAGCAGGTCACGCTCGCCGCCTACAACCTGACGCAGACGCTGGCGATGATCACCCTCCCGACGCCGGTGCCGGCGCACTCGAGCTTCATGCTCACCGCCGAGTGGCACTTCACCGTTCCGAAGCTCGGCCCGAACACCCGCGGCATCCGGATGGGGGCGTGGGGCGACTCCGTCTATCAGGTGGCGCAGTGGTATCCGCGTGTCGCGATGTACGACGACCTGCGCCAGGGCGGGTGGGACACCGACCCCTACCTCGGCGGGTCGGAGTTCTACAACAACTTCGGCCGCTTCGACCTCAAGCTCGATCTCCCCGCCGGGTGGCTGGCCGGCGCGAGCGGGGTGCTCCAGAACCCGCAGGAGGTCCTCTCTCCCACCGTGCGGGAGCGTCTGACGCACGTCCTCGAGTCCGACTCGGTGCTGCACATCGTCGCGCAGAGCGAGATGGGCCCCGGCACCGCGACGGCGACGGGGGACCGGCTCGTCTGGCACTTCGTGGCCGACACCGTGGGTGACGTGGCCTGGGGCGCCTCGCGGAGCTACCTCTTCGACGCGACGCGCGCGACGATCCCCGGCAAGGGCCCGATCCCCGTCTACATGTTCTACACCCCGGGAAAGACGGCGCAGTACGCGCAGGCGGGGCCGGTGGTGCGCCACGCCCTCGAGTTCTACTCCAAGCTCTGGATGCCGTACGCCTTCCCGCTCCTGACCCTGACCGACGGGCCGGAGAACGGGATGGAGTACCCGATGATGATCATGTCGGCCGCCGGCGCCGGCGACCACGAGGCGGGGCACGAGTGGTGGCCGATGATGGTCGGCACCAACGAGACCTGGTACGGCTTCATGGACGAGGGCTTCAACCAGTATATGAACGCCCTCTCCCGCTTCGACCGGATGAACCAGCCCGCCAACCTCGACGGGATCGGCCAGGCGTACGGCCGCATCAGCGGCGACGAGCGCGAGGCCCCGCTGATGTGGGACGCCAACTACGGCGGCCCGATGTACTCCTTCCAGGCGTACCAGAAGGCGCCGCTGATGCTCTCGATGCTGGGTGGGGTGGTAGGCGACTCGGCGGTGTGGCGCGCGATGAGCGAGTACGCGCACGCCTGGCGCTTCAAGCATCCCTCGCCCTGGGACTACGCCTTCTTCATGAGCAACGCGCTGCACCAGGACCTCGGGTGGTTCTGGTATTCGTGGCTCTTCACGACCGACGCGGTGAACGGCTCGATTCAGGACGTCCGGACGCAGGGCTCTCGGACGACCGTCGTCGTGCGCGAGGACGGCCAGATGCCCTCGCCGGTGGTGCTCGCGGTGCACTTCGCGCCGACGGGGCCGGCCATCCGCCGGATGGCCAACGCGCAGATGGTGGACGACTCCACGGCGATCGTGACGTACCCGGTGGACGTGTGGTTCGCCGGAAGCCGGACCTTCGAGGCGCGCCTCGAGTTCGGCGCGCGGCGCATCGAGCGCATCGTGCTCGACCCGCACTGCCGTTTCCCCGACCGCGACGTCACCGACAACACCTGGCCGCGGCAGCCGCCGCCGGCCGCGCCGACGGATCCGCAGGCGGCGCTGCGGGCGCAGTTCGGCCCTCCGGTGTGCAAGGGGTGAACCGCGGCCCGCGCGCGCGGGCGAGAGGGGGTGCCGGTGTTCTCACGACGTGACTTCCTGGTCCGCGCCGGCCAGACGGGGTGGGCGCTCTCCCTCTTCGGCAGGCGTTTCCGCCTCGATTGGCCGGGGGCGCCGACCGGAGCGGGTCCGGCAGGCGCCACCGCGCCGCAGCAGGTGGCCGGCCTCGCGCCGGCCCTCCAGTGGCGACTCCTCGGACCGTTCCGCGGCGGGCGGGCGGCCGCGGCGTCCGGGGTGAAGGGCCGCCCTAACGAGTTCTACTTCGGCTCCGTGAACGGCGGCGTCTGGAAGACGTTGGACGGCGGTCGCGTGTGGCGACCCGTCTTCGACGGCCAGGGGGTCGCCTCCGTCGGGGCGCTCGCCGTCTCTCCCTCGGCGCCCGACGTCGTGTACGTGGGGACGGGCGAGTCCACCCTTCGCGACTCCTGCGGCTACGGCGACGGCGTCTACAAGTCCACCGACGCCGGCCGC
>JADGQW010000214.1 GCA_017881505.1 Gemmatimonadales bacterium
TCCTGAGCGCGCTCCTGGGCAGTGCGCCCGTCGCGATCGCCGCGGTCGAGGTCACGGGCCACGTCACCGCGGTCAATCCGGCGTTCGAGCGGATGTTCGGCTACACGGTCGCCGAATGTGTGGACCGGAACATCAACGACCTCATCGTGCCTGAGTCGGAGCGCGCGGCCGCGCAGACCCTGCAGGAGGACACCCGGAGCGGCCGCGTCGTTCTGCGGGAAGCGGAACGGCAGCGGAAGGACGGTCGCCGCATCCCTGTGCGGCTGTCGGCCGCCGCCGTCCAGGGCGACCCGGACGGGACGCTCTTCGTCCTGTACGAGGACATCACCGTGGTGAAGCACGGCGAGGCGGCGCTGCGCGAAGCCGAGGCGCAGTACCGCGCGCTCGTGGAATCCGCCACCGATCTCGTCTTCCGCGTGGACCTCGAGGGCCGGTGGACGTACTTGAATCCGGCGGCGCGGGAGATCTACGGGGCGGACCCGCAGGAATTGCTGGGGCGTCCGTTCATCGAGCGGGCCGTGCCCGAGCACGTCGCGGCTGATCGGACGGCGTTCGAGCGGCTCCTCGCCGGCGGGCGGGTCGTGGACCACGAGACGGTGCACCAGGGGCTGGGTGGGGAGCGGCGCACCCTCTCCTTCTCGGTCCTGGCCGAGCGGGACGCACAGGGCCGGCCGGCCGGCTTCATCGGGATCGCGCGGGACATCGGCGCGGCGGTGCGCGTGCGCCAGGCCCTCGAGGAGGCCCGCGACGTGGCCGAGCGGGCGGCCCTGGCCAAGGCCGCCTTCCTCGCCAACATGAGCCACGAGATCCGTACGCCCCTGAACGGCATCCTCGGGATGATCGAGATTCTGCTCGACACCGAGCTCACGGCGGATCAGCGGCGCGCCGCGGACCTGGTGAAGACCTCCGGGGAGGCGCTGCTCGACATCCTCAACAACGTGCTGGACTACTCGAAGATCGAGGCGGGGTACATCCAGCTCGAGGACACGGCGTTCGACCTCCCCACCCTGGTCCATTCGGTGGCCGGCCTGCTGGGGGCCCGGGCGTTCGAGAAGGGGCTCGAGATGGTGGCCGACATCGCCCCGGACCTTCCGCCGCTGGTGCGCGGGGACCCGGGCCGGCTGCGCCAGGTGCTGATCAACCTGGTGGGGAACGCGGTCAAGTTCACGCCCCGGGGTGAGGTGGTCCTGCGCGCCGCCCCGGTCCGGGCGGACGGCGAGGCCGCGCAGGTGGTGTTCGAGGTGCGCGACACGGGGATCGGGATCCCCGCCGACAAGCTGGAGACGGTGTTCGAGGAATTCGCGCAGGCTGACGTCTCGACGACGCGGAGCTACGGCGGCACGGGGCTGGGACTCGCGATCTCCCGTCGCCTGGTCCGTCTGATGGGCGGCGAGCTGTCGGTGAAGAGCACGCCCGGGAGCGGGACCGTGTTCTTGTTCGCACTGACGCTGCGGGTCGAGCGCGGCGCGCCCGAGCCGGCGCCCGCGCTCTCCAGCGGGGTCCTGGACCGTGCCCGGGTGCTCGTCGTGGACGACAACGCCACGAACCGCCACGTGGTCCGGCGGTTCCTCGAGGACGCGCGGTCGGTGACGACGAGGTCGGTGGGGTGGGCGGCGATCTGACGGAGGCCCTCGGCGCCGTTCGCGGCCTCCGTGGCGGTATGGCCCGCGCGCTCCAGGAGGCGGATCGTCGCGCGCCGGAAGTCCGGCTGGTCGTCCACGACGAGCACACGAGCCATCGCGTCCTCCCGGCTCCCGGCGCCTCGTCGCGGGAGGGTCTCGCGGCGAGGGCGTTCGACGCAGCGGAGTCTACCCCCCGGCTCGCGGGGGCACAACGGCGCGGGGGCGCCCGGCGCCACCAGGGAGACGGCCGCGGCGCCGCCGCACTTGCCCCTACCTCGGCCGCCCGCGACCTTGGGGCGGATCGGGTCACCTCTTCGCACGCCATCCGGTAGAGTGGTCATGGGCGATCCAGCGCCGCGCAGTCCGTCCCTCGTGCATCTGAATGCCACGGCCGCCGAGTTGGCGGAGTTGGTGGACGCGCTGCGCGCGAGGGGCATGGCGGCGCGGGCGGAAGATGCGGGCGCCGACGGGCTCCGTGCCGTCCGGATGGACGCCTCCCTGCGCACCGCGCGGGTCCTCGCCCACGAGGTCGCGAACTACCTCGGCAGCATCCGCACGATGCTCTACCTGCTCGAGGGCGAGGTCCCCGCCGGCTCGGAGGCGCAGGCCGACCTGAACGCCGTGTCCCAGAGCGTCGAGGCGGGCACGCAGTTCCTCAGCGCGATCCGCGGGTTCGTGCACGCGGAGCCCCTCGGCACGACGCCCTCCGACCTCGACGCCGTGCTGCGGAGCGCCGAGGGAGAATTGCGCGGTGCGCTCCCGGCGCGCACCGGATTGGTGTTGCGTCTGGCCGGCGACCCCCTGTGGGTGCACGGCGAAGCGCCCCGCCTCGTCCGCTTGGCCGCCGATCTCCTCGCGGCGGCGGCGAGCGGGATGACGGCGGGCCACGAGGTCATCCTCGAGACGGGGCGCGAGGGTGCGGCGCCTCCGGCGGGCGATCCGCTGGCACTCCTCGTCGTGCGCGCCAGGGACCGCGTGTTCGAGCCGGACGCGCTGGCACGGATCTTCGAGCCGTTCGTCGCCGACCGGGGCCACCAGGGGGGCCTGCGGCTCCCGGCGGTCTACGCCGTGGTGACGGAGAGCGGGGGGACGGTGGCCGCGGAGTCCTCGCCTGACGAGGGGACGACGCTCCGCGTCGGCCTGCCGCTCGTCGAGCCGCCGGCCGGCGGGACGGGGAGCGCGCCGTGACACGGGTCCTCATCGCCGACGACCATCCCGTCGTGCGCGAGGGCGTACGCCGCATCCTCCAGGGCGCCGTCGAGATCGAGATCGTTGGCGAGGTGGCGCGCGGCGACGACGCGATCGAGGCGGCCCGCCATCTCAAGCCCGACGTGGTCGTCCTCGACATCGGGATGCCGGGCCCAGACTTCCTGGAGGTGCTGAGCGGGGTGCACGCGGCGCACGCCGGCGCGAAGGTGCTGATCCTGAGCGCCCAGCCGGAGGAGGAGTTCGCGGTGCGCGCGCTGCGCGGCGGCGCTGTGGGGTACCTCACCAAGGGCTACGCGCCCGCGGACCTGGTGGAGGCGGTGCGCCGCGTCGCCCAGGGCCGGCACTACGTCACCGACGCCCTCGCCGAACAGCTCGCGCTCGGACTCGTGAGCGAGGGCGACAAGCCGCCGCACGAGAAGCTCTCCAACCGGGAGTTCGAGGTCCTCCGCCTCGTGGCCGGCGGGCACAGCCTGAAGCAGATCGCCGCGCTCCTCGGCGTGAGCCCCAAGACCGTCTCCACCTTCCGGGCACGGGTGCTCGACAAGCTCGCCCTCAGGACCAACGCCGACCTCGTCCGCTACGCCCTCCTGCGCAACCTGATCTGACGCCGCCGCACGCGCCGCCGTGACCGGGCGCGTCGTAGGGGTTCCCTCACAGCTCCCGCACCGCATCCCCACGGCGCGCCGCCCGTTGCGCTGATGGGTCGCCGTGACGTCCGGCCGCACCTTTGTTGGCGATGGCAACGCACCAGTCGTGCAGCGTCGGGTCGCGGGCCCGGGAAGGCGCTCCAGCCGGTCGCCGGGGACGCCTCGCGTGCGGCGCGCTGGTCGCCCTGATCCTCGTGGCGTGGTGCGGCGCGCTTCCCGGCCTCGCACGCAGCGCGTCCGCGCAGCAGTCGGCGGCCATCCAGGCTACGGCCACCGTGACCTCGTCCTACTCCACCTATGCACTTCAGGCGGACTCCCCCGCCGCAGCCGTTGCCGCGCCGGAGCGGCATGCCCAGCGCCTCGCGGTCCCGGGCGTCGGGGTGCTGGAAGTCGCCGGGGCCGTCGGGGCCCAGGTCCGGCTGATGCCCGCGGCGCAGCCTGGCGGCCAGTCGGGATGGATGCCCAGCCGAGCGGTCAGCGCCGAGCCGGCGGTGCAGGGCGTGCCCCCCCGCCTGGTCCAGGCGAGCATCGCCTACGTCGCGAACTAGTCGCATCGAGGATACAACCA
>JADGQW010000215.1 GCA_017881505.1 Gemmatimonadales bacterium
CGCGACCAGTTCCTTGTACGCGGCGTTGCCGAACTTCCGGCCGGTGCGAGACATCCCGACCAACGCCAGCCGGCGCTGGGCCACGAAGTCCGTCACCGCTTCCCGGGTGGTCATGCGAGTCTCCTGGGGTGGGCCGCCTCCGACGCGCGCAAGCCGCGTGCCGCCCGCGCGAGCGGAAGCCGCAGCAAGGTGCCGGCGGACCGCGGTGGCCGCAAGCGGAACGGCCGCCCCCTCGCGGAGGCGGCCGTGGCGACCAGGGGAGCACCGGCCGCCCTCTTGCGGAGGCGGCCGTGGCGCTCACCGGGGTCCCCGCCGGCTCACCAGTCGAGCCAGTGCGACACCTTGATGAGGAAGGTGTTGTCGGGGTGCGTATCGAACAGGTTCCGCAGGTCGGATCCGAACGACGCGGTGTCGTAGGGGGAGGCCGAGTCCTGGCGCCCCTGCGTCCAGACGAGGTAGATGGTCGAGCCGGGATGGTATTCCCACCGCAGCACCACGTTGGAGCGGAACTGCTGGTAGTTGAAGCCGCTGGTCGCGCCGGGCGGCCCGTAGGGGCGGAAGCGGTCGGTGTACGCCGCGGCGCGCGGGAGGTTCAGCTCGCGGATGTCGCTGTACACTCCCTTGCTCACGAACGGCTCGGCGTACGCCTGGAAGGTGAGGGTCGGCGAGGCGGTGTAGTCGAGGCGGAGCTGGACGCTCTCCGTCCGCTGCTTGAGATGCGCGAACGTGTAGTGTGTCCCCGCCATGTCGGTGGGGTTGCCGTACCACTGGTTGTCGGGGTCGTTCCATTCGAGGTACACGCCGACGGTCGTGCTCCACTGCGACGAGATCCGCGCCGTGATCTGGGGATTCACGTTGAGATACGTAGACCGTCCCACCGACCCGCGGCTGTAGTTGACGTAGAAGGCCGGGGAGACGGTCTTGCGCCAGCGCGAGTCCACCTCGATCCCCGCCCAGGGGGAGATGCTCGGCGAGGACCGCAGGGCGGGGCCCCCCCGGGCGCAGCGGTCGCAGTACTGCGTGGCGAGGAGCCCGCTCACCGTGCCCCCCGCGTTGATCCACCAGTGGTTCTTCAGGAGGATGTGGACGTTCGAGTTCAGGTACTGGCCGAGGAGGAGCCCCGACGCCGTCCAGTCGTTCCACTCGTTGAGGTTCCAGCTCAGCTCCTGGTACCACTTCGTCGGCGTGCGGAACTGCAGCCCCACCCACGTCCCCTGCTCCTGCCAGTCGGCGCGCCGCAGGTAGCCGAGGTCGTTCAGCTCGTATCCGGGGGAGATGCGCTGGTAGCTCGTCTCGAACAGGACGTTCCCCCCGCCCACCTTCGCGAACCGGATCTGCTCGGCGTCCCCGCCGAGGGCGGTGCGCGCCGGGTCGTACCGGAGCCCCGCGTCGGGCCGCTGGTAGTAGTGCACCGACGACTGCTGCGTGGAGTCGATGGCGGACGCTGTGCCCGTTACCCGGCTGGCCGTGAGGGAGGCTTGCAGCTGGTACTGCCGGTTGAGGAAACGGTGCCGCAGACTGACGCCGCCGACCAGCGCGCTGGTGCGAAGGTAGGGCCGCGACGAATCGTCCAGCGCGCGGGTGACGATGGTGCCGATCACTCCGATCCCGGTCTCGCCGCCCCGCAGATCCTGGTTGGCGCGGACCAGCGCGTAGTTCGTCCCGGGCTCGATGATGCGGTCCAGGGGTCCGGTCTGCCGCTGCGTGACGGCGTCGAGGACGCCGATGGAAAGGCCACCCGCGAGGCGCCCCGTCAGCTTGGCCGCGCCGAGGATCGTGGTGGCCGTGGGGGACGCGGCGTCGCCGAACTGTCCGGCGAGCTGCGGTGCGCGCCCGATGCGCCGCGAGTAGTACAGGCCCTCGTTGCTGCAGTTGATGCTGTTGCAGTTGACGCTGAAGCGGAGGAGGCCATTCCCCTCGATGAAGAAGGGGCGCTTCTCCTGATAGAAGGTCTCGAAGGCGGAGAGATTCAGTACCGCCGGGTCGGCCTCGACCTGGCCGAAGTCGGGGTTGACGGTGGCGTCGAGGGTGAGGTTCGAGGTGACCCCGTACTTGATGTCGGCGCCGGCGGTGAAGCGCTGGGCGCGGCCGTAGCCGGTGTCGCGCGTGGTGGTGACGTTCTTCGTCACGACGTAGGGGAGGACCTCGAGGCGCCGCGGCGCGGAGATGCCCGCGATGCCGCCGAGGTCGCCGAGCTGCGAGGTGATCCCCGGCCGGTCGCGATGCAGCTCGGGCCAGCTCACGCGCTCGTTGGTCCGCCCGATGTCGCGGGCGATGGCGAGGCCGAAAGTGTGCTCCGGCGCGTCGGCATAGCGGAGCTGGGAGAGGGGGATGCGGTATTCGGCCGTCCAGCCGAGGGAATCCACCGTGGTCGCGAGGTCCCAGACGCCGTCCCAGGCGCTGTCCTCGTCGCCGTCGTTGGTGAGGACGGCGTCGTAGCGCGCCCCCGACGGGCAGGCGCCGAACTCGTAGCCGGTGCGGCGGTCGTGGTACGAGTCCACGACGACGACGATGTGGTCGCCCGGAGGCCAGCCGTCGCGGCGCGCGAGCAGCCGCGAGACCGTCGCCGGATCCGGATCGAAGGCCCGCACGAAGACGTACAGGTTCCGGTCATCATACGCGACCTTCGCGACGGTCGCGTAGCTCGGCGCTTTCCCCTGCACCGGCTGGAACTCCCGGAACGCCGTGATGGCGGGCGCGGCGCGCCACACGTCGTCGCCGTCGCGGCCGTCGATCACGGGCGCGTGCACGGCGCGGACCGCGAGGGCGCGCAGGGTGGAATCGGGCACGGGAACGGGTGCGGGTGCGGTGGGGCGATCTTGCGGCAGGCTCAGGGCTGCGAGCAGCAGTGGGGCCAGCGTGAGCATCGGGGTTCCGGGAGAGAGGCCTTCACGTTGGACACCGGCGGGCGGGGCAGGGTCGCTCTCGAATCACCCTCGCGCGGCGGCATCGCGGTCCCCTCTCCCTACGGGAGTTCCCCTGCGTTGGTTGCAGCGGCCGCGCCGGCGGGGAGCGCGGGCCGGACCTTCACCACGGATTCCTTGCGGATCTCCACCGTGCCGCTCTTCGCGCCCCGCGGCTTCGTGACGAAGCGGGCCCGCGTGCAGGAGACCGCCACCACGCCCCCCTCGCGTGCCTTGCTGTGGTAGGCGGCGATCGCCGCCGCAACGCGCAGGGTCTCCTTGTCCGCCTCGGCTGCGGGCGGGCCGTGGAGGATGACGTGGCTCCCCGGCATCCCGCGCACGTGGAACCACCAGTCGTCGGGCTCGGCGGCCTTGATGCTGAGGCGGTCGTTGTCGGCGTCGCTGCGGCCCGCCCGCACCGTCCACCCTCCGGGGAGGGCGTAGGTGAAGGCGCGGATCGGCGTGGGCCGTTTCACTGGGCGGTTCCCGGGCGCGCCGCTAGCGCAGGGTGTCCGACACGGCGATCCCCTCGGGCGCCGCCCAGCAGAGCGTGTGCTCCTCGTACCACTCCTCGGGCACGTACGACGGGTCGCTGTCGTCGCCGCCATCCCACCGCAGCTCCATCGCGCACCGCACGACGCCGCGCTGGAAGGCGCTCGACCCTCCATCCGGGCCGTCGGCCATGTAGCGGATCAGCTCGATCCAGCCCTTCCCTGACGACCGCACGAGGGTCACGGCGGCGCCCAGCCGCTCGGCGACGGTGTCGCGCGGGGCGTCGGCGTCCCGCTTCATCCCGTGCTCCTGTCGGGCGACGACGAGGCACCCGGCCACAGCCGTGTCCCCCGACGGCGGGGTCGCCAGGCTGTCGGCGAGGAGCACGGTCGCCGAACGGTCGCGGCGCCACCAGCCGGCCACCGCCGCGCAGACCGCTTCCACTTCGGGAGAGACGTGTGGCCGCGGCGCGGAAGTCGCTGCGGCGGCGGCCGGAGCCGGGGCGGTGGCACGCGTCGCGGCGCTGTCCGCCGCTGGGGGGCCGGCGTCCTTCGCGGTGCAGGCGACGAGGGCCATCCCGGCGGCGCCCAGCACCGCGCATCCCGCTCTCACCATCGTTCCATCTTCACGTCCGC